>DATIKK010000030.1:0-22442 GCA_035477635.1 Bacteroidales bacterium | reverse complement strand
TACAGGCTCAATCATATTGCTGGCAGATCGACGGTTGATAGCAGGCCGTTTCAAATTTTCGAAGGTTCAAATGATGTACTTTACCACAAGATAGCCGATGCCTTTCTGAAAATAATGAAGGCTGCAAAGGAAACCCAATTGTATAATTTTCTCAAAACCTATGTGCCTCTAGTGGCCAACCGATTGCGTAAGCTTTGTAATTTCGAAATAGACAATCAGTTGCCACAGCGCAAATTAATTGAACTTGGACAGTTTGTTAGTCGCGTTTACGCCATGCAGTTGGTAGCCGAAATGGCCGATAGGGGTTTTCGGTCCGACCTTTCGGAAAATGCGCTTGAAGTATTAACGCATGATGTAGCAACTTTTATCAGTAGTTTGCGGCGTAGCCAAACGAGCTTACTGGTTGATGATTACGGGCAACAAAGTAATTGGTTCGACCTGGCTTGATGGCTTTTTTTCCTGTTTTCCGCATTTTTTAGAGGCACCTTCTGTAACCCCTGATAATACTAAAAAGTATTTTTAACTTGGGTGTCTCAAAAGTAAAAGTATGTTTATCAAGAAAAAACTAAAGGGGGGTTCTAAAAATTCATTTTTTCTGATTTTTTGCCTGACGGCCTACAGAGATTTCGAAAAAGTCATAGAACCTATTAACGACACTTTCAAAATAGAAGAAAAATATCAGGTTATATGAGATTCTGGATGAATTATGATTAACAGGGGCACCTATAATATATGACAAGCAATTAAACACCTTTTTATACGAATTTCCATTGGATATCTCGTAACGTTTTCTGCAAGGCAACTTAGCGTCAAAGAAGAAAAAAACACTACGGAGTGACAATTTTAACTCATGAGTACTTGTTTACCGGAAGCTGTGCTTTTAATTTTATACCCCGTAAGCTTACAGGCTGCTACTACCCCGGCAGGGTTAGAGGTGGGGTGAGTTATTTATTCCAAAATTAAAACATAATGACTACTTTTAATAACTTAAAACATTTGATTTGCTGGAAATGGACTTACAGGAATTAACAAATTGTGACGGCGGTTTCTTCGGAATAGGTCCACTTAATTAGTATGAATATTTTGCAATACAACTACTACTACATATGGAATTAGCAATAACAGTTTTAATCATTTTTCTGGTTGTCGATGCCATACTTATCCTTGCATGGTACCAGGACAAAAAGCGAAAACGGAAAAAAGAATTGCAGGAGGACTACTCTATGCAAAATAAGATAGATTGAAATGTCGAAAATGAGCTTTTGGGTTAAAATTTTCATAATAATGCCTTCATTTTAGAAATACCCCCCACTGAGCAGCATTTGCAATGCCACTCGGAAAATAGTATTATTTGCAATTATCCTTTGTGGTTAAAGCCTTCGCTAACTGGCATTTAGATTTGTTGAGAATGGAGTTTCAATATTGGCAGACTGTTTTGAATTACAAATTCGAAGATGTCTAACCTGAATTATTCAAAAAAAAGGCCGTCTCGTTCTTTTGAGACAGCCTCTTTTAAACAGGGTCTGATTAGTCTTATCTTACGATAGCCTGAAACTCGGGTACGTTATGGAAACGTAAAAACTCACGGTCGGCAGCGGCTTTTCCTTTTAGTTGAGCATCTGCTGCAACGGCTTTCCTCAGGTTGTCGTACAACATGGCAGTATCGTTGCGGCGCGCCCCGATAATCGCTTTCATATAAAGAACTTTCGGCGTTTGCGGTGAGCACTGCAATGTAGCCAGAGCAGCCTGCTGATTACCTGCCATTAATTGGCTCATGGCCAGGTTGTAGGTACAAGTTCTTGCAGCCAGGGCTGTAACAGCAGCCGGATAGTTACCTTCTCTTAAATGAATAACACCCATGTTATCGGGGAAAAGACCGCTTGCTGAAAACAGTCGCCGGCCATTATCCATTTCGCCCTTATGAATGGCAACAACACCCTGATTGTTCTGAATGCTTGGGTTGTTGGGTGCAAGTTGATTGGCTCTTGCAAGATCAGTTGCTGCAGCCTCAGCATTGCCAAGCTTAATATTCACAGCGCCTGCATTATTAAATGCCCGTGCGTCATTTGGAAAAAGCTGTTGACCGGCTTTGTAAATCGCTAATTTGGTGTTTAGGTCTTCGGTCAATGTAGCACCATACAACAACTCTTCAAGGCTAAGCACAGAAGGATCAGAAGTGGCCGTACTCAGAATTTCACTGTCGGTCCTTTTAGGCTCAAACACGCTTATTACGAATTCTGCCCGACGCAAAGGCGCAAGCAGTTTTTCGACCTCTGCGTAAGCAACAGTCAAAGCTTTAACATTTCTTTCCCTTTGGGCAGGGTTAACCGATACATTTATTGCGTTTGCAATGGCATCTCTCTCAGGAAGATTGCTCGCTTTTAGTAAAGACATAAAACCATCGTAATCTTCACCTTTTCCGGTAACCGTAAATGCCGGCCTTTCGATGGTCGCATTAGCTGCAGTCTCCAAACCCCGGAACAAATCTGTCAGGAACCTCTCGCCGGCCGTGGCACGGTTCTGTGCCAGTTTGTCGTTAAAGGCAACTTCGCCTTCGGGCGATGCCCAGCCATTGACGTCAATCGATTTGATTCTCCAGCCTTTATTGATTAATGCCCGAAGGTTTTCAATCTTTGCCATTGCTTCAGGATCGCGGTTTAAGGCAAGGCGAGGGTTAATGTCGTGCCTCATATAAGCAAAGTATAGTTTTGCCTTTTCGGTATGAATTGTTTCCTTTTCATAGCGGTCTGGCAAAAATGCAACTCTGAGCTCACTTAGGTCAACCTTTTCTGCAGTATTAATGATCCCATCAGCAACTTTCCTTTCGGGAAGCGTCGTTGCACGTTCCTCGCGACCTTCGCGGTAAACCCTGGCACGAACTACCAGTTCCGAAACGAGCATTTCGGGCCTGAAATCAATTACATTGTTTAGGTCGAAAGCTCCTGCAGCATCACTGTTTATCATTGTCCCTGCCACAGTAGTGCGGCTTCCGCGCAGCGTAACCGTTGGAAGAACTTTCTCCTGCCCTTCAAATTTCAAAACTGGAGTAACTTCCAAAACTGCCCTTCGATGAAAGTATCCCTCGCTTATGCTTCCCTTGACGTTGGCAGCTACTTTCCCTCCATGATTTTCCAAAGGATTTACCGCTGGGGCATACCCTACATGGGTACCATAATCCTGAACCATCCTGCCTACTCCGCAACTGCTGAGTATTGCTGCTGTAAGCAATGCTATTCCTAAAATTTTGACGTTGATTTTTCTCATAGTTTTAGATATTAAGTTGTGTTACCAGGTTTACTTTCGAATTCCTCTTCAAAAAAAGACAGCCCATTTTTTAAGCATACAAATATAAAAAAAATTGATTCTGTGAGCATCATTAATTTTTTGAATTAAAAAAATGTTAATACGTTTATGGCAAATATATTTGATTGCATAACTTTTAACAAATGGGTCTGAACTTATACTCCACAATAACTTATCGTGATAAGCCACTATATTTGAACAACCTATGATTCGATCGCAAAAATGATTTTTGAATATTAAAAAACCATCAATCACGCAAAGTTCATGCCAAGCAGTTTACATTAAACGGAATCCGAAAGGATTTGTTACCTGAGTGTAATTTTATTCAAAAAAAAGAAATTATCAAAGTCTATTGCAATATTAAGAATTTGATTTAAATTTGCACTCCTTTTTTGACAAAAACTAGGCCCGTTCGTCTAGGGGTTAGGACGCAAGATTTTCATTCTTGTAACAGGGGTTCGATTCCCCTACGGGCTACAAAAAAACCATTTTGTATTTAGAAAATTATACTTGTTATGGCTAATCATAAGTCGGCCCAAAAGAGAATCCGTTCAAATAATATCAAAAGGCTTCGGAACAGATATCATGCAAAAACAACCCGTAATGCGGTTAGAATGTTTAGGACTATAAACAGCAAGTTGGAAGCTGCCGAGAAGCTTCCGAAAGTTGTTTCGCTTGTCGATAAGCTTGCTAAGCGAAAGGTTATTCACAGTAACAAGGCATCGAACCTTAAGTCGAGCCTTATGAGGCACATAAATAAACTTGCCTGACAGGCTGAAAAATTTTTTGGTCTGATCCTGAGCCCTATATTTTTGTAAAAAGCAATGGCCCGTTCGTCTAGGGGTTAGGACGCAAGATTTTCATTCTTGTAACAGGGGTTCGATTCCCCTACGGGCTACAGCAAAGGTCTCATCTAACATGAAGGCCTTTTTTTTTATTATAATCTGAAAGCCCGGTTATTTTCATTTACCCATTACATTTGTAGCGAAAAATCTTTTCGCCAATGAAATCCATTCGTGAAGAGGACCAAAAAAAAAGCATAAAGGAATGGGCTGAGCAGGACAGGCCACGCGAAAAGTTGTTTTTAAAAGGCCCCGGCGCCCTTTCTGAGTCTGAATTGCTTGCAATAATTATGGGCTCTGGCTCTCGTTCCGAATCGGCGGTTGACCTTGCAATGCGCATTCTGGCAAGTGTTTCGAACAATGTGGCCGAACTTTCGCGGCTGAGTATTTCAGATTTAACCAAATTCAAAGGGGTGGGGCCGGCAAAGGCCATCACGATTGTTGCGGCAATTGAGCTTGGTAAACGCAGACAACAAAGCGAAATTCTTCAAAGAAAAACAATTACTTCGAGCCGCGATGTATTTGAAATAATGCAACCGCTTCTCGGATACCTCACTTATGAGGAGTTTTGGATTATAACACTTAACCGCTCCAATAAGGTTAAAAGGACCATTTGCATAAGCGAAGGCGGCATTGAAGGCACCGTGGCCGACCCCAAAAAAATATTTAAACTGGCCATCGACGACAACGCCTCGTCGGTAATTCTATGCCACAATCATCCGAGCGGAGCATTGATACCCAGCGAAAACGACAAGAATATTACCCGTAAATGTAAAGAAGCCGGGACTTTCCTCGACCTTAAGGTTATCGACCATCTGATTATTGCCAACAACGAATATTTTAGCTTTGCCGATAATGGAGTGCTCTGACAGAGATGGAAACAGATTCTAAAAGAATTTTAATACTTTGCTCAACAACACCAAACAGGTTAAAATATGGCAGTCATCTTATTCTCACAACCCTTCTTGGTCTGAAGGTTGAATTGACAACCAACAAATCAGAATACGAGTGTTATGTAGGGGCAAAACTGCAATATGCAACCCAACGAATCATTCCTGGTGGAATTTTTATTTACAACAGTGGTTTTCTCGAAAAAACCGGTATTGAACAATTTGAGCCGGACCTTGAAAAAAAACAACATTTTCCACTTTTGTTTCCAACCGTAAATTCCGAATGTATTTTAGGATTCGATATTTTTGCTGCTTCGTTTTACCTTGTTAGCCGTTATGAAGAATACCAGCAAGGCAGTAAGGATTTGCATGGCCGATTTATGGCAGAGGAAAGCTTTGCTTACCGCCACGGGTTTCTGGATATTCCTTTGGTAAACCACTATGCTTGGAGGTTAAAAAAGGTGTTGCAGCACCACTTTCCTTTTCTGGTTTTCAAGGTGCCTGACTACAATTTTATTCCCACTTACGATATTGATGTGGCCTATGCATACCGCGGAAGGGATTTAATTAGAGGGCTCGGTGCAACCATTAGATCAATGTCAAAATTTGACTTTGATTCAGTGTCCGAACGGATAATGGTTTTGGGCGGAAAAAGGCAGGATCCGTTCGATACGTATGAAATGCAATTCAATTGGCAAAAAAAGTACGGGTTTGAGTCATATTATTTTTTTTTGTGCGGAAAAAAAGGCCCACGCGATCACAATATTTCAAGCAACTCTAAAGCATTCAAAAAACTTGTAAACACTATCTGTAAAAAGGCCAGGATTGGCATTCACCCGTCATATGCTTCGGCAAATAATTCAAAGCTAATGGCTGCCGAAACCGCCAGCTTGTCAAAAATAGCAGGAAAGCAAATAAATCTGAGCAGGCAGCATTATTTAAAATTCACATTGCCCGAGACCTACCGTCTTTTAATACAAAATAACATAATTGGCGATTTTTCGATGGGCTACGCCTCCCTTCCTGGCTTCAGGGCTTCCATTGCAACCCCCTTTTTGTTTTACGATTTGAAAAGCGAAGAACCCACAAGCCTTACCATATATCCGGTTGCGGTAATGGATGGCACCCTGAAGGATTATATGAACCTGACAACTGCTCAGGCCATTTCGAAAATCAGTGAAATTATTGCTGAGGTTCGGAAAGTTAATGGTACTTTTATTAGTTTATGGCACAATGACTCCTTAAGTGAGCGGAGCCGATGGACAGGCTGGCGAAAGGTTTACGAGTTGCTGCTTGAGATGGCAGCACAAAATATTAAAACTGAAGCATGATCAGATATCTGGCCCATAATGAGATAGATTTCGAAAAATGGGATGCTTGTATCGGGCAGGCGATAAATGGCCTTATCTATGCGTATTCATGGTACCTTAATATGGCTGCTCCCGGTTGGGACGCTCTGGTGGAGGGGGATTACCACGCCGTAATGCCATTGCCAAACCGTAGAAAATTTGGAATATCCTACGTTTACCATCCCTGTTTTGTTCAACAACTCGGTATTTTTGGTTCAGGAAATCTTAGCGCTAACGTTACCAAAAGGTTCATCGATGCCATACCACGGCACATCCGGAATATTGATTATCCGCTGAACACTTATAACCAATTTGAGTCTTTTGATGGGTTCACTGTAAAACGGGGGATAACTCACCATCTTGATTTGATCGAGCCCTACGAACAAATAGCTGCCCGCTATTCCACAAACACACGGCGCAACCTGGCGAAAGCTCATCGCCATGGTATTTATGTGGCACACACAGGGCGCCCTGAGGAGATTGTTGGGGCATTTCGCCAAAACCGGGGACGCAAACTTGAATCATTTGCGGCAAAAGATTATGAACGTTTAAAGCATTTGATTTATGCCGGAATTCATCGTGGAATGGTAAGCCTTATAAGCGCTTATAATGATAAAAACTCCTTTTGTGCAGGAATTGTGATTTTTCGAAGCAACAGGAAGGCGGTGCTTTTGTTTACCGGGAATACTCCTGAGGGGTTGCAGTCAGGTGCTATGTTTGCCCTAATCGATGACTATATAAAAAAGGAATCGGGCGTCGATTTGGTTTTTGATTTTGAAGGATCATCTGATCTGCAACTTGCACGGTTTTATAAAGGGTTTGGTTCAAAAGAATGCGTATTTTTACAAATTAAATTTAACCGGCTTCCCCGTCTGGTTTGGCCTTTTTTGAAAGCTTATCAGAGTCGCCGGAAAGTATTCTGGAAAGGGTTATTTTAAAAACATAGCGGTATGATACATGTTCTGGGTAAAAACAGTTCCATACTCAAACAATACATTGCAGAGGTGCGCGATGTTGAAATTCAAAAAGACAGCCTCCGGTTCAGGCGAAACATGGAAAGGCTGGGCGAAATTTTCGCCTATGAAATAAGCAAAACCTTGCAGTGGACACCTCAGGAGGTGATAACCTCATTGGGGACAGCACAGTGTGAAGTTCTTACCGAACAACCCGTAATTGCCACTATTCTCAGAGCCGGTTTGCCCATGCATCAGGGTATATTGAATTATTTTGACAGGGCCGAAAATGCTTTTGTTTCGGCCTACCGCAAGCATCATAAAAACGGTCGCTTTTTTATTCAGATTGAATATACTTCGTGTCCGCCCCTCGAAGGGAAAATCTTGATCATCAGCGACCCAATGCTGGCCACAGGGGCATCTATGGTCCTGGCCTATAAAGAATTGCTTCAGCGCGGAAAACCACTGCATACACATTTTATTTCAGTTCTTGCCAGCGTGCAGGGAATAGAATACATGAAAAAGCATCTTCCTGCTGGTAGTTTCTCGCTTTGGTTAGGCGAGGTTGACGATGAACTTACAGCTAAGGCTTACATTGTACCAGGGCTGGGCGATGCCGGCGACCTTGCTTTCGGAAATAAACTTTGATTACGCACCATGATAAATTTTAGCTCCGTATTTACTGAAAACATAAGAGTCTCCCTGCTGTCAATCAGGAGTCATCTTTTGCGGACATCGCTCACTGTGCTAATTATAGCAATTGGTATTATGGCCCTGGTAGGTATTTTAACTGCCATTGATTCCATCACGACTTCCATTACGACCAACTTTGCCCGGCTTGGAGCTAACAGTTTTACTATCCGCAACCGTGAAATGCGAATTCAAACCGGAGGACAACCAACCCAACCCCAGGTTTTCAGACATATCACTTTCGATGAAGCCACTGCATTTAGGGAGAGTTTTGACTTCCCCGCCAGGGTTTCGGTATCAGTATCAGGACACCAGGCCGTGGTTGTAAGGTATGGCTCACGTGAAACCAATCCAAACATCTCGGTTTTGGGGAGTGATGACAATTATCTTGTTGCCTCGGGCAACGAGTTGGCGAAAGGGCGGAATTTTTCGTCACATGAACTCGACTTTGGCCAAAACGTGGTAATACTGGGGGCAAATGTTGCTCAAACCCTTTTCCCAGGCGAAGAAAACCCTTTGGGAGCTAACGTTACAATTGGAAATACCCGATACCAGGTTATAGGCGTTTTGGAAGAAAAAGGGGCGGGACTTGGATTTTCTGAAGACCTTCGCTGTGTGATACCCCTTCAGGCTGCCAGGAATAACTTTTCCAGACCTCAGATGAATTTTACAGTTTCAGTAAGCGCCAATAACATTAAAGATATGGAAGCGGCAATTGGCGAAGCAACTGGATTGTTCAGGGTAATCAGGAGAGTGCCTTCGGGCGAACTCAACAACTTCGATGTTGCCCGCAGCGACAACATTGCCCAGGCTCTTATTGAAAACTTGCGATATGTAACCGTGGCTGCAACTCTTATAGGGCTAATTACCCTCCTGGGTGCCGCAATTGGGCTTATGAACATAATGCTTGTTTCGGTTACGGAAAGAACCCAGGAGATTGGGGTCAGAAAAGCACTGGGAGCCACACGCATTGTTATAAAGCAGCAATTTCTGACCGAAGCAATCCTCATTTGCCAGATTGGAGGAGCATTAGGGATAGTGCTTGGCGTTCTGACAGGAAATCTGATTTCTGTAATTATTGGCAATGTTTTCGTTGTGCCATGGGTGTGGGTAATTGGTGGAGTACTCCTTTGCGCAGGCGTTGGCCTGATTGCAGGTTATTATCCGGCGGCAAGAGCTGCAGCGCTTGACCCCATAGAATCGCTTCGGTACGAGTAAACAAACAAACCGGCTAAAAACATACCACAATTTCTCTGAGTTTTTTAAAATATGCAGGAGAAGAATATTCTGCTGTTCTTTCTTTATAATCTCAGAACCAACAGACCATTCATGAGCAGCCCCTTAGGTCTTTTTCAATGGATTCAAGTTTACTAATCAGGGTTAGCCACTCTTCCTCCGCTTTCCGGATTAGATTTTTTGTTTCCTCGTAACAGGCGAATATTTCGCCTGATTTTATCATGTCAGACTCAATTGTGGGGGAGGCCATTATTTTTTCAAGATCGGTCAGGTTCTTTTCGCAAGAGGCAATCTCCTTCTCAGCTTTTTCAATGGCGTTTTGTAGCCTTTTTCGATCGCGCTCCAATTGTTTTTTTTGCTCCCATGTTTCTCTTACATCAGAACCCTCCGCTTTTTTTCGGTTAATTAATGATTTTTGCCCTCCCTGCAGAGCATTCAAAGAAGCCACTTTGCGTTGCTGTATGAAATCATACACATCTCCAATAAACTCCTTAATTTTTTGGTTGCGAAACTCAAAAACCTTGTTTGTGAGACCTTGAAGAAAATCGCGATCGTGTGAAACAATAATTACCGTTCCTCCAAATTGCAGCAGGGCGCTCTTCAGAATATCTTTTGAGCGCATATCGAGATGGTTTGTGGGCTCATCGAGAACAAGCAGGTTTACCGGTTCAAGCATTAACCGGGCAATGGCCAGCCGTGATTTCTCGCCACCTGAAAGCACTTTAACTTTTTTTTCAATATCATCGCCACTAAACAGAAACCCTCCAAGAATTCTCCTGATTTGTTTGCGAACCTCGCCCACGGCCACATCATCAATAGTTTGGAAAATGGTTTTGTCAGGGTCAAGATACTCAGCCTGGTTCTGGGCATAATATCCTACTTTTACATTATGTCCGAGCTTGATGACACCCTGATGTTCCAGTTCGCCTATTAAAATCCTTGAAAGAGTTGTTTTGCCCTCACCGTTGCGACCTACAAAGGCAATCCGCTCTCCCTTGGCAATTGAAAAGTTTAGGTCGTTCAATACTACTTGTTGTCCATAATTTTTTGAAACGGCAGTTGCTTCCACAGCAACTTTTCCCGATGGAGGGGCCTCAGGAAACCGAAAGTGAATACTGCTTTTATCGAGTTCATCCACCTCGACCTTCTCCATTTTTTCGAGCAGTTTTATTTTGCTTTGCACCTGCTTTGCTTTAGTGTTTTTGGCGCGGAATCTGGTTATGAACCGTTCTATTTGAGCTATCTGTCTTTGCTGGTTGCTGTGGGCAGCAAGCTCCTGTTCGAGCCTTTCCTCCCTGAGCATAACATAATCTGAGTAGCAGGCTTTGTAATCATAAACCTTGCCCATGCTCAGCTCTATAGTTCTGGTTGTAACATTATCGAGAAATGCTCTATCGTGAGAAACAACCATTACAGCGCCCGGATAATCGACAAGAAAGTTTTCCAGCCATTGAATGGATTCAATATCCAGATGGTTGGTGGGCTCGTCGAGCATTAGCAGGTCAGGAGCCTGAAGCAGGATTTTTGCCAATTCCACACGCATTTGCCAACCCCCGCTGAACTCCGAAAGGGGACGTTCCAGGCCGCTTCGTTCGAAGCCCAGTCCAAGCAGCATTTTTTCTGCTCTGGCATATTGGGTATCCCCTCCAAGCATTGAGTAACGCTCGTTTGCTTCCACAAGTTTTCCAAACAAACCCGAATTGCCAGGTAAATGTCCTGTCTCTGGATGGCCAAGAACCTGGTTTAAATGACTGATTTTTTTTTCAAGTTCTTTAAGTTCTGCAAATGCTTCAACGGTTTCGTCAATTACTTTTTTCCTGCTGGTTAACTTCAACTCCTGTGGCAAATATCCAATGGTGCTGGCAGCAGGGACGCTAACCTGTCCGGTTGCCGGGGCCATTTGACCCTTTATAATTCGCATAAGGGTGGTTTTTCCGGCTCCGTTCAGACCGGTAAGCCCGATACGGTCGCGCCGGTTTATGATAAACGAAACATCCTCAAAAAGTGGTTTTCCGCCAAAATGCACCGATATATTCTTGAGGGAGATCAATTGAGGTTGTGGCTGAGATTAAGGTTAAGGGTGTTAGGGTTCGGGTTTTATTGTTCAGTTAATGTTGCCTGCTGTTTTGATGTCGGCTCCATTCTTGGTGCTGCCATTTTGTTTAGTAAGGTATCTACACATAAATTACTCAAGTCTTAGGTGCAGGTCCTTTAGCTGAGCCTCGTCAACTGGTGATGGGCTATCAATCATAACATCTCGTGCAGCATTATTTTTAGGGAAGGCAATATAGTCGCGAATGGATTCGGAGCCGTTGAAGAGAGAGCAAAGGCGGTCGAACCCGAATGCAATTCCTCCGTGGGGAGGAGCGCCATAGCGGAAAGCATCGAGAAGAAAGCCAAACTGATTATGAGCCTGTTCTGGCGTAAACCCAAGTACCTCAAACATTTTTTCCTGCAAAGTTTTGTCAAAAATCCTGATGGATCCACCGCCCACTTCCACGCCGTTTATCACCATATCATAAGCATTTGCGCGCACCTTGACAGGATCGGTGCTTAACAGGTACATGTCGTCGGGCAGGGGGGAAGTAAATGGGTGATGCATGGCAAAATAGCGCTGCACCTCGTGTTTCCACTCCAACAGTGGAAAGTCAACCACCCATAGGCAGGAAAATTTGTCGGGGCTTCTCAGCCCAAGCCGCTTGCCCATTTCAAGGCGCAACTCGCCCAAACCTTTGCGGGTTGCCTCAGTATCACCGGCAAGTATCAACAGCAAATCTCCGGGTCTGGCATCAAATGCCGTGAGTAGTTGGTGCAATTTTTCAGGGTTAAAAAATTTGTCAACCGAAGATTTGACAGCGCCATCGGCCTGAAACTTGACATAAACAAGTCCTTTTGCTCCAATTTGAGGTCGCCGCACCCATTCTGTCAGTTCATCAAGCTGTTTGCGGCTGTACTCCCCACAACCATCAACTTTAATCCCAACAACAAGTTCGGCCTCGTCAAACACCTGAAATCCGCACCCTTTTGCAAGATAATTCAACTCTACAAATCTCATATCGAAACGGGTATCGGGTTTGTCGCTGCCATAAAATTTTATTGCATCTTCATATGTGATGCGCCCGAAATTTTTGACTTCAATACCTTTCACGAATTTGAACAGGTGTTTTAGCATAGCTTCGAAGGTTTCCAGCACATCCTCGCGTGTTACAAACGACATCTCGCAGTCAATCTGTGTGAACTCTGGCTGGCGGTCGGCCCTAAGGTCTTCATCCCGGAAACATTTTGCAATTTGGAAATACCTGTCTATTCCACCAACCATGAGCAGTTGCTTAAAAGTTTGGGGCGATTGGGGGAGGGCATAGAACTGGCCGGGATGCATACGCGAGGGTACAAGATAATCGCGTGCGCCTTCAGGGGTTGACTTGATCAAGACAGGGGTTTCGACTTCCAGAAAGTTATTCTCGCTGAGAAACCGCCGGGTTTCAAACGCCATATGGTGCCGGAGCTCCAGGTTGCGGCGCACATTGCTACGGCGAATGTCAAGGTACCGGTATTTCATCCTGAGTTCGTCTCCCCCGTCGGTGTTTTCTTCGATTGTAAAAGGTGGGGTGACCGCCGGATTGAGTATGGTAAGGGCAGAAACCAATATTTCGATGTCGCCTGTCGGCAAATTCGGGTTTTTGTTACTGCGCTCCAATACCTTTCCTTTTACCTGCAACACATATTCGCGGCCCAAACTCCTTGCTCTTTCGCAAAGAGCAGCATCTGTCTCCATATTGAATGCAAGCTGGGTAAGGCCGTATCGGTCGCGAAGATCAACAAAAGTCATACCCCCTAAATCGCGCGAACGCTGCAACCAGCCCGCAAGTATTACTTCGTTTCCCGCATCATTAATCCTCAACTCGCCGCAAGTATGTGTTCTGAGCATATTTTAATGGTTTTTATTACATGGGCAAAGGTAAACATAGAATACGGATATAGAAACGTAATGAATCAATCACAAAATTTTCTACCGACCTCATAGTGGTTTTCATAGGTCAGCAATTTTTTTATTTATTTGCCGTTGATACATATAGATAGTTGTCTTAGTATCGGTCGAACCAAAAATTTGATACCTTTTTTTGTTTTTCTTTTCGACAAGGTAATGATGATGACTTTTCCCGTTTCTCTTAACTGCATGGAAGTTAGTCTTGACGAACTATAAATTTTTTAGTAAACGGAACAAATTATCCTACCTTAACCATAAAACTTTAACCAGATGAAAAAAACCAGAACCATCAGTTTGTTGTTTTTAGTGATGTTTTCACTTATCTCTATAAAAGCTTCCCCTCAACAGTCGGTGGTGAATTTTTTGCAGGGAGGAATTAGTGATGCAGAAAAGATTGCCGAAGGTTACATGAAACCACTCGGTTATGGACTGGGTTCGGCCTTAAATGCCGGTTGGTTCAACACTGCGAGGGTTCACAATACCCTTGGCTTTAACGTTACGATAACTTTTAGCGCAGCCATTGTACCCAGCGCCTATAGGATGTTCGATCTTTCGCAGATCAGTTTTGACAGGCTTGAGCTACTGGATCCAAATGTTTTTATGGCCCCCACTATTTCCGGCCGCGCGCAGACCAGACCTGTTCTTCGTTTTTCCGAAACATTCCCGGCACCAGTCGGTACAGTTAACATTCTTGAGTTTACTTCACCTGATGGTTTCAGAATGCCTGCCGTTCCTTTGCCAATGGTCAGGGCCGGCGTAGGTTTGCCTGGCGGATTTGAGGTGTTCGGTCGATTTGTACCGAAAATGAATTACTCCGGAAGTCAGGGCTCGCTATGGGGCGTTGGATTCAAATATGATTTGAAAAAGCTGATTCCCATTGCAAGGCGAGTTCCATTCTGGAACTTCTCATTCCTGGCAGCATACTCAAGTCTCGATGCAGTAACTGAGCTTGATCTTCAGAGAAACATATACCCCCAGACTGTAGGCACGATTACGGTTACTGGTGGAAGGCCATACTACGACAACCAGGAATTTGAAATGAACTCCAGCGGATACACCCTAAACCTGATAGCCTCGGTTGACATTCCTTTTCTTACTGCATTTGCATCATTAGGCTATTCCGGGTTCAACACCACATTCGGCCTAGTAGGCGACTACCCGATTTTGAATGTTAACCCTGCCGCAGGAACGGCTACCATAGTAGATATGCCTAATCCCGTTTCGCTTGAGTATAGAAATTCCGGCGAGGTTCAACTTACCCTCGGCACTACTTTCAAACTGGCTGTTCTGCATATTCACGCTGCTTACACATTGGCGCGTTACCCGGTGGCTACTGCCGGTATAGGAATCAGCTTCAGGTAATGTTTTTTGGAAATACTTGGTAAAGGATGCGACCCGATGGCTGCATCTCCAGAATAAGTATGTTTTTTAGCACATCGGCAAAAGATAGGTGGCGCTACTGCGAAAAGGCGCTCATACTATTGCTTTTAATATCGATATGCTGCTCAATCGCCGGGGCAGAATGGAAAAATTCGAGTTGCTTCCCTTAATTAACCAGGTCGAATTATGCTGGTCCTCTCTCATCAGGCAAGGGTATCAAAAGGCAGTTCGATTCTACCAGTTGAATTACAGGAGTAATGGTACTGCCCAAAACAATATCCGAAAAAAATGAACGGCCATGCTTGCCCATGATAATGAGCGAAGCCTGATTTAGCTTGGCCTCTCTCATGATTTCGGGCACGACGGACCCATGCGTGAGTTTCAAGGTAGCCTTGGCGCCTGTGTGCACCCTGAGGTCTTCGGTCATTGCTTGTAAGCGGTCAGCGTCAATCTGGTTGAAGTTGTCAATGGTTTTTTGGTCATGGTGCCTGAGAGAAACAGCATCCTGAACATGCAGAATAGTAAATTGCTGAAATTTAGATGCTATGAAATTCTTAGCGAATGTAAAAGCTTGATTAGCGTTTTCCGAAAAATCGGTTAGGAATAATCCATGCTGTAAAAGTTCTTTCTGTTCCAGGCCGCATTCGTCCTGTCCCGCGCTGTTCTTCCCTATATTTTTAATCTTGACCAGCAACACCGGATTTTTACTTTGCTGAATCACACGGAGGGTAGTGCTGCCGATCAAGTTTCGTCTGGCAAAGCCATATCCCTTGCTCCCGATTATAATTACTGCTTCGGGGTATTTTTTTGCAAAGTCAACAATCTCCTGCGATGGTAGTCCTTCCCGAATTACAAAATCAGTTTCAAAGCCCATTGAACATATTTTTTTCTTCATGCTCAAAAGACGGGCTTCAATATGCACCATCATGGAATATCCACTGTATTCCGTATAACTGAAACTTACAACCGGTACATGCAACAGGGTAATGTGGTTCGTTCCGATTTTTTTTAAATCAGGCAAAAAATTTAAGAGCAAATCGGAAACACTCGAAAGGTCTGTAGTAAGAATGGCTCGTTTCATCCGTCAATTATTTTATGATTAAGGTCGGATGCCTGCCTGCCGGCATGTTCCGGACATGCGGGAACCGTTATTAAAAATTATTTACGGAGAAAGGTACTGCTTATTGCCTAAAAAAGCAATACCCAGAGGCTGGTTTTATTGCGAGTTCTGCAATCTGGGAAGCATCTCCTCTTTCGCCCATTTGAACCGAGGTTCGAAGCGCAGCGCTTTTTCGATTGTTTGGATTGCCATGGAGACATTGCCTGTTTTCTCGAAAGAATTGGCAAGAGAAATTAAAGTGCTGAGATAGAGCCAGCGGTGGGAGGGATACATCCTGGTTTCCATGAGCCTGATTGCCTGCTGGTAGTAAACGATAGCCTGCCTTTTGGACCCAAATGGGGCAGGGGCAAAAAATTCTATGTTTCCTTTCTCTACCCAAACCCTTGCATATTGGGCGTTTTGCTGCTCGGCCCTGTTTGCTGCATTGGAGCTGCGCGGACCCAAAATAAGCGCCCTGGCCGGACTCAGCGAAATCCGGAAGGCAATGAATGCCGACTCAAAAGCGCTCGCCTGGGCTTGAAAACCTGGAGTAACACTCAGCGTTTTATTCAGGTTTTCTGCCCGCTCCAACATGGGTTCGCCAAGACTTCTCCGGTTGTTTCCTAAGTAATACCCAATGATGCCATATTGTGCCAGCAGCAAATCGTAGAGCAGTTCTCCGGAAGGTTGCAACATGTAGGCAGCTTCCATTGCCTGAACGGTCCTTGCCCATTGGGGCATATTGTTGAGTACATACGCCTCATAAATCTCAGTGCGGAAACTTTGAAGGTTCGCGTTTCGCTGTGCGGATGCGCCTTCTGCCCAACTCGTGAGAATTACAGCAAAAATCACAATAAGAGTAGTGGATTGTATCGGGCTGCATTGCAACTTCCTGCAATTGCTCCAAGGTTTTATGAATGAAAATGTGTGCATATTGGTGTTCACAGGATTGTAGGTTAATGAATGAAAATTTAAGGTTCAAGTATCGGTCTGCCTTTCCATTGAAGCTGACGCCGGGTTCTGACACTGTATGCAGCAATTACCATCCAAATAAGTGCCAATTGTTGCATAGGAGCCAAAAGGATAAGCAAAATTGCATTTTGCCTGGTAGCTGCAGCTACAGTTATGCGCACTGCTACTTCTCCGGCAATCCAAAGTAAAACCAAATGACCTCCCGGAGCCAGCATAATGGGTATAAACCCGAAGGTGGTGGTAAGTGCGAAAAGGAAGGCCAAAGGGGGGTGATTTCCAAAAAAATAGAAAATGTTTTTTGAAAAGCCTTTCACCGCTTCGTCAAAATTTTTGTACATACGACATTTTATCTGCCCGTTGCTCAGCAGGGTATGTCCTTTAAGCCCATGGTGTTTTATCTGCTTGAAAATCATGATATCTTCCACTGCCGCATTTTTTACCAGCATGTGAAAACTATGTTTGCGGTACATCTCTGCTTCGAAAAGCATAAACTGCCCATTTGCGGCCGAAAGCGACGGCCGCCTTGAGTCTCGGGTGAGTTTTAGGGGCAAGAGGCTTACTAATATCCATGTCATAAGGGGCACGGTAATGCGTTCGCCAAAGCTTTGCATTAGCTGTTGCGGAAATATGGAGAGCAGGGCAAGCCGGTGTTTTTCCATAAATGCCACCGCCTGGCCAATAAGTTGTGGCAATGCGATTACATCTGCATCCAAAAAGAGCAGGTACGACCCTTTGGCCTCCAGCGAAAGCTTGTGGCAGGCAAAGTTTTTACCCAACCAACCTCCGGGCAGGACTTCTCCTCTTACAAGCCGCACCCGTTCGTCGGTGTCACAAAACCGTTGAACCAGCCCAGCAGTATTGTCTTCAGAAAGATCGTCATACACAATAATTTCCAATTTAGGATAATCTTGTATGAGCAGGGAGTTGAGCAATCTTTCGATGTTGTGCTCTTCGTTGCGAGCCGGGATGAGAACCGATACTAAGGGAGTTGAGGCAGGAGTGCCTGGAGGCAGCCACTGTCGTGTGAGCAGATTGGCGAGAGATATCAGCAACCTCGCAGCAAGAAACACCAATACAAACCCACTGATGTAGATCATGATTGCGCATTTTGGTGTTGCAGGCATTCCAGATAAAAGGCATTGTAGGCCGACTCCACATCGGGATTTTTATAATCAAAAGGAGGTGTATAGTCTTTCAGGTAAATGGTCAGAGAAGGCCTCATGTGCGAAAAGTAATCCATTATGCAAGCCATAAAAACCATTTGGTGGTTATTGCCTGCATCTTTTGGGATGCGAATCCATCCCTTTTGGAACTGCAGTGGCAGCGATCCTTGGCTTTGAAAGCGCCCTTGAGGAAATAGCAGAACCGCATGCTTGGGGTTCGACAGCTGGTAGGTAGCGTATTTGAATGTATCCACAACGCTGCGGCAATTCTTTTTAATGGAGAAAGCTCCTATCTTGCTCAAAAACTTCCTTTTAGCTAATTGGTCTTCGAGCATCATGACAAATAGCTTTCGCTTCAGAGCTTTTTCGGTAGCATAAAGCCCAAAAAATCCGTCCCACCAGCTGAAGTGGTTACCGATAATCAGCAAGGCTTTACCGTTGTTGGTGGTGTGATTGCGTACTTTGATACGGCTGAAAAACAACTGCATCATCAGAAATACAACCGATTTGTAAAACAGGAGATAAAAGGGATGATGGGAAGCTGTAATCATTTAGCCATGAAAGTTTTATGCGTTTCGTTATCTACCGATTCTGAACATCAAATATCAAGAAATTTTGACGCGAATCATAGCTGCAAAATCAAATAAAAAAATTCAGGGATATGAAAAATGCCAGTTGTACAAAAAACATAAACGCAGCCATTGGATTGTTGGTTCTTACTTTTGCAAGGTGCATCATGCCCAAAAATACAATGGAAATTACAAACCAAGCTACATAGTTTTGCAGGGGAATCACTCCGCCGCCCCAACTCCACATATCCAGAGCTATTGCCACCGGTTCGAGCACTATGTCAAACCCTACCAACATGAGTGCCCCTGCCAGGGTTTTTTCAACCGCCGTTATACGGGTATTTTCAAGAATTCCGTAAACAGAGTAGGTGAGCAGTAGCCAATTGATACCGATAATTGGCGGGGTGCCCAGGATCTCAAAACCCAATGAGGTTCCGTAGGAGTACTCTCCGAATACAAGCCCGGTGGCTATGCCCAATACTTCGACCAGAAAGCCCAGCAATGCAATACATGCAAACACCCATATATGCCTTGTCTCCCATTTTGCATGAAACGCAAGTAGCACTACAATGCTCGAAATCAGAGTGAGTGGCACCAGCCTTTGAAACAACGCACTGGTTGCCGGGATTATGAGGCCTGCAACTCCCACAGCATAATACACCGCAATGATGATTTTAATAATTGAAATTTTTGAAAGACAGATATTGGAAAGCATTTTGGTTTATGAAATTAATGGAAGTTCTTTTGCAACGATTTTTGCTGAAGCCAGACACAAAGGGATTCCTCCTCCCGGATGCACACTGCCCCCAACAAGATACAGATTATTTACTTTATGCGAAAAATTGGAATGGCGGTTGAATGCCGCCCAAATTCCATTGGAACTTAATCCGTAAAGCGATCCTTTATATGATCCGGTATCGGCTTCGATAGATTTGGGGTCGGCAAAAGTTTCGCATAGTATCAATGGTGATATGTCAATCCCGAGGGTGCGCTGTATTTTCTCAATGATCCTGCTTCGGGCATATTGGATGGTTTCTGTAGTGTATTGTCCGTTATTCTCAGGAGCGTTAATCATTACATACCAGTTCTCGGTGCCTTCAGGGGCATCTCCCGGAATCATCTTAGAGCTGATAAAGATATACACTGTTGGGTCGTCTGCAATGGTGTGGGTTTCGAATAGATGCCTGAATTCTTTTCTGTAATCTGACGAAAACAATACATTGTGTAAGTTCAGGTTTGGGAATGACTTGCCAATGCCCCAGTATAAAATCAGGGCTGAACTTGACCGTTGCTGACTTGCCTGGATTGCTGGCAACGGATATCCGTCGAGTAGGTTGTTGTACAGGCTTACCACATCAATGTCGCTAACCACCACATCAAAGGGAAGGTCTGCTCCATCAACCCTTACTCCCTTTACTCCGGCGGCTGATGTAAGGATTTTTTCCACCTCGGAATGGAAATGGAATTTCACCCCCTTGCTTTTGGCGAAATTCACCAAAGCCTGTACGATGCTGTACATCCCTTGAAAGGGAAAAAATGCGCCACCGTTGTGCTCCAGGTGGGCAATCATCCGCAGAGTAGCAGGTGTGTGGTAGGGGCTCGATCCGTTGTAGGTGGCATATCGGTCAAATATCTGCACTACCTTAGGGTGGCCCAACCAGGCTTTGTTGCGCTGATGCAGGGTTCGAAGCGGGTCCAGTGCGGGGACTTGAAGCAGGGTTTTCAAAAAAGATGCAGTAAAATAATTGGAAGGCTTGTGCAGAGAGTTGAAAATGAAAGCATCACCTGCAATTTGGTACAGTTTTTCGCATTCCTGCAGATAAGAAATTACTTTTCGGGCATCTACTCCGGTAGTTTGCTCTATTTCATGAGCAAACAGACTGGGGTCTTGCCATGCTTCAACCATAGTGAGGTCTTCCCAAAAATATTTGCATGATATCTCCAGTTTCATAAATTGTATGAAGTCTTTGGGATCTTCCTGAAAAAGGGCAAACAACTCATGAATCAGGGAAGGGAAAGTAAGCAATGAAGGTCCGGTATCAAAACGAAAGCCATTCATTCTGATTTCGTTTATTTTTCCGCCCGCAACTGCTGCCTTCTCAAACACCTCTACCTGATATCCTTTTGCTGCCAAACGCAATGCCGATGCCAGGCCTCCAATACCCGAACCTACTACTGCTGCTTTTATTCCCATTGGCTTATTATTCAAATCTTTTGTGCCTCACTTTCTGAACAATTTAGTTTTCTCTTTGTTTATTTTTTGCAAATATTTATTAAACAAAATTGCAATTTTTTTAGTTAATACAATTGAAGTTTGACTCAAGCAGACTACCGAGAAGAATGGTAGTGGAAAATAAAAGCATCAATGTTTGCAAACCTATTTTGTTTTGTCAAATGTAATTCGACACACCTGAGGAAAAAATTTAGAAAAAAGCCCGTAGCGAATTAGTGTTTTTTTGGACTGATTTTATGATGACTTCAGGGTTTCTACAAAGTGGAGTTTACTTATAGACCTGGTCAGGTTCCTGGATAAGCAAGCGTGCAACAGGCAGGTTTTGGGTGAGGTGCAAAAATGCGAAACCCGGCGATAGTTTGACGAGTAGGAATAAAGCAATAAAATATCACCCACCAAGCAAAAGTGTATGAAGAAAGTGTTGATTGTAGGTAGCGGACTTGGAGCGTTAACGGCGGCATTAAGGCTGCACAGGAGAGGCTATAAGGTTGAACTTGTGGAGAAGGATCACCAGCCGGGCGGAAGGCTTAATCAGTTGAAAAAGGATGGTTTTACCTGGGATTTGGGTCCCACTTTTTTTAGCATGACTTACGAGTTTGATGAGTTTGTAAATGATGCCGGACTTGAAAAGATACCCTTCGAGTTTAAGAAACTCGATACTCTTTATACCGTCAATTTCAGAGGTTCCGACCGACGCTTCTTCATTTATTCCGATCTGGATCGCCTGGCCGGTGAATTTGCTGATATTGAACCGGATTTTAAGAATAAGATGCAACGGTTCCTGGATGCTTCCGGGAAGTTTTTTCACGATACGGAACATCTGGTTCTGAAAAGGAATTACGATAACATCTTGCAATATTTGCTTACGCTAACCCGTGTACCCGTAAAACATTCGCCACGCTTGCTGCGGTCCTTCTGGCAGGAGATGAACCGCCATTTCGAATCGCGGGAGGTAAAGGAGATTTTTTCTCTGGTTTCCTTCTTTCTCGGTGCCACACCATTCGATACCCCTTCCATATACACCATTTTGTCGTACACAGAACTTGTGCACAATGGTTACCACAATGTGCAAGGGGGTATGTACAAAATAGTGGAGGGCTTAAAGTCTGAGCTTGATAAAGCAGGCATTCCCATTCATTTGAATGTTGAAATAGTTGATTTTATGGAGAACGACTCTGAGGGTCTTAGCGCTATGGTTGATAAACAGGGCCGCTTATGGCCGGCAGATGTGTTTCTCGTGAATTCTGACGCTGCGTATTTCCGGCACAAGGTGTTTCGTCGAGGCGACTTTTCAGAGAAAAAGCTCAATAATATGCAGTGGACCCTTGCCCCGTTTACCATGTACCTGGGCATCAACCGCAAACTTGATAATGTTCCCTTGCACAACTACTTTTTGGGCAACAATTTTGAAGAATATTCAAACAAGGTTTTCAAAAATGAAATCAAACTCAATCAACCCTATTATTATGTGAATGTAGTGTCAAAATCCGACCCTGCAGCAGCGCCTGAGGGCCACGAGAGCCTTTTCATCCTGTGTCCGGTTCCCGACAGGCGTTTTAAGCCCGATTGGAGCGATAAAGAAGAAATTGCAGAAAGCATCCTGAAGGATTTTTGCGACCGGGTAAATATTGATATTCGCAGCAATATTGTATCCCAAACAGTTCTTACGCCCGTAGATTGGGAAGAAAGGTTCAATCTTTACAAAGGCAGCGGTTTGGGGCTTGGGCACAATTTGGGGCAAATTGGCGGCTTCCGACCTAAGAACTTTGATGAAG
>DATIKK010000029.1:0-7233 GCA_035477635.1 Bacteroidales bacterium | reverse complement strand
ACAAGGCACATTAAAACATTGATTAAAGCGTGCTTGGCTCCGGTGGTAACTACAATCTGTTCAGGGGTGAATTCGAGTTGATTGTCGCGTTTAAGCTTGTTGCAAATGCTTTGGCGGAGTTCGGGGTAACCGTTTACAGGGGTGTAAAACGAAAAGTTGTTTTTTATGGCCATTATTGCGGCTTCTTTAACCGCATCTGGCGTGAAAAAGTCTGGCTCTCCAAGACTAAGGTTTATTACATCATATCCTTTGGCTTTCAGTTCACGGCTTCGTTGTGCCATGGCCAGAGTTTCAGACTCCGAGAGTTGTTTAATGCGGTCTGATAAAGCTATCATAATCAATGAAATAAAATTCTTAAAACTGATGGGGGTTTTCTATCAATAATGTTTAATGCGCTTGTGGGCAAATTTAACAAATAAACTATTCAGGCAGGTTTAATCTTAGAGTTTTAGTTGTTTCTTGTCGAATCATGGCGATTCTTATTCAAAAGCAAAAGCCATTATCTTTGCTGAAAATAACATCACATGGCAAATGCTTTTGAAACACTTGTAAACTCTGTTTTTTACACCATTCCGGCCTTAATAGTTTTTTTGACCGCCTATTTTTTGCTCAAAGAATTTTTTGTAAATGAAAATAAAAGGCGCGAGGTTGATTTCCGCCTTGAAAAACTGCGTGTAACGCTTCCACTCAGGTTACAGGCTTACGAGCGTATTATTTTGCTACTTGAAAGAATTTCGCCGGCCAACCTGGTTATGCGGGTACACCAATCAGGAATGAGCGCATCAGAATTCCAAAGATTGCTTGTTCAGACCATACGCGATGAGTACAACCATAACCTTTCCCAACAACTTTTTGTTTCATCAGGAGTTTGGGAAATGGTTAAATCTGCCAGAGAAGAAATGATCAGGCAGGTAAATATTTCGGCAACTCAGCTCGACGAGAGTGCTTCATCTGTTGAGCTTAGCAATAAGTTGCTTGAAATGAGCGTCGATAAAATGGCAACACGAAGGGCTATTGACTTTTTGAAGGAAGAAGTAAGGAGGAATTTCGAATAACCAACTCCTTGTTGCCTGCAATTAAAATGAAAACGGTTTTTAGAGATTGGGAACAAGTGAAAATTTTTAATAGATGAATATTATTCTAAATAACAAGCCCGATCAGATTGAAGGGTACGATTCGCTCTCGGTTAGCGAATTGTTGAAGTTGAAAAATTTTACCTTCAAATTTCTGGCAGTTCGCATTAATGGCAGCCCTGTTTTGCCAGCCAATTTTGAAAGTTCCTTAATTAAAGAAGGCGATCAGGTAGTAGTATTGCACCTTATCAGCGGGGGCTGATCTGTACTGTTCTCGAGTTCAGGCTCCTTAATCCGATTAGCCTGTCATAAAGTGTGCCTGGCCTGCGGTGAAATACATAAATGGTATATTCATTTTCTGCTTCTGAAAAACTCCCTTCTATGTCTGCCAGGCGGGCGGTGTTTTCCCCCTCTTCAAGCAATGCATAATTATAATTGTAAAACCCCTGTTTCAGCAGTAAATTGGCTTCGTAAGCCCTGGTTGCCGGGTTAAACGACATTTTGTTATTTTCGGTAAACGACCAGCAGGTTAAGCCTCCCAAAATGTGAACCGATGCATCTTCAAATGGTTCATGTACCGGCAATCTGAAATGAACCCAGGCGTAATCACCTTCCAACCTTTTATCCTTTGCATCGTGGGTATTTATTTCGAATTTCCCGTTAATGTCCCTTTCAGTTAAAAAACTTCGAAATGCCCTTAATTGGTCAGGGAGCAGAAAGACCTCATAGTGCATGGATGACCGCATGATTTCGCCAATCCTCTCGGATCGAAACCGCAGACTTCGGATATCAAACCTTCTGAATTCGTTGCCTGATTCGAAAAGCAATTCTTTTTCGTGGTCAAACGTTATTCTGTTGCCTTGTATCAGGCGGGGAGCAATGCCGGTTAATGCGTTGTCGCGACGGCCATTTTGCGTAATCACCACACGTAAATCCTGATTTGGATTTGAAACAGGATAATTTAATGTGTTTATTGAAAAGGAGAGTTGCTGGTGGGTTTCGCGGTACATTAACAGTGTGGCCGGTCTTACCATCCCTTCAATACCTACAAGTTGCTCATAAATCACAAATCGCCGTGTGAAAACCACTTCGTTAGGATTTCCGTTCAGATAAACTTTCAGAATGTAGTTGCCCGATATACCCGGTGCAATGTTCCTGTTCGGGAATTCCAAAAAATACTGGGTGTACGGCACTAAGGTATTGATCGACCGGGAATAATCGCGTATTATATCCTCATGAAAACCCTGAATGTATTCGAATTTCTGCAAATTAGTGGGTTGCCAGTTGGCGTCGCAATGAATTATGGTGTAGTAGTAATTTTTAAAATCAGCATCAAGATCATCAAAAATCAGGACCAATTGCTCACCTGAATTTAGCCTTATCCGGGGAGGTGAAAATTCATCACCTTCAGGGTGAAACAATATGGTATGAATGTTTTTGGAGTAAATGTGGTCGCCAAAAAGAAAAAAGTCCTTTAAAACAACCGTCTCTGCCTGCCTGGCTCTTTGACGTTCCCGGCCTGAAAATTTACCTGAATCATGAAATTCTTTTGCCTGACCGCTTGCGCCTGATAAAAAACAAAACCCCAAAAACAAAATATACCATACATTTCGGTATGCTTTTGCCGAAAAATTTTGAATTTTGAAAGAAAAAAATGCTTGAGACATAATAAGTAAGATTAATTTTGATAAACCTCAAAAAGGTTAATTCAAAACATTTAAATAGCCCAATGAGTAAAAACAATAATGCTTACCAATTCTTTAAAATTATCCATAATTTTGCCTAACCGTTTCTCTAACAAATTTAAACCCAAAAATGCCCAAAGCAATAAAAATTAAAAGAGGCTTGAATATTCCCATGCTCGGTGAGGCTGACAGGATTCTTATGAACACTGCTTTTTCGGATGTTTACGGAGTAAAACCGACCGACTTTCATGGGATAACCCCCAAAATGCTTGTTGGTGAAGGCGACCAGTTGAAAGTTGGGTCGCCTTTATTCATGGATAAGCATAATGAAAAAATTCTTTTCACCTCCCCGGTAAGCGGCATTTTAACGGAGGTGGTAAGGGGCGACAAGCGAAGGATACTCGAGGTTCTTGTAAAACCAGATGGCAAGCAGGATTATATTGACTTTGGTAAATCAGATCCTTTGAATCTCAGCAGGGAGGAGATAATTGAAAAATTGTTGAAAAGTGGTACATGGCCGCTTGTCAGGCAAAGGCCGTTTTCGATCATTGCAAATCCTGCCAATATGCCCAAGGCTGTTTTTGTTTCGGCCTTTGATACGGCACCTCTGGCCTGCGATCTTGATTTCGTTGTTAATGGAAACGAAAAGAATTTTCAAACAGGACTTGATGCTCTTTATAAACTCGCAGGCAGGAAGGTGCATCTTAGCGTTGATGCCAAAAATACTAAATCGCAAGCATTTCTCGAAGCTCAGAATGCAAACATTCATTATTTTGAAGGCCCTCACCCGGCTGGAAATGTCGGTATTCAGATACACCATATTTCACCGATAAATAAGGGCGAAATAGTTTGGTATCTCGATGTATATGGAGTGATTACGATTGGGCGTCTTTTTAACAATGGATATTATGATGCCACCCGGGTTGTTGCCCTGGCCGGCCCAGAAGTGTTTAAACCACGTTACTACAAGCTAATTGCGGGCGCCCGGATCAATTCTGTTACTTCAGCCAATATCAGGTACAATGCCGGTGATGAATTACGAATTATCAGCGGAAATGTGATTTCGGGCACTAAAGTTGATGAAAGAGGCTTTTTAGGATTTTATGACGATATGATTTCGGTAATTCCCGAAGGTACCAAACCCGAATTGTTTGGGTGGCTTATTCCAAACCCTAAACGTTTCAGCGCTTCGCGAACCTGGCCTTCTTTTCTTATGCCCTGGAAAAAGTACAGACTCGATACAATGGTGCGAAGTGGCGAAAGACCTTTTGTAATGACAGGAATTTACGAGAAGGTTTTGCCTATGGACATTATGCCTATGCACTTGCTGAAAGCTATTATGATTAATGATATTGAGAGAATGGAGCAACTGGGCATTTACGAAGTAGCTCCCGAAGACCTGGCCCTGTGCGAATTTGTATGTCCATCAAAGATTGAAATTCAATCATTGATCCGCGAGGGCCTCGATACCATTAAAGCAGAGTTTTCCTGATAAAGTTACTTATAAAAATAATAGAGGAGAAAAACCTTGAAAGCGTTGTATAAGTTTGTTGAAAATAAGTTATACCCTCATTTTGCAAAAGGTGGGAAGTTTGAAAAACTTCATAGAACCTTTGAAGCCTTTCAATCCTTTTTGTATGTAAAAGGCGATGTAACCAGTCAGGGAAGTCATATTCGCGATGCCATAGACATGAAGCGTATCATGTTTCATGTCATCATAGCGCTGATACCCGCCCTTTTGTTTGGAATCTGGAATGTCGGGTTTCAGCATTACAGGGCTGTGGGGCTTGAAGTAACCATTTTTGAGCAGTTTTGGTTTGGCTTGCTTAGGGTACTGCCGCTTATCATTGTCAGTTACGGTTCAGGCCTTGTTACGGAGTTTATTTTTGCCGAAATCCGCAATCACGAAGTAAATGAAGGCTTTCTGGTGTCAGGAATGCTGATTCCGCTAATCATTCCGGTAACAACTCCCCTTTGGATGGTTGCTTTGGCCACTATTTTCGCAGTGATTATAGGCAAGGAAGTTTTTGGTGGTACCGGGATGAATATATGGAATCCTGCGCTGCTTGCCAGGGCATTTTTATTTTTTGCGTACCCTGCTCATCTTTCGGGCGAAGTATGGATAGATACCACTCTTCGCGAAGGGCAGCAACTGGTCGATGGTTTCTCAGGGGCTACCCCTCTGGCGCTGTTGAAACTGGATGAGGCTCAGTATCTTCCTTCTCTGTTTGAAATGTTTATTGGTACGATACCTGGTTCCATTGGCGAAACTTCGACCATTGCTATCCTTATCGGGGCAATAATTCTTGTGGTTACAGGGGTAGGTAGTTTTCGAATAATGGCTTCGGTGGTCATCGGTGGGCTTTTTATGGGAGGAATTTTTAACCTCTTTGCCCAGAACGATTACATGGCTCTCCCTTCATACTATCACCTGGTAATGGGTGGGTTTATGTTTGGAGCCGTTTTCATGGCAACCGACCCGGTTACAGCCTCGCAAACCTTGACTGGAAAATTTGTTTATGGTTTCCTCATTGGCGTGATCACAGTTATTATCAGGGTTTTAAACCCTGCATATCCTGAAGGAATGATGCTGGCTATCTTACTTATGAACACCTTTGCTCCACTAATCGACCATTATGTGGTTGAGGCTAATATTAAAAGACGTTTAAAACGGCTTAAATCCCTGGTTAACACCTAAAAACGAATACCAAATTCAGTTTTTCCATGCAAAGCAACAGATATATTTTCATTTATTCTTCAGTAATGGTTGTAGCAGTGGCCCTTGTATTATCGTCGGCCGCCATGTTTCTGCGACCCATGCAGGAAAGAAATATTCGCTTAGAAAGGATGCAGAACATTCTCGCCTCTATTAACCTTCGGGTAAGCCGGGCAGAGGCCGAGCAATTATTTAACCAGTACATCGTTGATTCGAAAATTGTAAATACCGGTGGAGAGGAACTTCCTGGCGAAGCATTTGAAGTGGATTTGGGAGATGAAATACGAAAAACACCCGAAGAACGTCAGTTGCCAGTTTTTGTGGCTGAGGTAAATGGCCAGACATTTTACATTGTACCTGTAAGGGGTGCAGGCTTGTGGGGGCCCATCTGGGGATATTTGAGCCTTGAATCAGATATGGCTACAATTGCCGGGGCCAATTTTGACCATGCCAGCGAAACTCCTGGTTTAGGAGCCCAAATACGCGATGAGGTCTTTGAGTCGCAGTTTATTGGGGAAAGGATTTTTGATGAGCAAGGCAATTTTTCGCCTGTTAGGGTTGTAAGGGGAGGAGCGCGGCCAGACGACCTTCACGGTGTTGACGCAATAAGCGGGGGTACTATTACTTCGAGGGGCGTGGACAACATGCTTTCCGATGGTCTTGGAAATTATGAGTTGTATTTCAGAAAACTTAAGAATCTATGAGCGAAACCATTGATAAATCAAAAAAAGAAGAACTGCTTAGCCCTAAAAACCGCAAACTTTTGGCAAACCCGTTAGGGAAAGACAATCCGGTTACGGTTCAGGTTCTGGGTATTTGTTCAATTCTGGCGGTTACGGTACAATTGCGTCCCTCGCTGGTTATGGCTCTTTCGGTTGTGGCCGTAATGGGTTTTTCCAACGTAATAATTTCGTTATTGCGAAAAACCATCCCTCCGCGTATCCGCATCATTGTTCAACTTACCGTAATTTCTACCTTGGTTATTCTGGTTGACCAGGTACTGAAAGCCTTTATGTACGACGTTAGCCGCCAGCTTTCAGTATTTGTGGGGCTCATTATTACCAACTGTATTATTATGGGCCGGCTGGAAGCGTTTGCTATGACAAATAAACCCTGGCCATCATTTCTCGATGGGCTTGGGAATGCTGCTGGTTATGGGGTAATTCTTCTTTTGGTTGCCTTTTTTCGCGAATTGTTTGGGTCGGGAACATTGTTCGGCTACCAGGTTATCCCGGACTTTTTGTATGAGCTTGGCTATGAGAACAATGGTTTTATGATACTGCCCCCAATGGCCCTTATTATCGTTGGAATTATTATCTGGGTTCAGCGATCCCGCAAACCCGAGCTGGTTGATATAAGCTGATTTTTAAACAAGGATTTCAAAATTTCTGATTATGGTAGAATACATAAATATATTTGTCAGGTCAATCTTTATTGACAACATGATTTTTGCTTATTTCCTTGGTATGTGCTCTTATCTGGCCGTTTCGCGTACCATTAAGACCAGCGTGGGTTTGGGCTTTGCAGTTATTTTTGTTTTGGGAATAACCGTACCGGTAAACTACCTGCTGCAGAATCTTATACTTGGTGCAGGGGCGCTAACTTGGTTGGGACCTCAGTTTGCAGATGTTGACCTGAGTTTTCTCGCCTTCATAATGTTTATTGCAATCATTGCTGCTATGGTTCAACTAGTCGAAATGATCATTGAAAAGGTAAGTCCGACCCTTTATAATTCGCTTGGTATATTTTTGCCGCTTAT
>DATIKK010000028.1:0-3073 GCA_035477635.1 Bacteroidales bacterium | reverse complement strand
GGTTGGTCTTGCACTTTTTCTATTCCCACAATATGAAAACGAAAGTGTTTTTTTGCATCGTATGCTGCCATAATCAGACCCGGTAATCCGCTCAATTTCCACGGGCCATCGCTTATGGGGATATCAGGCGCAAACCAGGCTGTCCAGCGGCGGCCCCGAAAATCGCTCACAGCCATTTGAACAGGGTAGTCCAAAATGGTTTTTACGCTATCCAGAATCTCCCAGTTTTGAGGATGAAGCTCGTCAGTATATATGTAATGATTAGCGACTATATTATCTGTAACGGTAACTTGCCCTTGCGGATAGTTTTTGTAAACCCTAGCAAATAAACCTGCTCCGCGGACAAGCCATTCGGGAATTCTTCTTGTTTGCCCAAATTCTCTTATAAAGTCATGCCTGATTCGGTTCATAGCTCTTTCATAGTCTGGTGAAGCCCTCAATGAATCCGAATAGAACCTGGAGTAACTATAGCTTTTTGAAACATTTGGCCCTACCTGGAGAAAAATCATATCTTCCCGGGTGTCATTGTATGTTAAGGTATCAAACTCCATAGCAAACTCGTATGAGAATCTAAATTGTGCATGGTCCAATACCTGTTGGGCCAAGGATTGATTGTTTATTAAAACAGCAACCATGAAAATAAACAAAGCCGCAGATGTTTTTTTTGAAATCATAGTTCTTGTTTTTACAGATTAGTATTCAAGTACTACCGGCGCTGCGCCGGGGCTTTTCGGTTTACCACCCGCAAAGGTCCTTTTATACCCGTTAAAAACTTTCGCCCTTTAAATTAATAAAAAAACATGATTATACTTAAAAAATGTAGCGACCATTTTGTGTTATTTATTTTTTTTTAAATAATATTAATTTACAATATTTGTGTTTTGAGCCACTACTGGGCTAACCAACTTTGGGGACAGAGAGCGAATATCATCACTCATGATGATTTGCTCAACCGGGGATTGAATAAAAATTAGGCTAAAAAGAAGGTTGGAATTCTATTAAATACCAACCTTCAAAAGTCATATAAAACGGTCCTTTCGCACCAACAAATACGAGAAAATTAATCTGGAACATCCTGAAACAGGTAATAAACTTCACAAGGTTTGTTCGCAGTTTATGAGCTATTACAATGAAAAACGCGATCATTCTTCAATTGGGGATGTCGCGCCAATCCAGCGTTACAGAAATGCGGCATAAAATATTAACAAAAAATTCGAGTTATGAGTCTCCCCCCAGACCCCCCTCGTTTATCAATAACACTTAATTTTGAATTTAAACCTGTCCAGACAGACTAGACCATCTCATGGATGAGTAACCAGATTAGGCCATGCATAATTCTGACTTTAAAAAAAGTTAAAATATCAGTGTAGGTACGGAGATACATTTGGTTAGAAGATGGTAAATTGCGGCCTCTGTAATCAATCTTCTGGGATTCAATATAACTATTGTTGGCAAGAAGGATTACACAAATCATAATATTATCAAATATTAGCGACACATCAGAGGTGTGTGAATTTTGTCCTAGAAAAAAATTAAAAAAAACTACTATGAAGCGATTATTACCGCTTTTTTATATTGCAATAGTAGCAATATCGTGCTCGCGCACCGTTTATTTGCCGATTCAAAGGCCTGCTGCGGTTTTTGTGCCTCCCCATATAGAAAGTATTGCGTTGATCAACCGTAGTGAAACCCCTGTAAACAATGTTAATACGATCGAACGGGTAGTTACCGGCGAATTGCTGGGGCTCGACAAGGAAGCGGCTCTGGTTGCACTTGACGGTTTGGCAAGAAGTATTCAGGATAATCAACGTTTTGCTGTTGTACGCACAAATGAGGTGATAGACAACCCCGTGTCATTGCCTGGGCAATGGCCGCCACCCATTGAATGGGAAATGGTAGAGTATTTGTGCAACAAATACGATACTGATGCCCTTTTAACATTAGAATCCTTTGATTCCGATTTTATTGTAACAAATGGATCCAGGGTTGTGCAACGAAAGGATAGCCAAGGCGCCGAGAGGGCAGTAAATGAATTCTTTGCTGCTGGCGTGGCCACCGTTAATCTTGGATTCAGGTTCTATGATCCTGCGACACAAACTATTGTTGATGAGCACATGTACGTACACAGCCGCCGGTGGGAGACTTCCGGAAATCTGCTGCAGATGGCTCTTACAAACCTTATTGATCACAGACAGGCAGTCAGGGATGTAAGCATGCAGTCGGGTCTGATGTATTCAACCCGCATATCTCCGAGCTGGTTCACGGCAAACCGGAGCTTCTTCACACGGGGAAGGGGCGATGCTAATTTCGAAATCGGAGTGAGGAGGGCTACTGTCAATGATTGGGATGGCGCAAAGGAGCGATGGGAAATATCAGCCGGTAGCCATAAACGGAAAACCGCCGGACGTTCTTATTATAATCTGGCTTTGATGCATGAGATACTTGGCGACCTTGAGACAGCGCTAAACTATGCCCGACGTGCATATACAGATTTCGGCATTAGACAAGCCAGAGATTATTCAAATATTCTCAGACGTCGCTTAAATAATGCTGCAGTATTTGAATAAAACACCAAAAAAATATCTTATAGTTTGAGGGTGTGATTGCGGATAATTTCCCATGTCTGCCTGACATGCCTCTCGTCTGTCCTTGGCTGACCTACTGACACACGCAGGCAATATTTATCGTTTAACATGGTGTGCGTCAGGTATATCTTGCCGGTCGCATTTACCTTTTCGAGGAGTGTTCGATTCATCTCGGTGAACATTTCATTGCTTGCGCCTTGCCTGCTGTACCTGAAGCATACAAGACTTAGTTTTACAGGCGCCAGTAATTCAAAGTTTTCATCCATTTTTATAAACCCTGCAAACCAATCTGCCAGCTTTACATGCTTGGTTATCAACTGCCTGATTCCTTCCACTCCATCTATTCGATAATTACAAGCTCGATTTTGACTTCACAGGATTTACCTGTTATAGAAGTCAATACGGGGCCAGTAAGGGCTATAATCCACAAAAACCGGGTCGGGCTTCTCACCACCCTATTATGGCATTTGTTCACGAATGCCTTATGG
>DATIKK010000027.1:0-4884 GCA_035477635.1 Bacteroidales bacterium | reverse complement strand
TGGATTTCATGTGCTGAAAAATAAATTTTATTAAACAAAATTATAAATTTTATTGATATAACCGTTCTTTCCGAAACAGAGCAGCTTTTTAAATTTATAGCAACTGATCCGGATACATTGGCGTTTAATCTGATTTTTTGTTATATTTACATAAAACAATACAAAATGCGTCATTATATTGTTCCATTTTTTATCCCGGAATTGAGATGCCCAAACCGTTGTATTTTTTGCAACCAGTATTCAATTACCGGCCAGGAAGCAGTATTCAAGGCGCCCGATATAGATAAAAGGATTTCGGAATGGATCAAATACATGCCCACTGGAAGTAAAAACATTGAAGTTGGTTTTTTCGGAGGAAATTTTACAGGCCTTGACTTGCAAACGCAGGAAGAATACCTCAAAAAAGCAGCAAAGTGGATAAATCTTGGATTGATAAATGGAATTAGGATTTCAACAAGACCCGATTACATAAACCCAAATGTACTTAATCTGTTGAAAGAAAACGGTGTAGTAACCGTCGAACTCGGTGTTCAGTCAATGGATAATGAAACGCTTACCCTTTCAGGAAGGGGACACACTGCCCTTCATGTTGAGGAAGCGTCAAAATTGATACTTGAGCATGGCTTTAAATTATGTTTGCAAATGATGACGGGACTTCCCGGGGATACCAAGGAGAAGACTATTTACACCGCAAAAAGGATTGTTGACCTTGGAGCATCCGAAACACGCATTTATCCTGTGCTGGTTATAAGGAATACGCAATTGGCTGATTTGTACGTAAAAGGCTTTTATATTCCTTTATCCTTAGATGAAACCATAGAGCGATGCAAGAAATTGATACTTTTTTTTGAAAAACATTCGGTAAAAATTCTCAGGTTGGGATTGCACCCTTCGGAAGGACTTTGTACTGGAAACGATCTTTTAGCCGGACCTTTCCATCCTTCTCTCAGAGAATTGGTAAATACAGCAATATGGAAGGACCGGTTTGAAGAACAGATAAAACCTAATGGTGCCCGTAAACTTATTATTGAAGTTGCCCCAAATCAACTCAGTGCAGCTATTGGGCACCGGCAATCAAACAAAAAGTTTTTGCTTAAGCACTTTTCGCAAGTTGAGATAAAACCAAACCAAAAGCATTATGGCAGGGAATACAGTTTTGATTATAGCTGACATGCGTTTCCCGGAAAAAGTAAAAAAGAACCTGGGAAAAATTGGCCGTCTTGTTCAATTCAGCGCTCCGGGCATAGTTTATGATTCTATTTCTGGCCATCCAGATATTTTTTTGTGTCACACGCCAGCAGGTCTTGTGGCCGCCCCAAACACGCCCGAAAAAATTCTGAGTGAGATTAAAAAGGCTTTTTTAAGACTGATTGCTGGCAATGAACCTGTTGGTTATTCTTACCCTTCTTCAGCACGCTACAATGCCTTTGTTTGTGGCAGCTACCTTATCCACAATACAGAACTTACCGATAGCGCAATACTGCAACAAATGTCAGGAAGCCAGATTATTTTGGTTAAACAGGGATATACGCGGTGCAACCTGGTTTCGGCTGGAGACCTATTCATTACAAGCGACCGTGGGATTGAAAAATCACTTAAAGGATGGAATAAGGAAGTTTTCTTTGTTGATCCCAAGCCGATTTTGCTTCCAGGGCAAAAGAACGGCTTCTTTGGAGGATGTGCAGGTTATTTCAACAAACGGCTATATATTGCAGGGGGCACCGGATTCTTTGCTGAAGGGGCCGCCCTCAAACAAGCTCTGGCAATAAAAGGTATAGAATTGGTAGAGCTTTACGACGGCCCCTTATGGGATGGAGGAGGCATATTTTTCGAAACATAAATTCCCTTTACATTTAAACTGCCCTAAATAAACGAGACTGTAGCCGTTCAGCGGATCAAACGTCAAGGTCAAGCCGGATTTGTTTTTCCCTGTCGCCCGGTTTAATTTGACTTTCCGGCTTAGGGCTTTTCCTTATCAACGGCTTTTTTAATTGACTTTGAGTACTTTCATCTTCGTCGTGTAATTGAACATCAATATCCGCTTCGGGGGTAACAAGCCATTCAAAAATATTTTCAACCACCTGTTCTTTTTGTTCCTCTTCTTCCGGCAAGCCAATAGATTCCGGTTCTTCCCTGCGCTGTGGTTCGAGCCACTCGACCGAGACAATATCAATTGACGAAAGGCGTTTCCCCCGAGCCTTATAACTTTTAACGGCAATAAAGCTTTCCACATCAATTTCTGTTGAAGATTCGGGTTTGCGCGCTGTTGCTGCCAAGTTTACCTGTAGTCTTGGCCAGGGTTCATCGGTAATCAAAATCAGCTTGTTGCCAGGATGTTCACCTATAAATTGGGTTGCTTTGCCATTGGGTTCGGGCTCAAAACGCTTCAGATACTGGCACCCCTGTTCCGCATCAAAAAAAATAGCCGAAAGCGCCAGGCCTTCTTTCATTTTCCGAATCAACAAGGGTTTCTCATCAAAATGCGAACCTAATTCAAACCCCATTATCCTGTATGTGCCGTTTTGAAAAACAGCAAGGATTTTATCATCACCCTTGAAGTCCCCCACGAAAAAGCCTCTCTTGTCGGTGTTGAGCCTCAACACGGAATCATCGAACCAGATGTCAATTGCCCCTAGGGTCGAAACGCCCAGGCCTTTCAATACAACCTTGCGAACAGGGTGTTTGGTAACCAGGTTGCCGGTAGCTGCACGCCCTTTTATCGACAGTTCTGCAAAATCAAGGTCGAAAACAGGTTTTTTGAGTTTGGGCTTATGCCGCAGAAAAACCGTAACCATTTCGGCCTCACCATTGGGGTTTGCGGTAAAATACAACACCTTACTTCCTTTGGTTCCGCGTGTAAGGTTGTATTCTTTGTCGCGGGTTATCCCCTTAACAGCGAAACGTTTCATAAAGGAAGCCCCTTTGCTCCCATCCTGATAGACCATATTGTAGATGGTCCGGTCGTTGTTCCGCTCGAAAACTCCAATATGTATAATGTCCTTGCCAACAAAGGATTTTTCGGATACTCTTGTTACCAGAAATGTTCCGTCTTCCCTGAACACAATGATATCATCAATGTCGGAACAATCACAAACGTATTCGTCCTTTTTCATCCCAGTACCGGCAAATCCTTCGGAGCGGTTCACATACAATTTTTCATTAGCCACAGCTACACGAGTAGCCTCAATGGTATCAAAAAACCGAATTTCTGTTTTACGCTCGCGTCCTTTACCATATTTCTCCCTTATCCTTGTAAAATAATCGATGGCGTATTGAACCAGGTTGGCCAGATGTTCGTTAACCTTAGCGAGTTTTGATTCAAGTTCGCGCATCAGTTCATCTGCTTTAAAAGCGTCGTATCGCGAGATGCGTTTTATTTTAATTTCTGTTAACCTGACTATATCGTCGCGGATTATTTCCCTGTAAAACAGTTTTTTATATGGCTCCAGGCCTTTGTCGATGGTATCGATAACGGCCTCCCATGTTTCGCATTCTTCAATTTGCCGGTAAATTCTTTTTTCTATAAAAATTTTTTCGAGGCTCGAAAACAGAAGTTGTTCGAGGAGCTCGTGCTTTTCTATTTCCAACTCGCTCCTGAGGAGGTCAATGGTATTGTCGGCCGAAATTTTCAGAAGTTGATTAACGTCAAGGAACCGGGGCCGGTCATGGTCGATAATGCAACTGTTGGGCGAAATGCTTATTTCGCAATCGGAAAAGGCATACAGTGCGTCGATAGTTTGGTCGGGCGAAATGCCTGGCATGAGATGAACCTGAATTTCAACATTTTGTGCTGTATTGTCTTCAATTTTCCGGATCTTAATTTTTCCTTTTTCGTTTGCCGCTACAATGCTGTCGATCAGGCTGCCGGTGGTAGTTCCGAAAGGGATTTCAGAAATCACAAGAGTTTTTTTATCCAGCATTGAAATACGGGCTCTAATCCGTACTTTTCCGCCACGCAGCCCGGCATTGTATTTCGAAAAATCGGCCAGACCCCCGGTTGGAAAATCCGGAAGTATATTGGGTTCTTCGCCCTGAAAATATAGAATGGCAGCATCAATCAGCTCAACAAAATTGTGGGGCAGGATTTTCGAGGCCAGACCAACGGCAATACCTTCTACACCCTGTGCAAGCAAAAGAGGGAACTTTACCGGGAGGGTAACAGGCTCTTTGTTCCTTCCATCGTAGCTCGGCTTCCATCGAGTGGTTTTGTGGTTGAACAAAACATCGAGGGCAAACTTCGAAGGGCGAGCTTCAATATATCGTGGAGCCGCAGCGCTGTCGCCGGTAAGAATATTGCCCCAGTTTCCCTGGGTGTCGATAATGAGGTCTTTTTGTCCCAACTGCACCAATGCATCGCCAATGGAGGCATCGCCATGCGGATGGTATTTCATGGTATGCCCGATGATGTTTGCCACTTTGTTGTACCGGCCGTCGTCCATTTCTTTCATTGAATGGAGTATTCTCCTCTGAACGGGCTTAAGACCATCGCGCATTTCAGGAACAGCACGTTCAAGGATTACGTAGGAGGCATAGTCAAGGAACCAGTCCTGGTACATCCCCGATAATTTGGTCGTGGTGAAACTGTCGCGAGGGAGGGTTTTTGGAGGTAACGAGTCTGAATCTCCCTCCTCGGGGTGTTGAATATCGGCTATGTCGTCGAAATGTTCTTCCATAAAACAAAAAATATCACAATCGCTTCCACAAACTGAATTTCTGAAAGCAGCAGCAAAGTTAGTAATATTCGCTTTTTTGCGTTGTTATTGGATGAGTAACTCCCGTTTAATCTCTGGTCAGCAACATTCCCTTTACATCTTCAAAAATCCGTCCGTTCTCATAAACCAAGCAACCATTAACAAAGGTATGGGTTACCCTCGACCGGAAAGT
>DATIKK010000026.1:0-20756 GCA_035477635.1 Bacteroidales bacterium | reverse complement strand
GTTTGTTTATTTCCTTAGCAGGGTTGGCATCCTTACTCCTGCCGCCATGCGAAAACACAGGAAAATTGCCATTATTCTTATACTTGTTATTTCTGCAGTAATTACCCCTCCAGATGTAATTAGCCAAATCCTGGTAGGCATTCCGCTGCTGATTTTATACGAAATAAGTATAGGTATTTCTGCACGAATGGAGAAAGCCAGCCTGGCAAAACAGGCCACAGATGGCTGATTGATAATTTTCTTCGGATGATCTTTGCGGTGAAAGCTCCCTTTTTGAACCTTAACGAAAATTGGCTGTTAAGTTGATATCGGATTTTGACCTTGAATGTCTAATTTCCTTGTGTTTTAAATGAAATAATAAGTTTCACAATAATTTACAATTTCGCTATGAATAATGCTTTGTTTTTTTACAACCGGCCTTTAAACGAACCGGCAGCAAGCTACACTATTAACACAGCAGAGCGAATTGCTCTTGAAAAGGAATTAGAGAGGCAAAGTTCCACCGTTGCAGATATTCCATTGATTATTGATGGAAAAGAAATCAGAACCGGCAATACGGCAAAGGTTGTCATGCCTCACAACCATGGGCATATTTTGGCTGAGTACCATTTAGCCGGCGAAAAGGAAGTAAATATGGCCATCGAAGCCGCACTGAATGCTCATAAGCGATGGTCGGTAATGTCGTGGGTAGAACGCGTATCCATAACATTGAAAATGGCCGAACTTGTTACGAAAAAACACAGGTACCTGATCAATGCATCGACTATGCTTGGGCAGGGGAAGAATGCCTATCAGGCAGAAATTGATGCTGTTTGCGAAACAGTAGATTTTATCCGCTTTAACGCTTATTACGTATCGGAGATTTATAACGACCAGCCACACTCAGAAACAGGCACCCTCAACAGGCTCGAATACCGGCCTCTTGAAGGATTTGTATTTGCAATAAGCCCCTTCAACTTTACCGCCATTGCTTCCAATCTGGTCCTTTCGCCTGTGGTTGTGGGCAATACGGTGGTTTGGAAACCGGCTACCACATCGCTGCTTTCGAATTATTACCTTATGAAACTTTTTCAGGAAGCCGGCCTGCCCAACGGGGTAATTAATTTTGTGCCAGGCAACGGCTCGACCGTTGGCAATGTGGCTTTAAACCATAAATTTCTTGGAGGTGTACACTTTACCGGAGGCAATCCCACTTTTAACCATATTTGGAAAACGGTTGCCAACAACATTGAAAATTACAGATCGTATCCGAGAATTGTTGGTGAAACCGGAGGAAAAGATTTTGTTATGGTACACCCTACGGCCGATGCTGATGAGGTGGCAACAGCCCTCGTTAGGGGAGCTTTCGAATACCAGGGGCAAAAATGTTCAGCAGCTTCGAGGGCATACATTCCTGAAAGCCTTTGGAAATCAGTAAACCAACATATTGGGAAACAACTGAAACAAATAAAGCAGGGCAACCCTGCCGATTTTTGCAATTTTGTCAATGCCGTGATCGATGAAAAAGCCTACAACAGGATAATGCAGTACATCAAACAGGCAAAAGATTCGTCGCAAGCTGAAATTATTCATGGCGGTAATGGCGATAACTCAGTTGGTTATTTTATCGAGCCAACAGTTATACTGGCCAAAGATCCTTATTTTGTAACCATGCAAGAGGAAATTTTTGGCCCGGTACTGACCATTTATGTTTATCCCGACGAGGAATTCCAAAAAACATTGGCAATTTGCGACAACACATCGCCCTACGGTCTTACCGGCTCAATCTTCAGTAAAGACCGCTATGCTCTTATAGAGGCTTGCTCCTCTCTGCGCTATGCAGCCGGGAATCTTTATTTTAACGATAAGCCCACAGGTGCGGTAGTTGGGCAGCAGCCCTTCGGGGGCTCCCGCCAGTCGGGCACAAACGACAAGGCCGGAAGCCACCTGAACCTGCTCCGCTGGATTAACCCCCGTACCATCAAAGAAACCTTTTTGCCTCCAACCGACTTCAGATACCCATATATGTTTGAAAAGGGTAGCAGGTGCGGGTAATTTTTAAAAGAACTTTTTTAAGCTTTTCAAATTTATTTTTCTAAATTTGCCGCCTGATTTATAAGAGCGACTACTTCAATGGACGAAGGCCCTTACCATAGTAAATTCAAAATAACTCTTCTGTAAGGGGGCGGCGCCTCCTTGTGGAACTTAAACGCAGGAGGCGCGAATATGGTTGACATTAAAATTAAAGCCGAAGTTCTGGATTTTCTTCAGAAAAAAGATCTGATTTCTTTAAGACAAAACCTTAAAGAGTATGATACTTTCCAGATTGCCGAAATCATTGAGGACCTGCCCAAGCCTAACGATGTTTTCCTTTTCAGGCTGTTGCCCAGAGAGCTTGCAAAAGAAATTTTCCAGCATCTTTCGCACGACAAACAGGAGGAAATCGTTGATAGTTTTGCCAAAAACCTTGGCGAAATTTCAATTTTGCTCAACGACCTTGACCCCGACGATCGAACAGCCTTTCTTGAGGAGTTGCCCGGGGAGGTAACCCAAAAGCTGTTGCAGTTACTTTCGGATCAGGAGCGCAACGTTGCAATCAGTTTGCTTGGGTACCCCGAAGATAGTATTGGCCGTTTGATGACCCCCGAATACGTTTCGGTTAAACCGTCGTTTACCATTGCCCAGGCGCTGGACCATATACGCAAATTCGGCCATGACTCGGAAACCTTAAATATCATTTACGTCGTTGACGATTATCAGAAGCTTATTGATGAAATACGCATTAAAGAAATTATCCTTGCTTCGCCGAATAAATTGATTTCCGATTTGATGGATTACCGGTATGTTGCCCTTAACGTGATGAACGATCAGGAAACAGCCGTTAAAATGTTTAAGGATTACGACAGGGTCGCTCTGCCTGTAGTAAATGATGAGGGCATTTTGCTGGGTATAGTAACCTTTGACGATATAATGGATGTGGTTGAAGAAGAGTCAACGGAGGACTTTCATAAATTCGGCTCATTTCAATCGGCCATCACTAACCCCTTGAAGGAAAAAGCTTTTAAAATGGTAAAATACAGAATACCATGGTTAATCACGCTTGTTTTCGTAAATATCTTTTCCAGTGGGGCATTGGCAACATATGAATCGGTAATAGAATCGATGGTTTCGTTGGTTTTTTTCCTTCCGTTGCTTATAGGTAGCGGCGGAAACGCGGGCTCGCAGGCTGCCACTTTAATGATCAGGTCTCTGGTGGTTGGGGATGTGAAGCTCTACCATTGGTATAAATTGCTTGGCAAAGAAATAATCGTTTCTTTCATGCTTGGGGCAGCAATGGCCATTGGCGTTGCCTTGATAGCAAGTGTAAGGGCACCCGAAATAGTTGTTGTTGTAGCGCTCACAATGGTTTTAATCGTTATGACAGGAAGCCTTATTGGTCTTCTGTTACCCTTCATATTCACAAAACTAAAGCTCGACCCTGCCACTGCAAGTGCTCCTCTCATTACTTCAATAACCGATATTTGCGGGGTAGTAATTTATTTTTCAATTGCCTCATGGTATTTTGGCTTTTGAAAAACCAGAGGTATGAGGGTAATGAGGAGAAATTAAACAGTTAAAAGTACATAAGTGCATTGAGACATCCCCTGTTTTGGCTGGCTTGGATAAAACCGGCAAAATGATTGTTGGGGCATTTAAGCTTAGCCAAAAGTAAAGGTATCCTCAGGGGTAGCTATCAAACGGTCAATTCGCCTCGTAGCGACATTTGGAAATATTCTTTAATCTGGCTGGGTTCAGAATAGTTTCCAAGAAGATACATAAGTTTAGTTATAGCTGCTTCGATGGTCATGTCGTGTCCGCTTATTACTCCTGCCCTCTCAAGCCCCTGACCAGTTTCGTATTTTGCCATCTGAACAGACCCTCCGCGGCACTGGGTAATATTGCATACCACCAGTCCATTTTTTACAGCCAGCTCCATCAGGTCAAGAAACCAGGAATCGGAAGGTGCATTGCCCGAACCGTAGGTTTCGATAATCAAAGCCCTTAAGCCGCGAATATTTATTGTTGCCTCTACTACCTCCTGGCTTATTCCCGGGAAAATTCGGAGTATGGCAATATGTTTGTCGAGCCGGGTAATTATCCTGAATGCCTGATCTTTGACCTGATTTATAGCAGTGAAATCGTATTTTATCTCCACTCCTGCCCTGGCCAGAACGGGATAGTTGACCGACCTGAAAGCCTCAAAATGCTCAGCATTGAATTTATGTGTGCGGTTTCCGCGGTAAAGCTGATACTCGAAATAAATACATACCTCAGGCACCAACGCCTTTCCGTTCCTTTTTGCGGCGGCAATTTCGATTGCCGTAATAAAATTTTCTTTTCCGTCGGTTCGGATCACACCAATGGGAAGTTGCGAACCTGTAAGAATTACCGGCTTACTCAGGTTTTCGAACATAAAACTTAAAGCTGAAGCAGTATATGACATTGTATCGGTACCATGCAATATCACAAAACCATCAAAAAGGTCATATTTGCTTTCGATAATTTTGGCTAAATGAACCCATACTTCGGGCGTAACATTACTCGAATCAATCACAGGATCAAAGGAAATGCTCCGGATGTTGCATTTAAATTTTTTGATCTCGGGTATCTGGGTTGTGAGATGCTCAAAGTTAAAGGGATGCAGGATGCCTGTGGCTGTGTCTTCAACCATCCCTATGGTGCCTCCTGTATAAACTACCAAAATCGAAGTCTCGCTGTTCATGCCCGTTCAGTTTAGTTTGTCTGTGGTGGTTATCCCAAAAAGTTGCATTGAGTTTCTTGTTGTAATACTGGCAGTTTGGGCAAGGGATGCGCCTGTGATTGAAGCAACCTTTTGCCCTATAAGTTTAATAAATGATGGCTCGTTTCGCTTTCCCCGATGGGGTAACGGAGCAAGGTAAGGAGCGTCGGTTTCGAGAATGATGTGGTCCAACCCAACGTACTCTACCACTTTTGCCAACCCGCCGTTTTTATAGGTAACCACCCCTCCCACTCCAATAAAAAAGCCCAAACCGATTACCTTTGCCGCTTGGGTTACATCGCCCGGGAAACAATGAAAGACACCCCTAAGTCCGCTATTGCGAAAATCATCTAATGCTTCGAAAATTTCATTCAGAGCATTGCGCGAATGAATAACTAAGGGAAGGTTGTGCTCCAGGGCTAATTCGGCATGGCGTTTTAAAGCAAAAACCTGCTCTTTAAAAAAAGTTTTATCCCAATAAAGGTCCAGGCCTGTTTCGCCAACGGCAACAAATTTATTTTCCTTCAGTGATTGTTCAACGTTTTGAAGTTCAGCCTCAAATCCCTGTTTAACTGATGTTGGGTGCAGCGCCATCATCGGCAGGCAAATACCCGGATAATACGATGCGGCCTCCATCAAAGGACCATGCGTTGCCGAATCTACGTTAGGCATAAGCAGTAGCTTTACTCCAGCTTCAATCGAACGTTCGATAACCTGCGACCGGTCGTGATCAAACTCAGGCAAATAAATATGATTGTGGGTATCAATCCAGAACATTGGGCAAATTTAGAATAATTTTACGGTTCAGGCTTCTGAGCCTTTGAGTGTAATAATTGCCCATGCTAAAGTGATTCATTAAGTGGAATTTTCGTAATATTGCCCGAAAACAAACATTTCAGCAAAAACTTCAAACGAATGACAGTAAAAATAAACGAATCGTTGATGCAGGCTTCGATGATCGGATTGCGAGGTGCAATGGGGCTTAAGCCGGAAGAATCTTTGGTGATCATTACTGACGAGGTGAAGCGCGACATTGGCCTTGCTTTGCACGAGGCAGGTAAAACCCTTTGCCGGGAAAGTATTCTGGTAGAAATGCGTTCGCGCGATATTAACGGCCAGGAACCTCCTGCCCAAATTGCAGCCCTTATGAAAATGGCCGATGTGGTGGTTTGCCCTACTGCAAAATCGCTCACCCATACCAATGCCCGACGCGAGGCTGTAAAACAGGGTGTAAGAGTTGGAACAATGCCTGGTATTACTGCCGAGATAATGGAACGATGCCTTAATGCCGATTTCGATAAAATAATTGATCTGACCAATTTTGTTGCCGGGAAGATGCAAGGCGTAAAAGAGATAAGGGTAACCAGCAAACTTGGCACCGACATAACCATGCCGGTAGAAGGAAGGTTAGTTCTTCCAAGCACAGGGGTGCTTCGCGAAAAAGGCCAAAGCGGCAACATGCCCTCTGGCGAAGTTTATATTGCCCCGATTGAAGGCAGGTCAAGCGGCACAGTAGTAATTGACGGCTCCATGTCGGGTATTGGGTTGGTAAAAACACCCATTACGGTAAAAGTTGTTAATGGATTTGCAGTATCTATTAAGGGGGGAGAAGAGGCAGCACGCCTGGAGGCTATGCTCGATAAGTCAGGGCATGAAGCACGCGCCGTGGCCGAATTCGGCATTGGAACAAATTACAAAGCCCAGCTTTCCGGCCTTATCCTTGAAGACGAAAAAGTGTTGGGTACTATTCACATAGCCTTTGGAAACAACCTTTCGATGGGCGGCACTATTGCCGTGGAAAGCCATCTTGACGGTCTGGTGAAATCGCCCGATGTTTATTTCGACGACCTGCTGTTTATGAGGGAAGGCAAACTGACAGGATATAATTCCTGATGATTTTAGTGAGATTTGAACTTTTCCATGACCCCATTTAACATTACATCGGTCATTCGCTCAAGGTCGAAAACTGATTTCAGTCCCCAATGGGCTGTGGCCACACTGTCGTCAATGCTTTGTGGCCAGCTATCGGCAATGGCCTGTCTGAAATCCGGTCTATAGGATATCTCAAACGATGCAATTCGTTTTTTGATAGAAGATGCAACCTCCCTTGGACTGAAACTGATACCGGCAACGTTGTAGCTCGACCTAATCTTAACTTTTGCGGCATCGGCCTCCATCAGATCGATGGTTGCCTTGATTGCATCATCCATGAACATCATAGGCAGGTAAGTGCCTTCAGAAAGGAAACACTCGTATGAGCCGCTTCTTACGGCCTCATAGTAAATTTCAACTGCGTAATCGGTGGTGCCGCCACCGGCTTCGGTCTTGTAACTGATAAGTCCCGGATAGCGAAGGCTGCGGCTATCGACTCCGTATTTCTGAAAATAATACTCCAGCCAGCGTTCGCCAGCCAGTTTGCTTATACCGTAAACCGTGTTTGGCTCCATCACCGTAAATTGAGGAGTGTTTACCCTGGGGGTAGTTGGACCGAACACTGCTATTGAGCTTGGCCAGAACACCTTGCTAAGTTTTAGTTCTCGCGAAAGCTCCAGCACATTCATCAAACTCTCCATGTTGATATGCCAGCTCGCAAGGGGTTTTTTCTCGGCATTGCCCGAAAGTATAGCCGCAAGGTGGTAAATCTGAGTTATCTTATTTCGGCTGACAGTGCCAAACAGCCTGTGCGTGTCGAGCACATCAAGAATTTCGAAGGGGCCTCCTTCGGTAATCTCCCTTTCGGCCGGTTTAATGTCGGTTGCAACTACATTCGAATCACCGTAAATTTTCCGGAGTTCAAGAGTTAACTCTGAACCAATTTGCCCGGCGCACCCAATAACGAGAATCTTTTCCATATAATTTGGTGTTGGATTGATGAATTAAATTTTTCAAAGATATAAATTCCGATTTACGGTATCTGATAAACCCAAACAATTTTGAACCTAACGGTTTGCGGCTTGGCGAAGGTGGCGATTTTCACCACTAAACTTCAATCGAAGCACTAAATTTTGATTACCCACTTCACTGTCATACGAAGCACTGCAGCGCCACTTTTGCAAAACCGCTGTTGGAAACTGGTGTTCTGTTGTCTGTCCTTGTAAGCTATTGTCAGTGTTGAGTTTTCGTTGCATTGTCTGTTTGTTTTTTTGTCTGTCAGAGTCAGGTTGTGCGTTGCATTTTTTATTTCTTTTGAAGGGATGGAAATTTTTTAAACCAGTTTTTATTTGGTAGCATTTGCAAGCTCTTTGACAAAGCTTTGGCTGTTGCGTTGGCTTCCTTCGGCAAGCTCAGGACAGGTGCGGGGCTTTGGCAATGTGCTTGCAAATAGGGTGAGGTGTTGCCGGTTATTGTGCAATTTGTGCTATTAATGTGCAATTGTTTCATTCTTTGCCGTTTTGTTGATGACGCAATTGACGCAATTATGACGCAATTCAATTTAGCGTATAAAATGCTCCTGCCCCTTTTTGTCCGCTCGGTTTTATTAGTTGTTTATCAATTAATTCTTTTAAGTCTCTTGTTGCCGTTTCTCTTGAAACATCATTCAAAGTCTGATAATCGCTATTTGTAATTTTTCCTTTGTCTTTTGTAAACAAAACAGCTTTTACTTGTCGCTCGTTCAGGTCAAGTGATTGCAGATGCTTTTCATTGAAAATGTCTTTTCTAAACTCCACAGAAATGTCGCTTGAATCGTAACTGAAAACTGGTTCGGGGATTCCCGCTTGTTTACATTCCTTGATGATTTTAATAGTTCCACGTCCCCACGATTCGATGTAGCCACTACGAAACAAAGCATTTGCAATATCGGGGTTGTAAGGTCGTGAGGCGTGTTTTTCCAAAAGGGTTTTCACTGTCCAGTTTTCGGGCAGTTGTCCTTCATTCCAAAAAATGATTTTGTCGCTGTAAACGCTGATTTGCATGGGAGCACCACCCGAATAGTCTTTGTGTGCAATAGCATTCAGCAAAGCCTCTCTTACGGCTTCTTTCGGATATTCATATTTCTCTACACGGTTAATGCCTTCATAGCTGATTTCGGCTTTGATGTATTTGGTAAACAGCAAATCCATTGCTTTCTCAATCTGCTCAAACAAGTTGCCGTGAATTTCATCCTGAAATTTCAAATCATCATCCGATTGGAAATAACCGATTTTGATGTAAGCACCTGTTACAAATTTTTCGGGGTTGGAATGAAAAAGCAGAACAGCGGCTCGTTTCAGATATTCGCCCTCTTTCAACTGCAAGTTCTCAATCAAATGTTCGTTGCTGTCGGTTAAGCTGTCTTCATCAATTCGCTGACTTTTGAAAGCCCGCTTGCGGAAAAACTCAAAAGTTTCCTGCTTCAAGTCTTTTGCCGATACATTAGGAATAGGCACGCCATCCCAACGCTTACCTTTTTTCTGCAACAGAAATTTATCCAATGCAGCACCTTTCAATTCCTGTTTGGTGCTTCCGCTTCTTATGTGATATTGACCTTTGTAATTTACGGGGTAGGGATATGCCTCTACCACCAATTCAATAAAATCGCCTTGCTTAGATTTATGCAAATTCACATCAACCAAAATGCCCAAAGTGTCTCTTACCTTGTTCGGAATTTCTTCCATCAACTTTTTGGAATCTGTAATACCAACAACTTTCCCAGTATCATCTTTACCGATGAAAATTGTGCCACCGTTGGCATTGGCAAAACCGCATATCCCTTTCAGATACTCGTCTCGCCAACTGCTTTTATATTCTATGTTTTGGGTTTCGGACATTGCTATAACGGTTGACAATATGGCCAGTAAGGGATTGCGGGCGATTTCCTGTCAAGGTACACGAAAAGTTGAAGCGGGCTAAAAACCTTCGCATACCACCGAAACCCTTATTGGCTATATTGTGTGTTAGGTGTTCGGGCTTTTTATTTTCTCCATAATATCCTGCTTTGATTTTTTTATCATATCTAATAGTTCGTTTACTTTCTTTTCATTTTCATCTGTCTTGGCACTTTCAACTTTTGCTAATAAATTATCAAACATTTCTTCAATTTGTGTATTTGCTACCTGTTTTTTCTGTTTTTCTTTTATCGAAGCAATCAATGCCATCTTTTCAGTAAATCGAAACATTTCAGTTAAAATCCCAAGAAAAGGTGACATCTTTAAGAATGTCTGTTCAACATTCAATCCAACTGACATATCATATACTTTACTTGCAACTTTATCGTAATGCACAGATAAATCTCGTTGCTCTTTTATGGATGAAAAATTATCATTAAAATATTTCTCTAGTTTCTGAGTCAGGTTATCATATTCATTAGTCAATTCTGGTAATGCATTTGTAACAACATTTCGAATGTCTTTGTGCCAAAAGGATTTATTTCTATCTCTCGTTATTAAATCTCCATTTTCATTCTCCCTCACAAAATTGTATATCTGCTTATATCCTTCATTTATAATCACGATGATTTGTCGCATAGAAAACAACTTCTCATAGGTAAATTTAGAATTCAAATGAGCTCTTGTTGCAGATGCCAAATCAAGAAAGATAATTCCTATAAGCATTCTATATTCCAGCATTTTTTCCATTGTTTCAAAAGTCTCATTTTCTGTGTTTATATTATGAGATTCAAGGAATTCCATTGCTTTTGCCTTCTTTCGAAGAAATCCACGTACTTCGTCAATTGCTTTTGAAACATATTCAATTGATTTTTCTGTATTGTCAATGAGTTTTGCTTCAGTTTCTTTTGTCATTGGAAAATGTTTCATCTGTACTGTCGTTTCTTTGCCTGACACCTAACTTATATTAAACTTCTTGTTCATGGGTTTTATTAGAATTAACTTCAAACATTGATAACTCCAAGAAGTTTGTAAAACTTTCATAGAGTGAATTGTAATTGGTTTCTATTCTATAATCATTTATTAGTTTCAATGTGGTTCCGGGAAAATAATACAAATTATGAAAAGTGTTGATAGTGTTCACTTTTCCAACAATAGCATTGTATAAAATCGGCTTTATGCTTTTTTTGATTTCCTTCTTGGGAAATACTTGAAACAGTTTTAACTCGGATAGCGAAGAGTAGTATCCATCAGAATAACCAGCTACTACCTCAGGTTTTAATTTCAGCTCAGAAATTATTTTTTTATCCTTTATTGTAAGTATTCCATTATTTAATCGTGATTGACTGTCTTGCTTGTATGATTTATTGTCGTCTGAATATTCAGTATAAGCAATTCCACAATTCCTGAGAGCCTTTATCTTGTTATTCCTTTTTGGAATACGAACCCTGAATTTAGTGATTTCCAAAATGTCTCTAAACGCATTACACCTATTTGAACTGATAACATTTTCGATTTCATTAAAATCAATTTCTCCATTATACCTGTGATATTCCAATAATCTTTTCATGGATAGGTTAAAAATCCTATCTGGAAAATGGTTAATGTAATTGCTTGGTAAGTTGAACCACGAAATATGCAATTCGTCAATATCAAAAGTGCTAAATAGAGTGGAAATAATATCAGGCGAATGCAGTTCAATATAATCTTCTAGCAAACCACGATAACCTTTTTCTGATACCTCTTGAATTTTGGTAATCAATTCAACAGCATCTGTTTTGTTAACAAAGCCCTTTTGCTCAAAAACAAAATATGCGGAAGGAAGACTTACTAGTGAATAATCCTTTCTTTGATAGTATTTTGTCCAAAACTTAGAAATGCTCGAAATGTCAATAGTTTTATTCAGATGCAATGACAAACGAATATGATTTAATATTTCGACCCGCAAGTCGAAACTACCCAATTGCCTGTTTTTAACTATAAAGTCATTTAGCGTTAGGTTTAAGTAGTCGTTTGTTTCTGGAACATGACCAAGTGCTAGTATAGTTTGTTTCGCATCTTTTAAAATCCATCTTGCAAAATAGGTGCGAATGTTATTTTCTTTTAGAAAATCTTCCAAAATGCAAACCGATTCTTGTTCTTCGGAATTAACATATTTTTCTATACAGCTTGTCAAGTCTAAATAATCGGATTGATATTTTTTATGGATGAATAAATTCTCTAGCACCAATGTTATTTTCTCTTTGAAATCATATTCTCTACTTGTGCTTGTTAATTTTTTAATTTCCTTTTTTGAAAGTGGAGATAAATGTTTTTGGAAGAAATTGTCTTCCTTCTTAATTTCATTTACTAAAGATTCAAAGAAATGATTCGTGTCGTATAAATCATTGCTTCTCTGGTTCAGCAACAAGTCGGCACTTCCGGTTTGAATAAAATAGAGCATTCCAAAAAGATTGCCTGAACTCGTTATGCTTTTTTCGGTATATCCATTAAACAGCAAGGATTTTATGTAAGTGTATAGAAATTCGTTATTAGTTGAGATATGGTCTCTGTTTGCAATGTTGATAATTAAAGACAATTCATAATAATTTTTTACCTCTAAATCATTTGGTGAAAGTTCAAGCAAGGAGTTTCTGAGTTGTCCATAGAATGATTGAATAGCCTCAAAATCAATAGCACCATTAACAAGTTTTTTAAATTCAGAAATGGTTGAGTATTTGAGAATGACTTCGCGTTTCATTTTCTTATCAAGGTAGAAAAAATCAAATCTTGTAAGAAACGCAACTTCCGAGTTAAGAATTGATTTGTAAACAATCTCTTTCACTGTCTTTTGCTTTTTAGAATAATCAATGTTTTGGTTACGCAAGTATGTATTAAAGCTGTCGTGCAAAAGAGAAATTCTGTTTAGTCTTTTTTCAAATAAATAAGGGTAGGCGCTTATAAATTCTGAAACACTAACTTCTAATTCATCACCTAAAAATAACTTTATTTCATGCTTCATGATAAATGAGCGGCAACAAAGAAATAAGGTCAATAAAGATTTTGTATTTACCTTATCCTTAAATATTTCATCATAATACTCGTCTATAGTTTTTAATGTGTTTAAGTCAGGAAGATTATTATGCTCCTTATAATGTTCTGCCAAATATTTAACTAAAATTGGATAGCCGTCTGTAATCGAATATATTTTACTACAAACATCATAATCGGTAATGTGAAATAGTTCGTCAAGAACCTTTTCTGTTTGCTTTTTATTCCAATTAACAAGTTCATGTTTGCTCCACTCCAGTTGATATTTCAAAGGTCTAGTTAATACTATTGTCTTGCATTTCGACTGCAATTTTTGGATAAAGTCAATGATTCTTTTTAACTCTTTGTTATCGTAATTTTCAACGTGGTCAAGTCCGTCAATTATTACTGTTTTATTTTCTTCCCACAGTTTTGATAAAACCTCATCTTCATTTCTTTTAATTTGGTCGTTGAATAGTTTTTTGGAAAAGTCAAAAATGAAATTTGAAAATTTTAACCTCTGATTATACTCTTTATCTTGGCTGGAAATCCAAAATCTGTAAATGATGCTGTTGGGATATTCATTTGTTAGACAATTTACGAGATGGCTCTTGCCAACGCCAGGTTTGCCTTCTATTACTAAAATATTTTCAATATTTAGATGCTTTCTTCCCACATCAATTGTTGGTTCAATTAAATTGGTGTCGAAAACAGAAATTGAAGGCAAATCTTTCCTTTCGATTTTGAATTTTCTGTTGTCTAAACAGTTGCTAAAGAATTTGTTTATAGTGGATTCCCTTTGTTGGTTTAAACTGTATAAGTTGGAAATATTTTCATCAATATTTTCCCTATTAAAAGAAATAATGTAAACATCATTTATATTAAAAGCGGGTATTCCGAGTATTTCACAATTTGGTGTTATATCTATTTGCCTAAAGAATATAACATTAGTGAATTGCGACAAGGAATGTTCTTTGTCTTTGATGAAAATGGAATTATCCTTGAATTGGAGAGATTTTAGGGAAATATCATCTAAGTCTTTGATTTGGAAACGAAACTCATCATTAGGGCATAATATTTTTAAATCGTCAAGGTCATCAGGAACATTTGCTTCTATTTCAATTGAATCAATATAACGCTCAACATCCATCTTTGCTACAAATAAAAGTGTCACAAGGTGTTGGTATGTATATCCGATGTAAGCGTTTTTCATTTTTTGATAATAAATTTACCTTCCCTCCACAATTTTAATTTCTTCATCTGTCAAATCATAGAGTTGATATACAATCTGATTTATTCTTTCCTCACAATAATCAATTTTGCCTTGAAGTTGCGAAACTTGTGTAGCAAGTTTTGCATTGGTAATTTCTTCGTTCAGTTTTAAGATTGAATCAACATTCTTTATCACTTCGTTATAAAGTGAGTTTGCAGTTTTGTTTTTGAAATCAATTTTACAAACTGGTATTGCTTCAATTTCTGACTTCTTGATTTTAGGAAAAAGAGTTTTGAAGTCAGAATTTTTCTTTACCCAAAACCATTTTCCTAAACTGCTGTTGATGATTGCTAAAAGAAACTTCGGTGAATAATCACTTATTGAAATGATGTTGTAAAGAGTATTGAGAGTATAAAAATCATTTTCGTCATAAGTTGCAACTGGTGTTTTCCCAATTTGTCTGATTAAGATTTTCGGATTTAAAAAATACTTTTCATCTCTCTTTCTGTGCAGCCAATTTCCGTAATGAACAAACACATTTCTCCAATTCAGTTTGTATGTGTTGATGTCTTTGCCATCCAAAACTTTCTTCCAAGTTTTATCTGCTGCTTTGTCTGAAAGAAAATCAGCTTTAGTATCGCTTCCATGACTGCCGCCTAATTGTATGCCTATGCAGGTTTCAGTGAGTTCGCCAAGCGGAACGGAGCAAGCAGAAATTTTTTCAAGTAGTTCTTCTGAATTATCATCCATTGCCACATTGAACTTGAAATTTTTGCTTGTCAGAAATTTCTCTGTTGGAATTTTGATTACTTCTTCCTTTTCAATTGTGATGTTATTTTCTTTTTTTGGCTTTCTATTTTCAATAATTAGTATGACTGTTTCTACTTGTGCATTTTCAAAAACTTTATTTTTGAAAACACGAATTGTTTCAAGCGAATAGTTTTTCAAAATCAGTTCCCTGATTTTGGTTGCATTCTCGTTTACAAGAATTGTGTTCGGAATAATGAAGCTGAATCTTCCTTTGTCGGTAAGAAGTTTCAATGCTTTCTCGCAGAAGAAAACATACAAGTCATACTTGCCTCCGTATGACTGATACTTGTTTGCTATGTAACTCTTAACTGAATCGTCAAAAGTTTCTCTGCCTAAAACATAGGGTGGATTTCCAATCACAGCATCAAAACCGCCTTGCTTGAAAACTTCTGGAAATGCCTTTTGCCAATTAAAAGGTTTGATTTTCTTTTCTTCTCCAAAGTCAAGTTGACTGTCGTAAAAATCGGTGTCCACCAAACTGTTTCCGCTTTTTATGTTTTCGTCAAGTGTTGGTAGCACTCTTTCATTAAACAAACGAAGTTGCGAAGCAATACTCGCTTCGGTTTCGCCCTCCATACATTTCAGCAATAAACTTAGTTTGGTAACTTCCACTGCATTTACGTCAATATCAACCCCAAAAATATTGTTGAGCAAAATACGTTTCTTTTCGGCTGTGGTAAGATTGCCTTCAGGAGTTAGCGGATTGTCTTTTTTGCCTTTAGAGGGTTTCCCGTTATCGCTGTAAAAATTCTTATGCCAATCTAACAAATACTGGTAAGCACCAATCAAAAAGCTGCCGCTACCGCAGGCAGGGTCAACTATTTTAATTTTGCTTACCTCTTTTGGTGTTTTGTTTTCAAGGAGTTTACCAACTGTGTTTTGAACAATATAATCAACCACATATTGAGGCGTGTAATAAACGCCACCGGCTTTACGAACTTCCGGTTTTTCTTCAATTTTTGCCCGGTGTGCTTTATCAATAGTTATCGTTTTCCCTAAAAATTGCTCGTATGCACTGCCTAAAATTTCTACTGATAAAACCGAAAATTCGTAAGGACTTTCGGGGTAATACAATTCGTTGACAATAGTTTTGATTACCTTATTGTCAATCTGAATGTTTTTGCTGATTTTATCTTTCTTGAAGTCGAACAAACCCGAATTGTATTTTTCATCGGCTTGCTCAAATTGTCGGAAAAGATTTTTGTAATGCTCTCCTTGTTTAATCGCTTCTTTTAATGTTCCGTAAGGCTCAACGCTTCTGTCCTCTGCAATGCGTAAAAATATGATGCGGTCAATGGTTTGTTGCACCACAAAGTTTATTTCGTCTTCGTCAAGGTCTTTATTGTTCCAACTGATTGAGGTTGCCAAATAAGTTCTCCAACTGTCAAGCGATTGCAAAAATTCTTTGTCAACCGTTGCTGTTCCTTTTTTGTGCGTGTCGCTTTGAACAAACTTGTCGAAGCTCCCTTTCAGCACCCTTTCTTTGCTGAATGTGTCCCATAAAAAATCAAACTCTGTGAGATATTCCCTAAAAGTCAGGTATTTAATTCGGGCACTCGATGCTTTGTCGGTTGGCTTTGGTTTTTTAGTGCAATCGTAAACAGAAAATTCTTCAAAGTCAGTAATGATTGAAATGGGAAGTTTTGCACTCCATCCATATCTGCGAACTTGGTAAGCAGGGTGTATTTCATCTTTAACTGATACACTTGGTTTCTTAGCTTCAACAAAGAAAAGTCGTTTACCGCCAACCAGTCTAAAAGAGTAGTCGGGGGCTTTAGTTGCTTTTCCAACTTTTACTTTGTCTTCGTGAATTACTTCCCGGTAGCTTTCTGCATAACCGTTTTCATTGTCAATGTCCCACCCCAATGCTTTAAAAAACGGGTCAACAAAATCACGTCTCGTAAGTGTTTCGTTATAGTCCGATTTTTTATAGCTGTCGTATTGGTCGGAAAATCGCTCCACCAATTCCGAAATCTTATTATATGCAGCCTCTTTATTAATCATTTAGAAGTCTTTCAAATCCAAATCGCTAATTTACGTTTTTAAGTCGCTTAATCTTCATTTGTGGGTTGGCAAAATTGGCTCTTTGAATTTTGCCGAAGGGTTGGCTTTGTGCTTAAGGGCAAAATCCAATGTGCCACTTGTGCGACTGCCAGAAAATTATTTTTTAAAATGTGCGGTGGGGATAATAAAAAATACAAAAGCGTAGACAATGAGTGTCGGCTTACTCGCTGTCCAATTGTTGTATCGTTTGTATGTCCGTGTTCACCTGTCAAAATGGTTTACTTTTTTCTGTTTTGTCACTCTTCTTTTTGTTGGTCGTCTGTCTTTTTACACTTGCTGCCAACATACTAACAATTGACTTTTAGAGTCATTTTGTTTTTGAAATACATTATTCTAAATTGTTGACAATCTCCCGTGTTAAACCGCCAAATTCGCTACATTTGCTTGGGCTAAAAAAAAAGGAGCCAATGGATAGTTTCATAGTATCTGCGCGCAAATACCGCCCGGCAACCTTCGACACTGTGGTTGGGCAAAAATCAATTACCAATACACTCAAAAACGCAATACGCACCAATCATGTAGCCCAGGCGTTTTTGTTTACCGGGCCAAGAGGGGTGGGAAAAACTACCTGTGCACGTATTCTGGCCAAAACCATAAACTGCGAAAAGCTTGACGACCGTGTGGAAGCATGCAATCAATGTATCCCATGCCGCGAATTCGATGCTTCGAATGCATTCAATGTGCACGAGCTCGACGCTGCTTCAAACAACTCAGTTGAAGGCATTAGAAATTTGGTCGAACAAGTGAGAATACCACCTCAGATAGGAAAGTATAAGGTGTATATTATTGACGAGGTTCATATGCTGTCGAACCAAGCCTTCAATGCTTTTTTAAAAACACTTGAAGAACCTCCTAAATATGCAAAGTTTATTCTGGCTACCACCGAAAAACATAAAATTATCCCAACAATTCTTTCAAGGTGCCAGATTTTTGATTTTGCAAGAATTACTGTGGATGACATAGTAAGCCACCTGCAATTTGTAGCCAAAAGCGAAGGTGTAACAGCCGACCGCAACGCCCTTCACATCATAGCCCAGAAAGCCGATGGGGCATTACGCGACTCTTTGTCTATATTCGACCAGATGGTGAGTTATTCAGGCAATAACCTCACCTATAAGCAGGTAATCGAAAATCTTAATGTGCTTGATTACGATTACTATTTCAAGCTTACAGATATGATGTTGAATGGAAAAACAAGTGAGCTTTTAATTCTTTTCAACGAAATTATTTACAAAGGGTTTGACGGGTCAGAATTTTTGACGGGATTTGGGGAGCATTTGCGCAACCTGCTCATTTGTCAGCATCAGGCAACCATAAAATTGATGGAAGTAAGCGGCGACTTACGGGAGCAATACTTGCAACAAGCCAAAGCCTGTTCTCCTGAATTTCTTCTTCATGCTTTGGAAATAAATTCCAAGGCCGACCTTAATTACAAGGAAAGCAGCAACAAAAGGCTCACCATTGAGCTTGCCCTTTTGCAAATGGCAGCATTTGTAAAAAAAAAAGCCCTGACCTGATCGACGACAATCCCGGATTGCCGCCCCCAGAGCAGGATGAAATTCATGCAACAAAAGAACCCGAGGCACAGAAAAAAGAAATACCACCTGCTGTTTCTGTTGTAAATGAGCCTGTTTCAGGCTCACCACCGGTTCCTTTTTACGAGCCGCAAAAAGCCTTTGAAAATGAAAACGGCCCCTCGCACCCGGTGTTGATCACAAAAACAAATCCGGCCCAACCAAAGGGAAAACCCGTAAGCCTTAAGATACACGAAAAGCATGATTCCAAAAAAGATGACAAGGAGGATGTTTCAGTCGAGAATCAACCCCGGGATGAAATTTCAAATGAGCTTTTTCAACAAACCTGGAAAGTATTGGCAGATTCGTTTGTACACGAAAGCCAGAGTCTTTTTGTTGCATTAACAAGCTATGAACCTTCCCTGAACCCTGAAGGAATGATTAAGGTTAAGGTTGACAACACCTTTCAGGAAAAATTGATAAATGACCGAAAAGCAGATCTGCTGGTTTTTTTAAGAAAAGAATTGAACAACTATGGTATTCAACTCGAAACCATGGTATTGGAGAACACCCGGCAACAAAAGGCCTACTTACCAAAGGAGAAACTTGAGAAAATGGTAGAAAAAAATCCTGCTGTTGCCCGGCTTTGCAAAGAATTAGACCTGGATGTTATGTATTAACTTTTGGTTAAAGTGAAATTTTATATATTTGCTTGATTTCTTTACTGCTTGCATTCTATTTCGGGAATTTACAGCCTGACAGTTAACATTAATCATGCAATTGTATGTTCATTAAGCAACAGCCGGATGATAAAGTTCAATCTAATCTTAACCACTAAATTGTTTTACGGATGAAAAAATTACGTTTTTACGTTTTGTTCTCCCTGACACTGATTTTACTAATTCCCTTGCCGGTGAACGGACAGGGTGTCCGTATTGACTTTTACGAATACACCTTAGAAAACGGCCTGCATGTGATTCTGCATCAGGATAATTCTACGCCAAACGTGGTTGTCAACATCATGTATCATGTTGGCAGCAAAAACGAAAATCCGAACCTTACAGGTTTTGCCCACTACTTTGAACACCTCATGTTTGAAGGAACTAAACACATAGAACGGGGCGAGTTCACCGAGATAGTTGAAAAAGCCGGAGGCTCGCTCAATGCATGGACAAGCTTCGACCTGACCAACTATTTTGTTATGATGCCATCCAACCAACTTGAATTGGGATTATGGCTTGAATCAGAGCGGTTGCTACATCCGGTTATCGACTCGATTGGAATTGCTACCCAGAAAAGCGTAGTAACAGAGGAAATGAAAGAAACCCGCGATAACAGGCCATATGGAAGAATTTTGTCCGAAACCATCAAAAGGGCATTTACTGTACACCCATACAGGTGGGATGTGCTGGGCAAAGACGAGCACATCAGAAATGCCACGTACGAAGATATAGTAGGGTTTCACGAAATGTTTTACGTTCCAAACAATGCCGTATTGGTAGTATCGGGCGATATCGACAAGGCTAAAACCAAGCCACTTGTTGAAAAATACTTTGGAGACATTCCACGGGGTACAAAAGAGATTTTCCGGCCATATGCAGTGGAACCCCGCAGGAAATCAGAAATACGGGATACGGTTTTTGACAATATTCAACTACCTGCCATTATTCATGCATACCCCCTACCGGCCCGAGGCACTAAAGACTTTTACGCTATGGATATGTTGAGTGCTTTGCTCACAAGAGGCGAAAGCAGCCGAATGGTACAAAGGCTGGTAAACGAAGATCAAGTGGCTCTTACCATTCAGGCAATGGCTCTTGGGCTGGAGGATCCGGGCCTGAAAATTGTTTTTGGACTGCCAAATATGGGTATTGCGCCTGACGTACTTGAGAGGGGAATTATAAAAGAACTTGACCGGGTAAAAAATGAACTGATCAGCGAGAGAGAATTTCAAACTATCAGAAACCAGATAGAGAGTACCTTTGTAAATAGTAACACTACTATTGCACAAAGGGCTACAAACCTTGCTACCAACCACCTGTTATTTGGGGATGCCAATCTCATTAACACTGAACTGGAAAACTATTTTGCAGTTACCCGCGAAGACATTCAGCGCGTGGCACGCGAGTACCTGAAGGAAGAATACCGCGTCGTATTATATTATTTACCCAAACCTCAGTAATTTATCCACTCAAGCAAATCAATATCATGAAAAAAATATTTTTTCTTCTTGTATTTAGCATATTTGTTTGTTCGACTACACATGCTCAGGTCGATCGCAGTGTTCGTCCGCAACCAGGGCCGGCGCCTGTAATTCAGTTGGGCGATTTTGAAACCTTTACCCTTCGCAACGGTCTTAGGGTGATCCTGGTTGAAAACCGTAGAGTGCCGATAGTTTCTTTTCAGCTTACTCTGGATATTGATCCTTTCATTGAAGGTGATGCCAAAGGTTTTGTTGATCTGGCCGGAACGCTGATGCGCGAAGGAACCACCACCCGTACTAAGCAGCAAATTGACGAAGAAATAGACTTTATCGGGGCAAACTTAATTACATTTGGCACCGGAATGTTTGGTTCGTCACT
>DATIKK010000025.1:0-1530 GCA_035477635.1 Bacteroidales bacterium | reverse complement strand
ATGATGTCCATCAGTTCCATGGAACCTTCGCGTATTGTGGCAGCCGAAAGCGGACTTTCTGATTTCACGACATACACCAGTTCATAGCCTTGGGCCATGGCCGATTTTCTAAACAGCACCGGGTCGAAATCAGGCCCGGCTTGTATTTGCACCCTGCCCGTTTTAAAGCCAAAAAACTCCGAGTCCCATTTTACCAGTTCAATTTCCATAAACTGCTGTCAATTCGTTTGGATGATTTTCCCAAATACAACTCCCTATCCGCTGTTAATTTGCTAATCTTCTCATTACCAAACTAACGCATTTGTTCATCCCCTAACCGGTTCATCAGCAGTTGGGCGTCGATGTTGATTTTGGAAAAGGCAAACCATTTCTTGCCAAGGTCTTTCAACGACGCTCCGATATGATAAACCGTTTTTTGGTCAATTATTAGGAAACGGTCGTGCGATTTGGCGAAGGTTTTGATTTCGATGACCGGATATTGCAACAGGTGTTTTTGCAGGTCGACCTCAAGCTGTTTTGTTATGTTTTGGGTGTAAATGGTCGCCGTCACCTTTGTTTTTCGTTTTGACAAAAGGAGCAATACCGATTCGTCAATGTAGTTGTCTATCAACACGATACTGGTTGTGGCTTCCTTAATTAGAATTGACACGAATTGCCAGGCGTCGAAAATCTGTCCATCGAAGAAGATTCCTTCGGTAGGCTGAATAGGCGAGTTAATCAACAAATCAAACGTTCGGTCGTGATCCAACAGCTTCCTTTCAATCTTTTCTAATCGCCGGTGCATTGCATACCCTTTCAGCAGGTAGTCTCTCAGCACCTTGTTTGCCCATATCCTGAATTGTGTTCCCCTGTGGGATTTTACCCTGTAACCCACTGATATAATTACATCGAGACTGTAGAACTTTGTTCTGTACCTTTTCCCATCAGATGCAGTGGTCAAGTATTCCTTGACAACTAAATTGTTTTGAAGTTCTCCCTCTCTGAAAATATTGGAAATATGAAGGCTAATGTTCTGCTTTGTGGAGTTAAATAGGTCAACCAATTGAGCCTGTGAAAGCCAAACGGAATCGTGCTCAACCCGTACTTCCATTTTAAAGGTCGGATTGTCGGGCGATTCATAAATCACTATTTCAGGAAAATCAGTTCCCTGTACTTCGGCCATATTTAATTACGGGAGGTTTAACATTAGCCTGTTTCAAAAGAGCGGCATTTTGTGTTTACGGACCCTTTTCCGCAAGCTCGGTGTCAGCCTCAGATCTAGGGGGAATAAAACCATCTGCTTATCTGCTCATCCCCTCATCCTCACATTCGTTATCTCACCAACTTCTTCAGGTACTCCGCGTAGCTGCTTTTACCCAGGGTCTCGATGTTTTTCTTAAAAACTTCCTGGTTGATGAATCCCATGCGCAGGGCGATTTCTTCGGGGCACGATATTTTGAGTCCGGTGCGGCTTTCGATCACTTTCACAAACTCCGTGGCTTCGCTGAGGGCCTGGTGGGTGCCGGTGTCGAGCCATGCGAAGCCACGGCT
>DATIKK010000024.1:0-4602 GCA_035477635.1 Bacteroidales bacterium | reverse complement strand
CATGCTCATAAACCGAGGTGTTATCTTCAGGTTAAAAAACTTTGCATTGGGCTGCCGGGCAGAGCACCCACAGGAGTTTATAAACCTTTCTCAGTGGGGATCTGTAAGCCTCAAAGGAGTAAAAGCAGCAGAGTACCGACTAACCTCAAAAGGCACAGGAAATATTCCGGTTTACTCCTTCTGTATGTGTCCGGGGGGAATTGTGGTGCCAGCAACTTCCTATGCCGGACAAAACATTGTAAATGGAATGAGTTATTACCGGAGAGCTGGCAGTTTTGCAAATGCCTCATGTGTGGCAGGAATCAATCCCTCTCTGCTTTCCGATAAAATTAAAACTCCTTTGGAAGCCCTGGCCTGGCTCGAAGACCTGGAGGGTAGTTTTTTCAGGTTTTCGAACGGATATCAGGCGCCAGCATGCACTATCAAAGACTTTTTAAACAGCAGGTTGTCTGCAACTTTGCCCAAAAGCAGTTATCCCCTTGGCCTTGTTCAGGCCCCGCTATGGGGTATGTTACCAGCAAATATTGTACAGGCGCTTAAAGCAGGATTAGGAGATTTCTCCCGTAAACTAAAAGGTTATGATCAGGGCGTATTAATTGGTTTGGAAAGCAAGACTTCATCACCTGTTCAGGTATTAAGAAACAAATACGGTCTTTGCGATGGTTTTGAAAATCTTTTTACAGCAGGGGAAGGCAGCGGCTATGCCGGAGGAATTGTATCGAGTGCTGCCGACGGTATCCGAACCGCCTTGCACATTATTGAACTCAATCGTTAAACGATCCGGATGATTTGCAAAATCAGATGACTTATTAAATTAGAACAGCCTTAAATTGAGTTAGCTGCCGATTGTCCGGCCAACCAGCCGGTACTCCATGCTATCTGCAAATTGTAGCCTCCGGTATCTGCGTCAAGGTCGAGCACTTCCCCGGCAAAATAGAGGTTGTTCAGAAGCCTCGATTCCATTGTTTTGGAGTGAACTTCGGTGGTCTTTATCCCACCTGCCGTAATAATAGCTTCTTTGAAAGAGCGGCTTTTGTTAATTATAAAACGGAAATCTTTCATATGGCGGAGAATAGCCCTCCTCATGGTGCCGGTTACCTGGTGCCCAAGTGTTTCTTCCGAAATTTGGGTTAATATCAGAAACACATCAATCATTGCTGCAGGAAGCCATAGTTTAAACAGGTTGATAATTTTTTTACGACCATGTTCATTCAAATCGCGCATAAGCCTTGCATCCAAAATTTTTTCGCTTAGAGCAGGCTTCAGGTCTATTGAAATTTCGACCCTGCATTTTTTATTTAATGCATTAACGGCCAGGCGGCTCAAAGTAAGAATGATTGGACCCGACAGTCCAAAATGAGTAAACAGCATTTCTCCAAACTCCTCTCCTGCCAGCTTCCCATCAACCCATAATGATGCCTTTACATTTTTCAGGCTGAGACCCTGTAACATTGGCGCAATCTGGCCATCGGTTTCGAGAGGAACCAATGCAGGCAATAATGGCTCAATGCTGTGGCCGGCCTGCTGCGCCAGTAAATACCCATCGCCTGTGGAACCGGTTGCAGGATAGGATTTTCCGCCGGTTGCTATTATAATTTTTTTTCCCTTTACCGGTATAAGTTTATCACCATCCAATATTTCCAGACCTTGCAACACTCCATCAACCATGATTAGCCTTTTGACCCTGACCCCGTAAAGAAATTCTGCATTATTGCGCAATACCCATTTATTCAATGCATCTACAACAAATGCAGATTTTTCGCCTGCCGGAAATACTCTTCTTCCGCGCTCTTCAACAGTGGCCAGCCCTTGTGATTCGAGCAACTTTATAATGTCATTCGAAAAAAAGACTCCAAAAGCGTGATTTAGAAAACGTGGGTTAGGATGAATTTTTTTGAAGTACTCGCTCACAGGGGAAGTATTTGTAAGATTGCACCTACCCTTACCTGTAATTAGCAGTTTCCTGCCTGCTGTATGGTTTCTTTCAACCAGCAAAACACGTGCGCCAAGCTCGCCCGCTCTCCCTGCTGCCAACAATCCGGCTGCACCTGCTCCTACAACAATTACATCGTATAACAGCATTTGTACATGTGGCAGTTAAGACTGAAAAAAACCGGATTCAAAAAACTAGTATTTTATAAAAGGTAAAGCTTTCCTCTTGAAATCTTTAAACCCTTCATTATTCTTGAAAGAAAGGCAGAAACAATTGTATTGACCAATGCCGGCAAACCTCAGAAAAATTCCGGGGCTACCCGACAATTTTAGGAATAGCCCCGGAAAACTTTTGTTGCAACTTAAATTAGATTTTCATTCAGCCAAAACCTCGCCATTAAATTAGCATCCTGTTTGTAGATTAATTGCCTTTTACAGCCTGACTGAAAGAACTAATCAGCAGGGTGTTTTCAGGAATTTCACCTCCAGACTGAAGGGGAATTAGAACGGTCGGTGCGGGGACAGTCTGTGGAAGTTCATAGCGTAATGGCCCTTCGATTCCAACTGGTAATTCCAGCCACACCCATGCCAGGAAAAATGGAATTCGAGTAAGAATAAATGCAATAGAGTATGGCAACATCATGGCTATTAGTGTGCCAATGCCAACCGATTTATCATACTTTTGAGCAAAAACAATGATTAGCGGGAAGTAAGGAAGCAAAGGGGTAATAATATTTGAATAGGAATCACCGATTCTATAAGCTGCCTGAACCATTTCGGGTGAATACCCCAAAAGCATAAACATTGGAACAAAAATTGGCGCCATCAATGCCCATTTTGCCGAGGCGCTGCCAATGGCAATATTGATTAATGAGGTGAGCAGAATAAAAGCAACAATGAGGGGTGCTCCGGTAAATCCTATCGCCTGTAACGTTTCTGAACCTTTAATTGCCAGAACGCTTCCCAAGTGCGACCAGTTGAAAAAGGCTATAAACAATGCTGCAACAAAAGCTATAACTATATACATGCCCATAGTTGACATCGCTTTGGCCGTCATGGTTGCTACATCCTTGTCGCTTTTTATTGTTTTAGCTACAATTCCATAAACCAGACCGGCAACAAGAAAGATGATAAACATTATGGGAACCAGCGAATTGTAAAACGGCAGCATGCTGGCAACACCTGTAACCGGATCTAGCTCGCCCCTTAAAATTCCATCGCTTGGAATAATTGCCCATGCAATAAGCGCAAGCATAACTAATATCGATAACATTGACCATTTTAAAGCAAGCCTTTCTTTAGTTGCTACAGAATTATTTATTTCAGAGTGATCAAGTCCTTCCTGAGGTTTGTATTCTCCAAGTCGAGGAACAACAATCTTTTCAGTAACCCATGTGCCCACAATACCGACCAAGGGTACGGAGGCAGCAAGGAAAAAGTAATTTGAAAGAGGATTTACTGTATAGCCGGGCTCAATAATCCGGGCGGCAGTTTCGGTAAATGCTGCCATCATCGGGTCAAGACCGGTTGGAAGAATATTTGCCCCAAACCCCCCTGCAACTCCGGCAAATGCAGCAGCTATACCTGCCAATGGATGTCGGCCCAAACCGTAGAAAATAGCAGCTCCCATCGGAATCAAAACCACATAACCTGCATCTGCCGCTACCGAACTAAGCATACCGGCAGTAACAATTGTAAAGGTTATCAAATACTTAGGAACTTTTGATACAAAAAACTTCAGCGCTGTTGCAATCATACCGCTATGCTCAGCAACTCCAATTCCAAGACCTACTACCAGTACCAGTCCCAATGGCGGGAAGCCCGCGAAAACTGATACCATATTGGTAAAAATCCTCTGGATACCTTCTTTGGTAATCAGGTTGTTTACAACAATGAAGTCTTCAGGAGTGCCTGTAGCTCCACCTGTTCCAGGCCGCAACACACTTACGCCCCCAAAAATCCATGATAGCAGTAACACTACTCCGATTAAAATAAGGAAAAGGGTGGCCGGATGTGGAAGTTTATTTCCGACAATTTCTACTTTGTCAAGTATTTTTTTCAGAAGTCCGTTGCTTTTAGTTTTATTTTCCTTGTTCATGCAATGGTTTTTATTGGAAGTTAGATTTTTATGTTTTCGGGCTCAAAAATAAAGGAATAAACCTTACAGACAAAAATAATTGAACAGAATTGGTCAATACAAATGTCTAATAATATTTCTTGCTGGTAAACATCTGTATTATTTTCTATTTTTGCTGCGGTTATTTGCAGAATTATTAATTTAGAGTAACTGCAATTTTACTGTTATCAATCTGTTAACACATATTTTTCTGTGAACGAAATAACCCTGATCTCCGTAGTTTCACTTGGGTCATTAGGCCTAATATCGGCGATAATTCTTTTTCTTGTAGCAAGGCAATTTAAGGTACTTGAAGACCCGCGTATTGATTTGGTTTCAGATTTACTTCCCGCAGCAAATTGCGGAGGCTGCGGGTTCGCCGGATGTCGTGCTTTTGCCGAAGTCATCGTTAAGGCCGAAAGTCTCGCTGGTTTAAATTGCCCACCAGGAGGTAATGAAACCATGCAAAAGATTGCCTCGGCTTTAGGCCTGGAAGCTGTGGAAACAGAACCCATGATTGCCGTGTTGCGATGCAATGGCAGTCGCACCAACAG
>DATIKK010000023.1:0-6294 GCA_035477635.1 Bacteroidales bacterium | reverse complement strand
TGCGGCATGATTGGCTACGTTGCGTCTGGTATGCCTGGCATCAATAGCTTTTCCGAGTAAAAAAAGATACTGAGGAGGAGACGCCTGATTTATGCCCATCACATACCTGACAAAATTCCTGATAGCTAATGGATGTTTGGATATTCCTAAACCGAACTGGTGGTAAAGTTCCTCTACATCCACCATTAGCACTCTTTGACCGGTGGTGTTGCGGTAATCCTTGTAACGGGTGGCTTCACTCCATAAATTGCGATGGGTAACAAGCAGAAATGTTGGGTTAGCAAACGTGGAACCGGCGAAGTTGCGAAAACGGGCAAAATGTGCAGGGTCGGCATTCACAGGATTAACCCTATCAATATTTCTTATCCGTGCCGATGAACTTAGAAACAGTGTGCGCTCCTGATGGGCAAATGGCACCAGGGCATTGAATTGGGCTCCGGTACGCACAACCTGAATCCTGCGATAATTTTTCAGGTCAAATATCCAAACAGTATCAACAACTGCAGCGTTGAACTGCGAAAAGGAAACAAATGTTTTGCTACCCTGGCCAGGCGGAAGTGTCAATTTCATTTCACCAAGGTTTCGCAGACTCCAGGTATGAGGATACTTAACCTCGATATAAGCAACTGCACTTCGGCTAACAGAACTCCCGAGGGTGTTGAGCGAAGAAAAAACAAACGGAGTACCTGCCGGGTTTAACGCTGCTGCTGGTATTTGCCTGGTGAAACGCACCAAACTATAGCCTTCGAACACGGTATCGATTAAATTACCTGCAAACGAAATCTGGAGATTGTGGTCGGGGTTAGCCCCCGCAAAATTGGAAGCCCCTGCTAATACTATCTCTACGCGGGCTAAAGGCCCCCCAGAAAACGGATTTAGGGTTGAAACGGTATGGCTGATGCTTCTTCCCAATGTTAAAGGAGCGCCAAACCAGCCCTCCGATGGGGTATATTCAGGGTCGGTTGCTCCAAACGCATTCGGTTCACCCCGGTAATAATGTGATGTAAAATTAATTCGCTCTGTGTGCAAAAAGAATGCTGCCGGAGTATGTCCATCAAAATTAACATCGGTTTCGGAAACGAACCTCTTATTATTTAGCAGGTTATTCCAGGTAAGGTAGTATGTTGTGGTATCGGTAAAAAGGCTGAAGTCAGGGTTGGGATGATTCAGCCTGCCACGGTATAGTTCCTGATCAAGGTAACCGTCGTTTCGTTCGGCATAAAAGAGGATGTAGTCGCCCGGTGCAAAAATGCCTGAAGATTCGTTGCGCACAATAATGGGTTGCTCAATACCTCTGTGAAAAAGTTGAAACCCTCTCGGGTCAATACTGCCCACAGGTATTCCGGCGTTTTGCAGCACAGAGTAGCTTATGCGGTACAAACCATTTTCATGAATCTTTATCGCATAATATTGCTGATCGTAAATTATCCATTCGTTTCCAAAAGGTTGACTTTTTACCAAAGTCAACCCCGAAAGCAACATAAACAATATGAAGAATACCTTTTTCAAAATCCTGATTCCGTTTTTTCGAAATTGTTATCAGTCGGGTTCTTGTTGATTACGCCGTTCAATGCTATACCTGAGCGAAAAGATGTTTGAATACAGGGCAACATTCTGGTTCCCTGCGTTGGCAAGGGCATAGTCAATGCTAAGCCTTTCTCCAAGGTTAATTCCAAGTCCCATATTGAATTGTACTGAGACACCTTGCTGCATATCGTTTTGCGTATGCCTTTGTATATTTCCGGCTCCCGCACGAATAAATATCAGGTTGTTGTACGAAAGTTCAAAACCGAGATTGGGTTCAATACTAAATGGGTCTCCCGGTATTAGTACGTTTCGGCGGCCGTCGGTTGTAATCACCAAATCAACTGATGCCATCAACCTCAGTGCTTCAGTAAAATATAGCTGGCGTGCTGCTCCCAGAATTAACCTTGGCATGGTAAGTTCCAGGCTGCTTTCGGGAATACGGTTTCCGGTAAGGGTGAAAACTTCCCTCATTCTATCATCAAACTGATAGCTCCAGGCATTAAAAGTGGTAGTAATATCGCGGCCAACCGCTGCAAACCTCCAATTACCTATCTGATACTGCAGGCCCACATCAAGTCCGAATCCCCAGGCATTTGCAAAAGTTCCGGCAGTACGCCTGATTACTTTGGCGCTTGCTCCAAAACGTAAATTGTTAAGGGCAGGGAAGGTGCGCGCGTATGAAAACAGAAAGGCATTATCTGAGGCTGAAAATGAACGTATTCTGTCGTAATTGATGTTTCCCTCAGCGTCGATCAGCTCCGATGTATCGGGTATATCATCAACCCCAAACCTGATTACCGTGAACGAAAAAAAATGCTCCTCGCCTGAGCGGAAAGCTAAAGACCCATTATCATAGCGGGCAATACCGGCAAAATACTGTGCATGCATAAGCGACAACTGCAAATTTGCCCGCAAATGGGTAAGGCCGGCAGGATTCCAGTACCCGGCAGAGCCATCATCGGTAATTGCCGTAAAAGCATTTGCCATGCCCAGGGCACGGGCTCCAACGCCAATGTTTAAAAACTCATTGCTATACTTGGGAGCTTGCGAAAAAGAGTTGGTTGCGTAAAGCAGAGCTAAAGCTATTAATCCTATATTGAAGCGGATCTTCATCAATTCAAAGGTTGTTCGAAAAAAGCCATTTAAATTGCTTCTTAACGTGGAACAAATTTCACACCCAAAAGTCAGCTCTTTTACAGGGGAGCAGTTTTGTGTTAATTACATTAACTTACCCCAATGGCAAAAGTTACTTCTTAAACGGTTTTATCCGCCCGGATTGTATTCAGACCTTGAAAAATTGAGATAAAGGATTCAAATTCTGAAATGAATTTTCAAAATTACAGAATTCACAAAACTGGAGTTGCTGACAACTCATTTTTATTAAGCGTTATTCCTTAAAACCATTGAGGGAGCTCCAAACTTGTCAGAAAAAACCAGTTCTGAAGATTCTTTGCGATTCCTCTGGGCTATTTCAGCTTTACGGTATTCTTCCTGAAGATTCTCCGGTTTCCCCTGATATCCTATCGCAATTACTGTGATTGGTTCGTAATCCTCGGGTACAGAAAAAGATTTGCAAACAATGGCTGGGTCGAACCCGCCCATCTGATGCGCAATAAGCCCTTCGTGAGCAGCCTGCACGGTTAGCCAGGCTGCAGCTTGCCCTGTGTCGTACTGATAGGTGGTATTAGGGTTCCCGTTTTTTGAAAGAGTTTTTTTACCCAGTACCGAAATTAACACTGGCGCATTAAATGCCCAATTGCGGTTCCATTCTACAAGGCTTTCCAACAGCTTATTCCAGGTATTGTCGGGTTTTAGCCCAACAATGAACCTCCATGGCTGTTCGTTGAATGCGCTGGGCGACCAACGGGCTGCTTCAAAAACTCGTTGAAGTTTTTCCGGCTCTACTGCCCTTTCGTTGAACGAACGAGGGCTCCAGCGGTTTTTTATCAGAGGGTGCAGTTCGAGGCTGGTAATAGCTGGCTTTTGTAATGAGTTCATAGATTGCAATTTGGTGAAGTTTTAAATGAATTTCTTAAACAAACACCTTATCAAAGGGTTTTGTTTTATTGAGATGCATGCCTGACTACTTTAACAAGACGACCCATACCGGAAGTAAAAATATCCTATCTTTGAAATACAACGCATTGGAAGTAAATTTACAAAAATTCAAATACCTATCCTTAATCTCAACGCTATGAAAATCAAGAATTCCCACGTTTTTATTTTAGGGCTTTTTCTGATGGTCAGTCAGACCCTTATGGCTCAGGAAAGACAACCCATTTCTCCCGAAAAGCTCTGGCAAATGCAGCGGCTTGGAAACCCCGAAGTATCGCCCGATGGCATTTGGTCGGCATTTACGGTTACTGAATGGAGTATCGAAGAAAATACTTCAGAAACCGATATCTATCTGGTAAACAACCAGTCAGGAGAGCTTCGCAGGCTGACACATACCGGCAAGGAAGGAAGCCCGGTGTGGAGTCCTGACGGAACGCGGTTGGCCTTTGTTTCGAGAAGGCACGATGGTCCCGGACAGATATACATATTGCCTGTAACCGGAGGCGAAGCTGAAAAGATTACCGATCTTCCTGTGGGCGTTTTCGGCCTGCAATGGTTCCCCGATGGTAAGCGGATAGCCTTTGCAGCCAACATCTACCCCGATTATAACGGCGACTGGGACAAACTTCGCGACATATTAAGAAAAAGACGCGAAAGCAAGGTAACGGCAAAAGTTACCGAAAATGCTCTGTTCAGGTTCTGGGATCGCTGGATTACCGATGGTATGTATCCAAGGTTATTCTCGTTGGAATTAGAATCAGGGAAAATCACTGACCTGATGCCCAATACTGCAAACTTTTTCAACATGATGGGCGGGGTAAGCTATGATATTTCTCCTGATGGAAAAACCATTGCCCTGAGCATGAATTCTACCCTGCCTCCATATGAGCGGCTTAATTACGACATTTTTCTTCTGCCAACCGACGGAAGCGGAACCTTAACCAATATAACTTCTGAAAATATCGGGGACGATTCCGCACCCGTTTATAGCCCCGATGGAGGATCAATTCTCTTTGGCAGGCAGACCATTTATCATTTCTATGCCGACAGGGTGGTGATGCACATTTACGATGTTGCTACCGGAACATTCAGAAACCTCACACAACATGTTGACCTTTCGTGCCAGGACTGGTTCTGGTCGGCCGATGGGCGCACTGTTTACTTCCTCGCAGAACACCTGGCCATGCAGTCAATTTTCAGTATTCCCGCAGCCGGAGGCCAACACCAGCTTTTGCATCACTCTGGCACCAACAGCGGAGCGGCTTTGGCAGGGCCAAACAGGATCATTTTCAACCACCACAACATTAGCAACCCCGCTGAGCTTTACCGTCTCGATATGGGCCGAAGAGGAGGGGTAACGCGCCTTACACGCTTTAATGATGAACTTGTTAATAAGATAAACTGGGGAAAAATTGAAAATGTTACCTATACCGGAGCCAATGGAGTGCCGATACAAATGTTCATTAACTATCCGCCCAACTACGACCCAAACAAAAAATATCCGATGGTAGTGATGATTCATGGTGGGCCACATGCCACATTCGGCGATTTCTTTCACTATCGCTGGAACAGCCAATTGTTTGCCTCGCGGGGTTACATTGCCATTTTACCAAACTTTCATGGCTCATCAAGTTTCGGGCAGGATTTTACAATTAGCATCCATGGCGAACATGCCAACAAGCCCTTTTATGATGTAATGGCGGCAGTTGATTACATGATCGGCCGCGGCCTCGTTGATTCTACCCGCATGGCCGCTGCAGGCGGAAGCTACGGCGGATACCTGGTTAGCTGGATTGCAGGAAAGACCAACCGCTTTGCTGCTCTTGTAAACCATGCCGGAGTTTATGACTTGCACCTGCAATTTGCCAGCGATTATGGAGCTAACCGCCCATATCAGTATGGCGGGTCGCCATGGGAAAACTTTGATGTACTCAACAGCCAGAACCCAGCTCAACTGGCAGCGAATTTCCAAACACCCATGCTGATAATACATGGAGAACTCGACTTCCGTGTTCCGGTGGCCCACGCCTTCCTGGTGTATAACATATACAAGGGTAGGGGCCTTGAATCCAGGCTGGTTTATTTTCCTGACGAGAACCACTGGATACTAACACCGCAAAACTCCATTTTCTGGTACAACGAGGTGCTGAATTGGTTTGACCGGTTTCTTGGCGATTAGCCAGGATTCATTTTATATAAGGTCTAATATTTAATTGCACAAATTGTCAATAATTTTTCGTTTGGAATTTGAAAATGAGAAAACATCTGCCAGAATTTTACCTTTCTCAAACTCAGAGTTTCCATAAACCGATTGTGCGTAATCGATTTTCTCATGAACCACCAAACCCTTTCAATTGGATTTAAATCTGGTGAATATGGAGGCAAATAAAGAATTTCCAATCTTTTGTTTTCCTCCAAAAACTTTTTTAGGAGCTTTGCATGGTGATACCTTACGTTGTCAAGTACCAAAATAATCTTTGGAGCATTTTTGAATGTGTGCAGTATATTCTTCAAATGTTTTTTGAAGCTCTTGTAATTGCCTTTATCCGAAAAGTTTATCACCATCTGCCCTGTCCTTATGTTTATGCTACCAAAAGTTGTTTGGCGTTCTCTTCTGTTTTGTTTTGACCTTATTCTGGGTTGCTTTCCACGAACCGCCCAGTTGTATGATATGGTTGCCGTGTTGCTTAAGCTAAACTCATCCTCAAATAG
>DATIKK010000022.1:0-1989 GCA_035477635.1 Bacteroidales bacterium | reverse complement strand
TAAATCATCAGAGGAGTTTATCGATATAGGACAGGCCGGCACCGCCATGAGGTTTCTTACGGCGTATCTGGCAACATCAAATGGCCGGTTTGTTCTTACCGGATCAGACCGCATGAAAGTACGTCCGATCGGCACCTTGGTTGAAGCACTTTTAACCCTGGGTGCAACTGTTCAGTACCTTGGTAAGCCAGGGTATCCGCCGGTGAGGATTTCCGGGAAGAAGCTAAAAGGCGGAAAAATCAATATTGATGCAGGTACCAGCAGCCAGTTTATCAGCGCATTGCTCATGATTGCTCCACTTTTCGAAGACGGCCTGCAACTGACCTTATCAGGCAAACCGGTATCGACAAGTTACATCAGAATGACCCTGAACCTGATGGCCTTTTTTGGAATTGAATACCGGTGGGAGGGAAACCTTATCCACGTTCTTCCGGGACAATACCAGCCTCGCACAATCAGGATTGAGCCCGATTGGTCGGCAGCCTCGTACTTCTATGCGGCGTTGCTGCTTTCGAAAGATGGAGAAATATTTTTTCCTGAATTGACACCTAGTGGTTTGCAGGGTGATGAGAACCTTTACAATTGGTTCGAAGCGCTTGGCGTTTCAACCCGTTTCGAACAACAGGGAGCCTATGTAGCCAAAACCGGCCAGCCACCTGAATCTCTTGCTTTAAATTTTACTGACAATCCCGATCTGGCCCAAACCATTTCCCTGACATTTGCAGGTGCAAAAATTCAGGCCGAATTCTATGGACTCGAAACCTTGCCTCTGAAGGAGACCGACCGGATTGCCGCGCTACAAAACGAACTAAAAAAGTTGGGTTTTTTGCTGAATAATGCAGGCGAGGGGGCCTGGCATCTAAAAATGACCCAACCCTGGAGCCGTCAGGCAAACTTGTGTTTCGACACATACAACGATCACCGCATGGCTATGTCGTGTGCTCCATTAGCATTGAAATACGGACAGATTGCAATCAGAAATCCCGAAGTGGTAATAAAATCTTTCCCTTCCTTTTGGGAAAACCTTGGCAGAGTTGGTTTTAAGACAGAAGAACCTAACTGATAGGATGTTTTGAGGTAATTCTTCCGCTGGTGATTCCCATTGGGTCGATAAATGTCTTTACGACCGTTTCAAGGTCTGGGTTATCTTCGCAGGGAGATGGTATTACGGTAAGAATCGGAATTTCCGACTTGTCGATCAGAGTTTCGGTAGTATTCTGGCCAAAAATATCGGGTATTCCACCGTCTTTTTCTGCAACAATCATGATCAGGTCGGCTTCGATCTTTTCTGAAAACCTCATCAGGGCCTCCGGCCAATCGCTACTGGGGTCAACACACAAATCGGTGGTTACGGTCAGGCCGAGTTCTGCATAAACATCTTTAACCTTTTTGAGCAATGCTTGCTTATTTATCAATTTGGCCGGATTGCGGGTTCCCAAAAATCCGAAAACTTTGATTTTGGCCCCGAAGTAGTGCGAAAACTTGATGGATTTCAGGATTTTTTGAGTGCTTTCTGCCGAAAAGTCGATTGGCAGTACAATATTGGTGTAGCCAATATGGCGGTGCAATTTTTTAACCAACAATACCGGAATATGGGAACTACACACCACCTTATAGGCATAACTGCCCATAATATGCTGTACCCCTTTCTTGCCGTGTATCCCGATAACAATAAACTCTGCCTTTATTCGGACAGCCACCTCCGATATACTGGTAAAAATATTACCCTCTTCGAGCACCCAACTGACCTGCACATCGGATTTTTTCTTAATCCAGGCAACCGCATCATGCATCTTTGCGGTTAGGATGTCTTCCTTGGGAGTTCCCAGAACTTTCTTTCCGACAATATGTAACAGCACAATTTTACGATTGAAAATCCTGGCCAGGTTTACAGCATGGTCCATGGAATAGCGGGCAACAATCGTGAAATCAGTAGGAACTAGTATAGTTTCTTTCATGTTTTAATGTAAGTAAAACTTTTATTTTGAA
>DATIKK010000021.1:0-13967 GCA_035477635.1 Bacteroidales bacterium | reverse complement strand
CATGGCAAAATCGAGAATTTCTTCGATGGTGCTAAACGGTTGCATGGTTGTGGGTTTTAGTGATTTGTTGCTCAAAATATTGGAAGAAGTATTTTTTGATAAAATCGCAACCATAGCTGAATTCCGTAAAACAGTTGCCATTTGTTTTATGCGCAGTGAAGCGAAAATGACTATTATCGGCAGTTTTCTTCTCTTCGAGAAAAAGTATTACTGATTCTGATACCTCTGCAACCTCCATTTTTTCAAAACCACGATCAAGCGTTTTAGCAAGTGCATTGAGCTGATCGATTCCTGTCAAAGCAACATGGGAGGGGAGAGAAGCGGTATTTCTAACAAGGTTGTGTGAGGAATTGATGAAACTTCCTTCTTGTTCAAACGGAAACAACGCCGGCAGGATTACATCGGCCATTTGCGCAGTCTCGGTCATATACATATCCTGAACCACCAAAAAATCAAATTTTGATAAATATTCCTGAATTTTCTTTTTATCGAAAGCACATCCTGCCGGGTCTTCACCAAAAATAAATGCATTTTTGATCTGGGCAAGTTCTGGAAGGTTTATTTGGTCAGGTTTGATTTCTGCAAAAATTTTACTGTTGACTTCCTTTATCAATGAGTCAGCATGTGGTTCTTCAGAATGAGCAGTGTTTTTATGCATAAAAATGTTGCTGCCCATAATATCCCACAAGCCTTGGGAATTGGAATTTTCTTGTAAGCACACCATTCCACCCTCTGTCGAATGTATCAACCCGCTGAGATATGCCATATTGGAGATTTCGGAAAAGCCTTCTGTTCCTAAATGGTTTTCGGCGAAAAGAATTACGGGTGCTGATCCGGAAAAAACATTCTCCACAAAGCCTTCCAACTCGGTGTAGCTGCATCCTGTATCGCGGAGCAGATCGTCCAGATTTATAGCCTCCAACGATTTCAGATAATCCGAAAGCCCGTGGCTTTGGCTTTCCACAGTGGCTAAATCCACTTTATGTTGTTTAATGGCCAGATAGTTTGCAGCTCTAAGAAACAGGGCATAATTCTTTATTCTTAAAACCGAATCAGCCTTATGATCCATGGCCGATTTGTTCAAAGTGGTAATCAGGTTTACCTGTACATGTTGCATAACACGCATTTTATTGACATAGAACCCTGCTACCGGGTGCTCTAGGCTCAGTTGGCTGCCAATAACAAAAATCTGCTTTGCGCTTTGTATCTTGTCCAATGAAGCAAACCTCAGAGAATTATTTACTTCCGGTCTTTTATGCCTGATGGAAAAACCTGACACATGCGGAGTCTTCACAATCTCCCGTGCTATCTTTTGCGTAAGGTAAATCTCTTCGTTTGAAAGCCTTCCACCAATAAAAAAGGCGTTTTGTCCGGCCTCCACATTTGTAATTTTACTGCCAATCAGTGCAAAAGCTTCAGCGAAAGATACCTCCTCAAATTGGCCGCCTTTTTTCAACAGGGGTTTTGTGATCCTGTCGGGCATGTTCCAAACCCGGTAACCAAATTTAGCGTAGTGGCAAATGCTACCATCGGGATTTGAAGAGCCTTTTGCTCCGGTGGCCCTCATAAAAAAGCCTGCTTTATGATGCAAGGATACTTGACAACCCAGCGAACAAAAATTGCAAGTGGTTTGAAACGAATCCCATAGTATTGGTGCAGGCTTGAAAGGAGTATTTTCCACAATGGCCCCTGTAGGGCATGTGTCAATGCACAACCCGCATGATTCGCACGAAGTTTGAATAAGTGGAAGATCCATAGCCGGAGCTACATAGGTATCAAATCCTCTGTTGATCAGGCCAAGAGCGTTTGCACCGGTCAGTTCATGACAAATTCTTATGCACCTCGAGCAAAGGATGCATTTGTTGTTGTCGAACTCTATCAGAGGATGGTCGAAACGAGGGCTGTACTTTGCATAATTGCCTCCTAAACGGTTCTGAGACACCTGATATTCAGTAGAGAAATCTTTCAGTTTGCAGGTATAAAGTTCGCTGCATCCGCATTCGAGGCATCGGGCGGTTTCTCCATGGGCAGATTTTGCAGAATACCCCAGTTCCACTTCGTTGAAATTGAATCGGCTCGTTGCCGGAAGCACAGGCATGGGTTCCATGTGTTGTGAAACAAAAATATCCTGATAATCCTGTTTCTGCTGCTCCTGGAAATTTTCCTTTTTGCTTAGAAATTCTCTGGGCGATTCTGTAATGCTTCCCTTTTGCAAATACTGGTGGCAACTGCCTGCAGCTTTTTTCCCCTGCGCAATGGCTTCAATTAATGTGGCAGGGCCTGTTACGCTATCGCCACAAGCAAAAACATTAGGAATAGAAGTTTGCAGGGTATCCGGGTTGGCATCAATATCGCCCCATTTGTTGAGCAACAAGGGAGTTTCTGAATTCCGGTTCATATCGTCAATAAAGCCAACCACTGTTTTTTGGCCTATAGCAGCAAGAATGATATCGAGAGGGATGTCGAACTCCGAACCTTCAATTTTTACAGGTCTCTGCCTGCCTGAAGAATCGGGTTCGCCCAGTTGCATCCTGAAGCAGGTGAGCGATTTTACCTCTCCGTTTTCGCCTGTATTCACCCTGGCAGGTGCCGTAAGTAACTTGTATTTTACTCCCTCAACCTTCGATTCATGAATTTCTATGGGATTAGCCGGCATTTCCTTTTCTGTGCGCCGGTAAATTACAGTAACCTCTTCTGCTCCACATCTTACTGCTGTGCGGCAGCAATCCATTGCAGTATTGCCCCCACCAATTACCCCAACCTTTTTGCCTGTAAAATCATCCTTCTTTCCCGAAACTTCCATTTCGCGCAGGAAATCAATTCCTGAGAAGATGTTCAATGCATTATCGTTTTCGCAACCTATACGCGTTCCGGCCTGCGAGCCGATGGCAAGAACTGTAGCGTCGAAGGCAGTTTTGAGTGTGCTGTAAGAAATGTTCTCACCCAGCAATTGCCCGTAGCTTATTGATACGCCCAATCCCGTAATACCTTCTATTTCCTTCTCGATAATATTGTTGGGCAGTCTGTATTCCGGAATGCCATATCTGAGCATTCCTCCTGCTGCCTGCGAACCTTCGAAAATCTGTACCTGATGCCCTTCTTTGGCTAAGAAGAATGCAGCACTAAGTCCCGCAGGCCCGGCACCTATCACGGCAATTTTTTTGCCTGTAGGCGGTTTTTTGTGGGGCATAAAGCGGTCAGGCGATTCCAAATCCTTGTCGGAAGCAAACCTTTTGAGATAATCAATGCCTACACTCTCATCATCCACCAGGTTGCGCCTGCATGCCAGTTCGCATGGCCTCACGCAAACTCTGCCACAAATCGCCGGAAGCGGGTTTGTGTCTTTGATAATTTGGACAGCTTCGCGGTACAAGCCTTTGCTAATCATGGAAATATAACCCTGCACATCTACTCCGGCAGGGCAGGTTTGGCGGCAGGGAGCCACACAGTCGGCATAATGATTGCTGAGCAGTAATTCCAATGCCACTTGCCTGGACTTGCGAACCCTTGCGTTGTCCGTTTGTATTTGCATCCCCTCGGCTATTCGGGTGGAGCAGGAGGGCTGCAGACCTCTCATACCCGAAACCTCTACAACACAGATGTAGCATGAAGAAAAAGGCTCCAGTCGGTCGTCGTGGCAAAGTGTAGGTATTTCAATGCCCATGCGGGCAGCAAAATTGTTAATGGTTTCTCCTTCAATGCCTTCAACCAAATTGCCGTTGAGTATGATATTGAGTTGATTCATGTTCGAAACACAGTGTTTTTGTCGGTTAACTGATGAGGATTGCCTGAAACTTACATTTGGTGAAGCAAATACCGCATTTTATGCACTTTTCTTCAACAATGCTGTGGGGCTGACGCTTCGTGCTTATGATGGCATCGGCAGGGCATCCTTTGAAGCATGCTGTACAGCCTGTGCATTTTTCCTGATGGATTGTGTATGTCAGAAGTTTTTTGCACGACAGGGCAGGGCACTTTTTGTGGTGTATATGTGCTTCGTACTCGCTGCGGAAATACTTCAGGGTAGTAAGCACGGGGTTGGGCGCTGTTTGTCCAAGCCCGCATAGTGAGCCATCTTTAATGTGTATGGCAAGTTCTTCGAGCTTTTCCAAATCACCTTCGCATCCTTCTCCTTCCGTCAGGCGGGTAAGGATTTCGAGCATCCGTTTTGTGCCAATTCTGCAAAAAGTACATTTTCCGCATGATTCCTTTTGAGTAAAATCCAGAAAAAACCTCGCGATATCCACTACACATGTGCTTTCATCCATTACCACCATTCCGCCCGAACCCATAATGGCACCTGTTGCATTCACCGAATCAAAATCCACTTTGGTATTGGCAAGATATTCAGGGATACATCCGCCCGAAGGTCCACCAAGTTGCACCGCCTTGAATTTTTTGTTCCCAGACATGCCTCCGCCAAGCTTGAATACAATATCCCTTATGCTGATACCCATTGGCACCTCTACCAGACCTCCGTTCCGAATTTTTCCGGTAATGGCAAAAACCTTTGTTCCCATGCTATTGTCTGTTCCCAAAGAGGCAAATTGCCCGGGGCCATTTAGAACGATCTGTGGAATATTTACAAGGGTTTCTACATTGTTGATAATGGTTGGGCTTTTCCAAAGCCCGGAATGTGCCGGAAAAGGCGGTCTTCGCCTGGGCATCCCTCTTTGCCCTTCGATAGAGGCGATCAGGGCTGTTTCTTCTCCGCAAACAAATGCTCCTGCTCCTTCTTTAATGGTAATATCGAAAAAAGAGCCATCCATTCCCATTGGGTCTTTTCCCAGATAGCCTCTTTGGCGGGCCTGGCTAAGGGCGATAGCAAGGCGTTTTATAGCCAGCGGGTACTCTGCCCTACAATAAATATATCCCTGACTTGCGCCAATAGCGTATCCGCAAATTATCATTCCCTCAATCACCGCGTGAGGGTCGCCTTCAAGTATGGAGCGGTCCATAAACGCCCCGGGGTCACCTTCGTCGGCATTGCATATCACGAACTTCCGGTCTGCCTGCGAATGCCTGGCAAAGCTCCATTTCTGGCCGGTAGGGAAGCCCCCGCCACCCCTTCCACGCAAGCCGGAGGCGCTCACCATGGATACAACCTCTTGGGGGCTCAGTGACTCTGAAACAATCTTTCGTAAGGCGTCATAACCCCCCTGGGCTTCATATTCATCAATGCTCTCAGGATCAATTTTGCCGCAATTACGAAGGGCAATTTTTACCTGACCATCAAGAAACGACTGGTCGGCAGTGGAAACAGAATCGCTCAGAACCAGGTATTCCAGAACAGGCGAAAAGTTTTTAATGTGCTTTTCAACGATTTCATCTGCCCGTGCAACATCAACAGGCCCATACAGCCAGGTCCCCGTTTCGTCAGAAATCTCCACCAGCGGCTCCCTGAAACACATACCCACGCAACTGGTCTTTTTGAGTTCAAAATCCAGATTATCTGCCTTTTTGATCAGCTCCAACTGGGAGTAGGTCTTCGCTGCCCCGGCGGCAATGCCGCAACTTCCCAAGCCTACGGTAATTACGGTTTTACTCATATTGTCGGGGAGGTTGACTGTGAAATTTCATTGCGCCTGATCTCCTTAACTATCTTCAGAGCATTCTGAGGACTCAGTTTTCCATGGGCTTCGTCGCCTATCATCATTACTGGCGCCAAGCTGCAACAACCTAAGCAAGCAACGGTTTCCAAGGTAAACAGACGGTCGGGTGTGGTTTGGCCTTCATGTATTTCCAGATAATCCAAAAGTCCATCGGTAACTTCCGAAACCTGCAACACATGGCATGCGGTTCCGTGGCACATTTTTATAAGGTGTTTGCCGGTGGGCGATTGTCGAAACTGGGCATAGAAGGTCGCTACTCCGAATAATTCGCTCAAATCATGCCCTGTTTCACTGCAAAGTTTCAGGATGGCTTCTCTGGGCAGAAAGCCATAAATTTCCTGAGTGCCCTGCAGTAACGGAATAAGGCTACCTTTTTTATCCCGTAACTTTTCGATTAATGGATCGATTAAAGACAAATCAACTTGTTCGTAATAGTTAATTTTGGGTTTGTGCGATATTTTCCGTTGAATTCGCATGATAGCAATATGGCTAACTTCGATTAAAAACTGTAAAAATAATAAAAGCTACCTTGCTAAATCAAGCAAAAATCGAAATATATTGGTAATTTCAATTTATTGAAGAAATTTTGAAATTCATTCCTCAGGATAATGCCCCTTATGAATCAACCCCAGATAATAAGCAGGAATAGATTATCAAAAAAAAATCAGGCTGTAGTGTAAAGTACAGCCTGAAAATCCTGTTCAGTCGAATTAAATAACTCCCTGATCTATCATCGCATCGGCAACTTTGATGAAGCCGGCAATATTTGCTCCTTTCACATAATTGACAAAACCATCAGGTTCTTTACCGTACTTCACACATGCTTCATGAATGTTTTTCATGATATTGTGCAGTTTTTCCTCAACCTCTTTGGCAGACCATGACAGTTTCATGGCGTTTTGTGTTTGTTCGAGCCCTGAAGTGGCTACTCCACCTGCATTTGATGCTTTTCCGGGGGCATACAGTACTTTTGCCTTAAGGAAAATCTCCATTGCTTCAGGAGTACAAGGCATGTTCGCACCTTCAGAAACGCACATTACTCCGTTGTTAACAAGAGTTTGGGCATCTTTGGCGTCGAGCTCATTTTGAATAGCGCAGGGAAGGGCAATATCGCATTTTACCTCCCATGGCCTGCGGCCTTCAAAATATTTTGCATTTGGATACTTGTAAACATAAGGTTTAACGATATCCTGGTTGGAGGCACGCAATTCGAGCAGATAATCGATTTTATCGCCCGAAATACCATCGGGGTCGTAAACATATCCGTCGGGGCCGGAAATAGTAACTACCTTAGCCCCAAGTTGGTGAGCCTTGATGATAGAACCCCAGCTAACGTTTCCAAACCCTGAAACTGTTACGATTTTTCCTTCCAATGATTCACCTCTGGTTTTCAGCATTTCTTCTGCGAAGAATACTGTGCCAAAACCCGTGGCTTCCGGCCGTATAAGGCTACCACCCCAATTGCGGCCTTTACCGGTAAATACACCATTATGGGTATTTACGATTTTTTTGTACATCCCGTACATGAATCCAATCTCACGACCTCCTACTCCAATATCACCTGCAGGAATATCGGTATCGGGGCCTATGTACCTGTAGAGTTCAGCCATGAAAGCGTGGCAGAAGCGCATAATCTCGGCATTGGACTTTCCTTTTGGGTTAAAATCGCTTCCACCTTTGGCGCCACCCATTGGGAGAGTGGTGAGGGAATTTTTGAAAGTTTGTTCAAATCCTAAAAATTTCAAACCTCCCAGAGAAACACTTGGGTGAAAACGCAACCCGCCTTTGTATGGCCCTATTGCATTGTTGAACTGAACCCGATAACCCCTGTTCACATTGACATTTCCTTTGTCGTCGAGCCATTCTACTTTGAATGAAATAACCCTGTCGGGCTCCACAATGCGGTCAATAATATTGGCCGCCTGGTACTTGGGGTTTTCCTTGATTACGCCTTCAATGGATTCAAGCACCTCCCTTACTGCCTGAATGAACTCTGGCTGGCCTGGGTTTTTCTTCTCCAGGTCTTGCATGATTTTTTCTAAATCCATAGGTTAACTGATTTTAAAAGTTATAACTGAATTTTGTTAATAAAATAACAACAAATGAGTGCGGCTAAATTAACCGCATTATTTCAGAAACTCCAAATTTTAGAAAAAAAATTATGCTTAAGGCTTGGAAATTATTCCGGTTTTCTTGCTGCCGTCAATTTTAACAACAAGCGGGTTTTCAAACTTCAGGTGCCTCAGGTTGTCATCCTCAAAAACAGCCGGTTTCCGATCCAGAAATTCAACATCATAAATTCCTTCGTTGTAATATGGATTGATGGTAAAGTACCCAACATTAAAGGATGTAAGGTTCTGGAAGAAATGTGTTCCCTGGCTTGGGTCAATCTGATAATCCTTAATTCCGGATTCAACAATTAGCCTTGCGGCCGAAATCTGAGTCCACCTGACAGGAATGCCAAGCCAGGGGTCTGAAGAACCCCAGCGGCCAGGACCAATCAGAATGTAGTTTTTTCCGCTGGCCACAAAACCTGAGTTAAGTCTTTCGATGGTTGCTGCAATTTGTTTGGTATTGGCAGGGTTAAAAGCCGAAGGCTTAACGTAAATCAAATCCCGCAAGTTGTCAATATTACCGTTTCCCATTGCCTGATAACTAATAATTATAGCCTTTTCTGGCCGGCTTGTATCAATTTTTACCTTTTGTTTTTCTATTCCTTCAACAATAGGCCTGATTTGCAAAAAGTAAAACGTTTTATTTTGCCCTTCTTCTGCATCGAGGTTGGCAGCAAACTCTATTTCAACCTGGTTGTTCATTTCTTTTTGACCGATTTCCAGTAAGGTTTTGAGTATGTCGGCCAGGGGAAATGCCCTGTAGCGGAGAATAGACGAAAAGGATATTACTATTTTTCCAGAATCGTAAAGGCCATCGCGCACTATGTTGTCGTGGTAATCGTAAGTGGAAGCTACATATTTTAAAGAGCCATCAGGCAGGGCGTCGTTTATTTTAAGTTTGAAAAGGTTTGCAGCATCATCGAGGTTGGGTTTATATTTTTCAGGGTCAAGGTTGAGGCTGTAAAACTCTTTTTGACTATCGCGGAGAGCTAATTCCGGGCTTGATAGTTGAATACTTTTTTCGGGGTGAACAGGCGAAAAACGGATAGCCAGTCCTCCTTCAACAATAGTTTTGCCTAGTCCGAAGGCTATTTTGGCTACCCCGTCTTCGTACCTCTCAGGTTGTATCGGGTAAAAATTGATAGACCGGGCAACACCTGACAGGGCAGGGTAATACTTATCTCCGTAGCCTCTGCCGGAAACTTCCTGTACTACTACTGCCATTTTTTCCTCGTCAATTACATTCGAAGTTGCCGCAATAAAAGCCTTGCTCTCACGAAAAAATACAGATGCATAAACGCTTTTTATTGCCTGCTCAAGTTGCATCAGCCTTACATTTGGCTCGGTGTGATTATTTGGGATCATATAGGTGGAATATACCCCGGCAAAGGGTTGATAATGACTGTCCTCAAGCAAGCTGCTTGACCTTATCGCCAAAGGGGTACGAAAAAACCGAATTATATCTGTTGTGTATGCCCGTAACCGCGATGGTGTTCTGGCTTCAGCAAACCTTTCAAGAATTTCTTCATCGCTTGCATTTGACAGGGCAAAGTCGTAAAGTGAGTTTTCCTCCATAAACTCGTCGAACAAATCGGTTGTAATAACAACCGTTTGCGGAATCGTTACAGTTACTCCTTCCCATTTGTTCATCATTTTGTACTTGTTCACAACCAGATCAATAAACGCCAAACCACGGGCTTTTCCGCCGAGTTGTCCGTCGCCCAACCGTGTAAATACGGCATAATCATCAAAACGGCTTGCAATAATGCCGCGTCCTTTCATCTTTCTGAAATTGGCAATAGTATCAATAAGATAGCTGCGAATTTCATCGAGATTATTAAAATCATCGCGACTCTTTTCGGCAAAAATATGGGCAATCGAAAACAAAGCCCTTGCCTTAAGCCAACGCGAAAAGTGATTATTAGAAATATGGTATTCAAGGCTCTTTGAACTAACCCTGGCGATTTTATCCTGCAGGGAATGCAAGCTGTTGGCTCTGACTTCTTCCATGCCTGTTACCGGATCCTTGAAAACAAAATCACCAAATCCATAGTTTTCCCGGATATAATTTTTCAGCTCAACCAGAAGGGTTTTCGAATATTTATTTATAAAGCCTATTTTTAACTCGTTAATGATGGTTTCATCGAGCGCCTGCGATGATTGCAGCAAAATTGGGATGTTGCTATCGACCTGCCTTATATGGTGTGCAAACCTGATGCCTGCTTCTATGTCCTTTTGGTTGTTGCGCGAATAGCTTATATCCGATATAACTCCAAGAAGGTTTTGATGGTACCTTTCGAAAAGGGTTATTGCATCTTCGTAGGTCTTTGCCATCAAAATTTTCGGCCTTGCACGCATACGCAATGTTTTGCGGTGTTCGTTAAGGCCCTCGGTCATAAGTTCGCTGGTCTGATCGAAAATTACCTTGTAGATATTTGGCAAATACGACGAATAGTACCTTACAGAATCCTCTACCAATAGAATTGCCTGAACACCCACAACATCAATGTCGAATTCGGCATTCATGCGGTCTTCCAGTAACTTAATTATTGCTAAAAGCAGTCCGGGATTGCCGAGCCACGAAAAAACATAATCAATGCTCCTAAGATCTTCGTTGGCCAACTTTATAGAGACCTCCCTCGAAAAATGAGTCAGTACAACGATAGGAATCTTAGAGTAGCGTTTTTTTATCTTTTTGGCCATCTCAAAAGCATCAATCCGGCCCACATGCAACATTGTGATGACCAGATCGAAATCCTTTTCTTCAAGCAGGCCGAAAGCTTCCTCCGACGAGCTTGCCTTGGTGAATTTTGGCGGGTAACGCAGGTTTTTAGATGTATATTCAAGAAAAATTTTTTCGTTTATCCGTCCGTCTTCCTCAAGCATAAAAGCATCATAATTGCTGCAAATAAGCAAAACATTGATAATGCGTTTTTGCATCAGATGCTCATAGGCTATCTCAGGAAACTCGTAATGCTCGGTCGAAAACTTTTCGTTGTATTTAAACTTTGGACTCGGATGCATGGTAATAATTTCCTTTCTTTTATCCCTGGTAAATCATTCGATATCTGAATTTTTCTCCACCCCTTCAGAAAAGCAATTTTACACTTCCTGGATTTGGAATCTGTAATTTACTATGTATTATCACATTATCAAAGTAAGCGCTGTATAAAGTGCAAATATCCAAGGCTTTCCTACAAATTTAAACAATACTTCGGATGAAGGGTACAAAACGTGATTCCAACTTTTACACATAGTTTTGCCCAAGTGCATCTGCAATCATTCTGGCAGAGTTCCCTGAACCGTAAAGGCCGGTTGTGAACCTGGGTTTTTTTATCATAAACTCATTGAAAGCATTGATAATGCCAGTCTGCCTGATACCTGCGAGCTTATTGTACCCATTATGGATCAATTCAGTCCATTCAGTTTCATTCCTTAAGGTAATACATGGTTTTCCGGCAAAATACGCCTCCTTTTGAAGGCCTCCGCTATCGGTTAGAACCAATTCGCAGTTTTCGAGCAAATAAATCATTTCCAGGTAGCTTACTGGTTCCATAACCTTGATGTTTTGATGAAGCGCCGGTAAATTGCTTTTTTTAAGCACCTGAAAGGTTCGCGGATGTATTGGTAATACAACAGGCACTTGGCCGGAAATAATATTCAAGGCTTCAATAATTTCTCCGAAATTGTTTTGCTGGTCGGTATTCTCGGCTCTGTGCATAGTTGCAAGTGCGAACTTTTCCGGTAGTTTTATGGGAGGAGCTATACGCATGCCGAAAAAATGCAGGTAGGCGTCATACATCACATCACCTGTTAGCAACACCTTGTTGTCCAAATAGTTAAATCCTTCCTTTACAAGGTTTTCAAAGGCAGTTTGTGTGGGACAAAAAAGCAGGTCGGAAATACGGTCAGTTAAAATGCGGTTAATTTCTTCGGGCATCAAAATGTTGTTTGAACGCAATCCTGCTTCCACATGTGCCACCTTTAGTCCAAGTTTTTTTGCAGCAAGGGCGCCTGCAAGCGTTGAATTGGTATCGCCATAAACCATTACCCAGTCTGGATTCTCGTAAAGCAAAACCTCTTCGGCACGCTCAAGCATGCGCCCGGTCATAGCCCCATGCGACAGGCTGTGAATGCCAAAGTTATATTTGGGTTTGGGAATATGCATCTGTTCGAAAAAGACCTGGCTCATATTGTGGTCGAAATGTTGACCGGTGTGCACAATTATTTCAGTCATGTTTTCCCTGCTGCTAATTTCACGGCTCACTGCAGCCGCCTTGATAAACTGGGGACGAGCTCCGATGATGGTCAGAATTTTCTTCATTGGCGAATACAATATAAATTTTAAAGATGTATTTTGACATAAAAAATTGAAACAAGAATCAAAAATAAAACGGATTTTATCCATACAACATGGTGCAAAAATAAGCCATCCTTTTAGTTTAATTTTGCGGAAAAAATATGCGAATCTATTTGGTTGGATTTATGGGAAGCGGGAAAAGTTCACTTGGCAGGCGCATTGCCAGGAAATTGAACTACCGGTTTATTGACCTCGACACCGAAGTAGAGCGTATAGCAGGCCAAAGTATTGCCGAAATTTTTGAACAAATGGGCGAAATGCATTTCAGAAAGCTTGAAAGCGAAGCCCTCCGAAAAACCATAGAGATCAGCCCGGCAGTAATCGCAACAGGCGGTGGCACCCCTTGTTATTTTGATAACATGGACTTCATTAACCGCAATGGTACTTCAGTTTATTTGAGGCTTTCCCCCCAGAGTCTGGCGTGGAGGCTTGAAAACGCGCAAAAAAAGCGCCCATTGGTTCTGAATTGCATAGGGGAGGACCTACTTCAATACATCGAACAAAAACTTCGGGAAAGAGAGCCATGCTATATGCAGTCGGCCTGCATTGTAAAAGGCGAAACAGTACGGGTTGACCAGGTAATTTCGCTTGTTTTCGGCACATAATAAAAACACAAACTACCCCCATTCAAATAGCGAACCATCCAATTTTTAACAGAGGGAATTTTTGATCTAATTCAATACCGGGTCGGGTGGAAAATTTGACCAAATGGCATAATCGTAGCCCATCTCCCTTAACATTTTGCCCCAGAGTTTTTCTGGTTTGCACGACATAATTGTGTCAAGGGTTGCCTGGGTTACTATCCATGACTCCTCCTTCATTTCGCGTTCGAGTTGCTTAGGTTCCCAGCCGGCATATCCGATAAAAAAACGGACTTCATCAGGAGATACCAGTTTAAGGTCGATTAGATTCACAAGCCTTTCGATTTCGCCTCCCCAGAATAATCCTTTAATAACCTCCACGCTGCCTTTAACCCGATCACCCAAAGTATGAAGATAAAACAGCCTGTCGGGATGAACCGGGCCACCCAGAAAAAGTGGAAACTCATTGGTTGGAAATTCTTTTACAACTTCTTTCATTTTGAGATTGATAGGCTTATTCAAAATCAAGCCAACGGTTCCTTCCTGCTGGGTATGCTCAATAAGCAATACCACGCTGCGACTAAAATAAAAATCGCGCAGCGATGGTTCACTGAGAAGTAATTTTCCGCCCGAAGGAAGTGATTTCAAGTAATTCATTGCAAAAGAATGATTTCTTTAATAGATAAACGGCTTTTGGCCGGTTTTTGTTACTTTTGGAGTCCCTTTTATTGTGAACAACAAATATTTTGCCATTGTTCAATATGGTACAGAAAAACAATACTGAAAAATACTTTCGTCTAAGAAAAGAGTTCCCCTGTTTTGTTTACGAAAATTATACCGTCAATTTTTCCTCAACAGAATTGACCTTAGGCTTCGTTTTCAGGGTAGAAGAAAAATATATATTTAACCCAACCCTTCGTTTTCCTCTCCATATTTTTCGCAAGGACATTACTGCAAAATCGCTTGAAATATTTGCTTTTCACATTGGTATGGTTGAAATGATAAGTTATTGGAAAGCATTTTGTTCTCCAAAAATTTTGGTCAAACCGGGAAGATTGAATTCTGCACAGGAGAGGTGGTGGAAAAAACTATTTATTCATGGCCTTGGTGAATTTTTTTACACTAATAGAATTGAAATACAGGGCGACGGGCTATTCGAATTTTATTATTCAGAATCTGCACCAATAATTGAAAAGAGCAATCCTGCCCATTTAACCGAAGGCTTAATAGTTCCCGTTGGCGGGGGAAAGGATTCGGTGGTTACACTTGAATTGTTCAAAAAATCAGGCATGCCGGTCAT
>DATIKK010000020.1:0-5426 GCA_035477635.1 Bacteroidales bacterium | reverse complement strand
TCCTGGGGAATGCCTCCTGATTGTTTTCATCAAACACCGGATAAACCGGAGGGTTCACAAAAGCCTGAAAAAAAGCTCCATCATTGGGATTGTACTGATCGTGTCGGGAGATGATGCTGTTAATACCTATTTTAATGTACTCGTTCACTGCCTGGTCGAGCCTTGCCCTGAGATTTAACCTTTGATAGTGATTGTTAAAATCCATTATTCCCAACTGGTTCAGAAAGCTTCCTCCGATGGAATAATTAGAGCCCTGGCCTGTCCCGGAAATATCAAAACTATGGCTGGTCATAGGTGCCATGCGAAGAAGCTCTCTATACCAGTCAGTACTTGCGGTGTAATCTGCAGGATCCTTTGGAACAAAGCCCGTACGGTTTACATTGGCCTCATTGAACAACTCTACATATTGCTGAGTGGAGGCAAGAGGTAGAATATTAACCGGTACCTGCATTCCGAAAAACCCTTCGTAGCTCACCGTTGGACGACCTACGCGACCTTTGCGGGTTGTGATAAGGATTACGCCATTTGCGGCCCTTACACCGAATATGGCCGCAGCAGACGCATCCTTCAGAATGGTAACATCCTCAATGTCGGACGAACTGATAAAGTCAATGTTGTCAACAAAAACACCATCAACCACAAACAGCGGGTTTGCATAATCGCCAATAGAACCCAGCCCCCTGATGCGAACAACTGGACCCCTGCCGGGTGCACCACTTTGAATGATCTGAACTCCCGATGCCTTGCCTTGCAATGCCTGCAGCACATTAGATGAAGTTTGCCTTGCCAGGTCCTCGCCCGATACCCTTACAATGGGAGCTGTTAGGTCTCTCACGCGCTGGGCTCCATAGCCAATTACCACCACTTCCTCAAGGGCGGTGGCGGCAGGCACCAGTTCCACATGCAAAACCTGCCGGTCGCCAACTAAAACGGTCTGCTGGTCGAACCCAATAAACGAAAAGATAAGGATTTGATTTTCTGGCATAAGTTCCAACTGGAAGTTACCATCAATATCTGTAATAGTTCCCTTAGCCGTTCCCTGGATAACAACATTCACGCCGGGCAGGGTCTCTCCCGTAGCAGACGAGGATACCGTACCCCTTACGATGCGTTGCCCTTGGGCTACAATACCCAGAAAAACAAGCATAATGGTGAGGATTGCATACTTTTGGCCAATTCCTCTTAATATTGTATTCATAGGCTATGAATTTGAAATTTGATAAGGTTCTATTTTGTTGGGAAACAATCCGGAGCTTATTCAATATTCAGTTTCCGGCCAATTTTATTCGCTTGCACATTTCAAGGCGCAAGGTAAAGAGTTGGATCAGGGAAACGCAAATAAATGGATACAAAACAATTACTACACACCAAAATGGTACTTTTCCGCTACCTCATCAAAAGCCACGCATTTTTTTTTAAAATGCTCTATAAGACTGACCTTGTGTTTTTTAAAAGAACATTTTTTCAGGAATTCCTGATGGATGGGAAGTGTTTGTTTTAGGATTGTTGTATTGGGGAGCAAAAAAAATATAGCACTCAGAGTGCAAGAATGAATTCAGAAAGGCCCTGGTCAGACTTTAATCCAATCCTTTTCCTCAATCTATACCGCCTTTCTTCAACGCCCCGAATAGAAATATTCAACAATGGCGCTATTTCTTTTGAAGATAGGTTGAGCCGCAGGTAAGCGCAAAGCCTCAAGTCGCTTTTTGTCAGGTCAGGGTAGTTCGATTTCAGAATGTGAAAAAAATTCTCATGAGCCTGATAGAACAATTTTTCAAATTGCTCCATGTCGTGATCATTTCTTTTGGTGTCCTCTATTAAATCAATAATTCGGGAGTGGAATTTTTTTGGGACAGCCCTTCCTAAATCTTCTTTCTGCCGTTGCACCTCAGCGAGAATTTCACCCAGCAACTCATTTTTTCGTATCAGCGACATGGTGTTATTGGCCAGTTGGGCGTTCTTCAGACCCACTTCCGATTGGAGTTTTTCGTTTGCCAGAGTAATCAACTCTTTCTCAGCTCTTTCTTTTTGTCTGATTAACTCCTCTTTCTGTTGCCTGAGAATCTCTTCTTTTTTGCGGAAATGGTTCCTTAGATATTTTAGCCTGACTTGCCAGAATATGGCAATCAACAATACTGCATATAACAAAAACGCCATGCCTGAGAAAAACCATGGTGCCCTAATCCGAAATGTCAAATCGGTTGCTCCTGTGATAATTCCCTTACTATCCAGGGTTCTGACGCTGAATGTATAGGTGCCCGGGGGCAATCGATAATAGGTTACTTCGTTAGTCTGTATCCAACCTGACCAATGTTGGTCAATTCCTGTGAGTCTGTATTGAAAGAAGCCTTTTTTACCTCCCGGCTCATGGGCAAAAAATCGGATTCGCACATTGTTCAGGCCCCTGCCCAACAATTTAAGCCCCTCCCAGGTTTCAGATATACTGTGGGTGCTTTCAGGCTTTCTCCAAAAGGATATACCTTCAATAATAGGAGGCGTGTCCTTCAGGGGCAAACGGTTGAGGCGTGCCAGGTTGAGTATGGAGAATCCATTAACCTGACACACAAGATGGAGCGAATCGTTGAGCTTAACAATGTTTTCATACCCTTCTACCATATCAATCCCGTACATTTGCGGCAAAATTCTGTATAGAAGCCGGGCTTTCCCAAACCTAACCTGAAAAAGACCTATCTCGCCTTTTTTGAAAAACCAGTATCTGTCGTTGCCTGCGCTTGCGAGCATGGTGGCCTTTTCAAATCCCTGCAACGATGGAATTACCTCATCAAAAGGTATGAATACCTGCCTTAAGGCATCCCATTGCAGGATGCTTTGCCCTGTGAGTACCACAATGCGATTATCCATCGTAAAGACCCGGTTTGTAGGACTGTTCAGCCCATGCTCGCTGCCCATTTCTATTGCATGGTTCAGGGTTTGCAGGCCATCGGCAGGTTGCAGCTTGTAAATCCCTGTAAGAGTGTGTCCAAGCCAAATATTGCCCATAAAATCTATTTCCAGAAAGCGAGCCGGGCCCTCCCAGCCTTCAAGTATATGGCTGTCGTTCCATTGTCCGTTTTGAAAATGGTACACCACAAGATGATAGTAGGTGCTTTGCACAAGGTAACTTTGTGGTGTCCCAACAACCCGCCGGAGGTTAAAGCCGCCTTTGTAGGCGCTTAACTGCACCATCTGGCGCCCAATAATCTGATATGTGCCGTCGTTGTGCCCACAGAAAAGAAGCCCGTCTATCTCCTCCAGAAACCAAACCTGACCCTGACTACCGGGCATCAATTCTCCACCGGTAAACCGTCCGTTTTCGTCTTTTTCGAAAATATGGATTCCCTGATTTGTGCCAACATACAACAATTCGTTTTGAAGCACAGCGTCATATACTGCCCCGATATGTGCAAAATCGCCAGAATAGGATTCCACAGGGCTGTTCAGGTCTATGAAGTCAATCCCTTTATCGAGGCCTATCCAAAGATTGTTGTCGTGATCTCCTGCCAAAGCCAGGACCGTATTATTCTGCAAAAAATTGCCCGAATGCAGGTTGGTAAGCAACCGGCCATCGAGGTCGAGTATGAACAAGCCCTTCAATATGGTGCCAAAAACCAACTTATCGCCCAACCGCAGCCCATTGTTGATTTTACCATCTGCCAACTGCTCCTGTGCCTGATTATTCCAGGGGCTCCAGGTAACCCCATCATACTGAAATACTCCTTTAGAACTAGTTCCGATTAAAAACCTGTTTTCCGCCAGATGGATTACAGCCTTAATCTCAGTTTGGCCAAATATCTGGCTTCCTTCAAGGAATTGCAATTGGTTGCCCACTATTTCATAAAGCCCGCCATCAATCTCCTGAATAAAAAGCCGATTAGCGCTTTTCATTAAAAACAACATGGGCCCTGGCAAAATTATTTCATCAATGCGCCCATCCGAAAGCATGAAAAGTTTTCCAAAACTCTGAAAATAAATTGTGCCACCGTGCTGTTCAATCCGCCAGAACTCCTCATTTCGGATGTTGACCCCCTGAAGTTTTGGAATCAGAGAATTGTAGCTCAGGTGGCCTTCATCATTTTGGGACCAATAGCCAAACTCCTCAAACGAGCCGGTATATACCTTTCCGTCGTGGTAACGCACTGATCGAACAGGGGTCAGCATTTCCAGCGGACTGAGTCGGAAGGAGGAACCCCTGAGGGTGAGCAAGCCACTGGTATTGCCTATGAAAACATTGCCCTTACCGTCAATATCAATAGACCAGTTTTGATTGCCAGCCCCGTAATCCGTTCTGGAATAACTTGTTACATGAACCGAAATCCGGGCAAAGGCATTGTTGGGCGATATTATTTCGCAAAAAATAAAACCAGCAAATAAAATCACCAGAAAGGCTAATGCCCTACCAATGCCCATAAAATCAAAAAATTTGATTATCACAAATTTAATACTTGTTTGCATCTATTCAAATGCGAAATCAAAAGTATGCTGAACAGCCCCCCCAAAAAGGATGAAAATTACATTTTCAACATACAAATACATTCCCGTAGGCAAAGCACCTTTAAAAATGGTGGGTTTAATTTCTTGCGGGAAATGCAACCAAAGTACTGGCCGGTTTTATAACGCCTATCCTGGCATTGAATGTATCAGGCCGTTCTTTCAAAGATGCTTCCCGAAACAAAAGAAATATGTATTTTTATTGCAGATTTAGGTATCGCCCCAATATGCAAAAACTCTCCATCATCATCCCGGCCTACAATGAAGCCCAAACTATCGGCAATGTGCTGCTTCGGATCATATCTACGCCATTGAAAAACATTGAAAAAGAAATTCTGGTAATTGACGATTGCAGCAACGACGGCACTTCTGATATTTTGAAAAAATTTTGCCTGCATCACCCCACTGAAGACATCAGATGTTTCAGACAATCCACAAACCAGGGAAAAGGGGCTGCGATTCATCGGGGAATTGCTGAAGCCTCGGGCGATTTTATTGTGATTCAGGATGCTGACCTGGAATACGATCCGGGCGAATATTCAGAATTGCTGCGTCCCATAACTGATGGCTATGCCGATGTGGTCTATGGGTCAAGGTTTATGGGATCGAAACCCCATCGTATCCTTTATTTCTGGCACACCATCGGAAACAAGTTCCTCACCTTTCTCTCCAATTTGTTTACCAACCTGAATCTCACCGATATGGAAACATGCTATAAGCTATTTAAGGCAGAAATTTTGAAAAGCATTCGCCTAAAGGAGAAAAGGTTTGGATTCGAGCCTGAGGTTACAGCCAAGGTGGCGCAATACTCTGGGGTGAGGATCTATGAGGTAGGCATCTCGTATTATGGGCGCACATACGAAGAAGGCAAAAAGATTAACTGGAAGGATGGATTCAGGGCAATATGGTATATTCTCAAATACAACATCTGGAGCAGG
>DATIKK010000019.1:0-4750 GCA_035477635.1 Bacteroidales bacterium | reverse complement strand
CGAAACAGAAGGGTACCGTAATTTGAAAAATATGCTGCTTTTTAAATTCGGGTAAGCGTGTTTTTATTAATACTGATCCCAACTCTTGATTTTCAATTCATCCATTTTATACTTGCAAAAGGCCTGAATAAATGCGCTTGCCAGTCGTGCATTGGTTATTAGTGGGATGTTGAAATCAATAGCGCTTCTCCGTATCTCATAGTCGTTGTACAATTCATCCTTGGTCAGGTTTTTTGGAATATTGATGACCAGGTCAATTTTTTTGGATTTGATGTATTCGAGAGTATTTGGCTGGGCATCCTCATCGGGCCAGTGAAGCATTGTACTTGGTATATCATTGGCCGACAGAAATAGTTGGGTGCCTTTCGTAGCATAGAGGTTATACCCAAGTTGGTGAAGCATTCGTAAACTGTTGAGCATTTCAATTTTTGACCGCATTTCGCCGGTTGACAGGAGGATGTTTTTTTCCGGTACCCTGTAACCAACCGAAAGCATTGCCTTAAATAGTGCTTCATAAAAATCCTCGCCCATGCATCCCACTTCTCCGGTAGAGGCCATTTCTACCCCAAGTACAGGATCAGCCTTCTGGAGCCTGGCAAATGAAAACTGTGAAGCCTTTACGCCCACATAATCGAGCTCAAATAGTGATTTTTCCGGTTTTTGGACTGGTTGGTCCAGGATCACGGATGTGGCCAAATCAATAAAATTAGTTTTCAGCACTTTGGATACAAAGGGGAAACTCCGGGAAGCACGAAGGTTGCATTCAATTACCTTAATATCGTTGTCTTTGGCCAAAAATTGAATATTGAATGGCCCGGTAATGTTTAGTTCACACGCAACTTTACGGGCTATCTGCTTTACGCGTCTTATGGTTTCGACATACAATTTCTGGGGTGGAAAAACTATAGTTGCATCGCCTGAGTGCACACCTGCAAACTCAACATGCTCTGAAATGGCATAAACTATTATCTCACCATTTTTGGCTACTGCATCATACTCTATTTCCTTTGCATTTTCAATAAATTCGGAAACTACCACAGGGTATTGTTTTGATACGTTTGTGGCGAGATTTAGGAAATGTTCAAGTTCATCAATATTGGACACCACATTCATGGCGGCGCCTGAAAGTACGTATGATGGCCTTATGAGTACCGGAAAACCAACATGCTCTACAAACCTGAATATTTCGGGGATAGTAGTTAATTCCTTCCATGATGGTTGATCAATTTTAAGGGCATCGCACATGGATGAGAATTTGTGCCTGTTTTCTGCCCTGTCTATAGAGATTGGTGAGGTGCCAAGTATATCCACTCCCTGGTTATGCAATCTGAGGGCCAGGTTATTGGGGATTTGTCCGCCCATCGAAATTATAGTTCCTTTAGGGGCTTCGTATTCTATGATGTCCATTACCCGTTCGAATGTCAGCTCGTCGAAGTAAAGCCGGTGGCAGATGTCATAGTCAGTACTGACAGTTTCGGGGTTGTAATTGATCATCACAGACCGCAGGCCATTTTTGGAAATACTCTGAAGGGCGTTTACGCTGCACCAGTCAAATTCCACGCTGCTCCCTATGCGGTAAGCCCCGGAACCAAGCACAATGACTGATTTGTTGTCCCGCTCCGGAACAATATCGTTCTCTAAACCATGATAGGTAAGGTACAGGTAGTTGGTTTGGGCAGGGTATTCAGCGGCTAATGTGTCAATCTGCTTGATTACGGGCAGTAGTCCTAAATTTTTACGGTATTCTCTAACGGCAAGGCTATAATTTGTAGGATTTTTGCCATTGTTGCGGCAAAGGTTGCGGGCGATCTGAAAATCAGAAAATCCGCATTGTTTACCCCTTTTAAGAAGTTCGAATGGTATATCTTCGACTTTTTCGTATGCGGAAAATTCAGCCCTGACATCGGAAATTTTTTTCAGTTTATACAGAAACCACCGGTCAATTTTGGTAAGTTCGTATATTTCACCAACCGTAAAATTGTGCTTAAATGCGGTTGCAATCATAAATATGCGTGAATCGGTAGGATTGCTTAGTTCTTTTCTTATTTCGGCCCTGTCGCTGATTTCAAGTTCTTTGTTTTCAACAAACCCGTGCATACCCTGTCCTATCATCCTGAGACCTTTCTGTATAGCCTCTTCAAAGTTGCGCCCGATAGCCATTACTTCGCCCACGCTTTTCATGGAACTGCCGATATGTTTGGATACCCCTTTGAATTTACCGAGGTCCCAGCGTGGTATTTTGCAGACAACGTAATCGAGTGCCGGCTCGAAAAAGGCCGACGTGGTTTTTGTAACTGCATTTTTCAGCTCATGCAGTCCGTATCCAAGACTGAGCTTTGCAGCCACGTGTGCAAGTGGGTAACCTGTTGCTTTTGAGGCAAGGGCGCTGGACCTGGATAGCCTTGCATTCACTTCTATTACCCTGTAATCTTCTGAATGGGGGTCGAGGGCGTATTGGACATTGCATTCGCCAACTATGCCTATATGGCGGACTATTTTGATGGATATTTCTCTAAGTTTGTGGTATTCGGTATTTGTAAGTGTTTGCGAAGGTGCTATCACTATGCTTTCACCGGTATGGATGCCAAGGGGATCAAAGTTTTCCATATTACAAACCGTGATACAGTTGTCATATCTGTCCCGTACAACCTCGTATTCAAGCTCTTTCCACCCTTTGAGCGATTTTTCCACGAGAATTTGCGGTGAATAGCTCAGTGCAGTATGGGCAAGTTGGTCGAGTTCGGCATCGTTATTGCAAAAACCACTTCCTTGCCCTCCCAGTGTGTAGGCAGCCCTAATAATTACAGGGTAACCAAGGTTAGCCGCTGCTAATTTGGCTGCTGCTACAGTAGTTACAGCTTCACTTTTAATGGTCAGCACCCCAATTTCATCGAGCTTTTTTACGAAAAGTTGCCTGTCTTCGGTATTTACAATAGCTTCAACGGGTGTGCCCAGTACCGTTACATTGTTTTTTTCGAGTACGCCCGAATTGTGCAAGGCTACGCCGCAGTTGAGGGCTGTCTGGCCACCGAAGGCAAGCAATATGCCCTGTGGCTTTTCTTTCTTTATTACTTTCTCGACAAAAAACGGGGTTACGGGCAGGTAATATATTTTGTCGGCAATCCCTTCAGAGGTTTGAATAGTGGCAATATTAGGATTGATGAGCACGGTATATATTCCTTCCTCTTTCAGGGCTTTAAGGGCTTGCGATCCGGAATAGTCAAATTCGCCTGCTTCGCCTATTTTGAGGGCGCCGGACCCTATTACAACAACTTTTTTTATTTTTTTTGACATGTTCGATAGGGCTACTTTTTAAATTTTTTTACGAGATCTATAAAATCATCAAAAAGAAAATCGGTATCGGTTGGGCCGCTGGATGCTTCAGGGTGAAACTGTGTGGAAAAGAAGGGCTTGGTTTTATGTCGTATCCCCTCATTTGTGTTATCATTAATGTTTACAAATAATTCCTCCCACCCCTTGTCCAGTGATTCGCAACGGGATGCATAACCATGGTTCTGTGATGTTATAAAACATCGATTTGTACCTTTTTGTATTACCGGCTGGTTGTGGCTACGGTGGCCATATTTTAGCTTGAAGGTGTCGCCCCCTGCCGCAAGAGCCATAAGCTGGTTGCCTAAGCAAATCCCAAAAATTGGAGTATCAGACTCGTAAGCTCTTGCTAAGTTTTTTATCGTTGGGGTACATTTTTTTGGGTCGCCAGGACCATTTGAAATAAATAGGCCATCGTATTCCAGGTTCGAGAAATCATAGTCCCACGGTACACGGATAATTGTAGTATCTCTTTCGAGAAGTTTCCTTATTATGTTGTATTTAACACCGCAATCAACAAGCACAATTCTGTATCTGCCTGTGCCATAAGTAATTAACTCTTTTGTGCTAACTTCTGCCACCAGGTTTTCCTGGTTAGGGTCGATAAAATCAATATCCTGATTGGCAAATACAATTTTTCCCGGCATTGAGCCCAATTCGCGAAGGTGTTTTGTAAGGGCACGGGTATCGATACCGCCTATTCCGGGAACTCTCTGCTCTATGAGCCAAGAGGAGAGTTTGCTCCAAGCGTTCCAATGACTTGGCTCGAGGGAGTATTCGGAAATTATTAGTCCCGAAATATGCATCCTCTCTGATTCATAATATCGTAGAAGGCTGTTTTCGTAAACCATCGGCGGAACACCGTAGTTCCCTATCAATGGATAAGTCAAAACCAAAATCTGCCCCTGGTATGAGGGGTCAGTAAGGCTTTCGGGGTAGCCCGACATGGCAGTGTTAAACACAACCTCTCCTGCAATCGAACGCCGAAACCCAAATGAATAACCCTCCTGGGTATATCCGTCTTGAAGTATGATTTTGACATTGAAAGGGTTTTGGGAGGCGTGAGCTGGGGCATTTGATGTTTTTCCGGTCATCTCTTTAATTTATAGTCGAAAACCAAGTTTTCAATTAAATTGATTATTTGATCCGGAATGCGAAATTAGGCAAACCATTTTATGTATTCCTGGATGCTTCAAACGATTTATTAACAATAACAGACTTTGGCGAAAAATTATTTGACGGGGGTATGCCTATACGGAAGCAAGTGCTGAAGTTTGGCGGGAGCTTTCCCGGGTATTTTATCAGTACTGATAAGATATTGATATGATTGTTTGTAATTTTATTTTTATTGCTTTTGTTGCATATTTATATCCTATACGTTAATATTTTTCGGGACGTATGCAAACCAGCTCTTTTATAT
>DATIKK010000018.1:0-2888 GCA_035477635.1 Bacteroidales bacterium | reverse complement strand
GGCCTTGGTTGGGGTTGTTGACTCTGGTTCTGTTGATGCTGCTCATTCCTATTCTGATCACTGTCCTGTTCATTCCTGTTCTGCTCATTCTGCTCCCTGTTGCCCTGGCCGGATTGATTTTGCTGTTCCTGCAATTTTTGTAACGCATATGCCAGGTTAAACCGTGTCTGATCATCCATTGGATTGATTCGCAGGGCATTTTTGAATGCGCTGACGCTTCCGGCAAAATCCTGCGATTTTAATAAAGAGTTACCCCAGTTGTGATATGCGTAGGCTCTTTTTTGATCATCCTGCGATATCCTTGTAAGCGCCTCAAACTTTTGCGAAGCCTCTTTGTAGCGTTCCTGCCGGTAAAGAGAATTTCCAAGGTTAAACATTCCCTCTATGTTTCCGGGATTCTCCTGCAACGATTCACGGTATTTTATTTCGGCATCTCCGAATTGTTGCTCCTGGTAAAGCCGGTTTCCCTGGCGAACACTTCGCCGATCGGCCTGGCCTGAAACCGTCTGTATGAATGGATAAAAAAAGAACAGACCTACCAGAAAAACCCTTGAAAATGTCATTTGAATATTATACATCCTACGTATTTGAAAATTAAAGGGGCTTGAAGAGCTTGATTTTGTGCAGCCATTTATTCTTCCTTTCAAAAACCATTATTTCGAGGAATAAAAAAGCAAGAGCCATCGCAACAAAAATGGTAAAACGGCTTTGGTAATCAGTAAAAACAACCGCTTCGAAGGTTTCTTGTTCCATTTGCCTTATTTCGTTCAAAATCTCGCCAAGGCCCAGGTCAGCGCCGGTTCCATGTCTGAAAACCCCTCCTGTGGTTTCTGCAATTGATTTCATAACAGCCTCGTTGTAGCGGGTAATTACCGTCCTTCCCTGACGGTCGCGGAAAAAACCCTGGCGCTGGCCATTTTCAAAAACAGGTATCGGAGCTCCTTCCCTGGTTCCGATGCCAACTGTGTGAATAACAATACCTCGTTCGGCAGCAAGTTTGGCTGTTTCTACGGGGTCGTTCAAATGATTTTCTCCATCGCTGACAATTATTATCGCATTGTTTTCGAGGTCTTCTTCTCTGAAAGCCATCTTGGCCCTTTCAATAGCAGCGCTAATGTCAGTACCCTGAACAGAAACTGTGTGGACACCTACTGTCCGCAAAAGCATTTTGGCGGCCGTATGGTCGGAGGTTATAGGTACCTGGGTTATGGCAGTTCCGGCAAAAACCACCATACCAATACGGTCTTGCCCCAACTGGTCAATAAGCCGGAGAACAGCAAGTCGGGAGCGTTCCAGACGGTTAGGACGAATATCTTCGGCAAGCATACTCCTGCTCACATCAAAAACTATCATTATATCCACCCCTTCCCTTTTAGCTTCCTCCATACGGCTGCCCACCTGAGGATTGGCCATTGCAAGAAAGAGCGAAGAAATAGCAAGCACAACCAACCCAAACCTGAACCATGGCCGGCGAACCGACCTGTAAGGCATAAGTAATGGGAGGGTTTCGCTCCTGCCAAATTTGCGTAAGGCCCGTATTCGAAAATACCATGTTAAAACAAACAACCCTATTATTACCGGAAGGAGGGCAAACAGATAAAAGTACTGCGGATTTTCAAATTTTACCAATTCCATTGCTTTACTCAGGTTTTCAGGGGTTGGTTCTTAACAAGGTGTTTCTTAATAGTAACTCAATACCAATCAAAATCAAAGCCAAAATAACCAGCGGAAGAAATTCATCCCTGTTAATGGCATATTCTGTAACATGAATTTTAGAACGCTCCATCTGATCAATTTCAGCATAGACCTGTTGAAGCTTGTCCATGGTTCCTGCCCAAAAATATCTTCCACCCGTTGTTTCGGCAATCTGTGTAAGCAATTCCTCATCAATGGGCATTTCAACCTGCCTGTACTCTATTCCGAAAGGGGTTTCGATAGGAAATGGTACCAAACCTTTGCTTCCGACTCCAACCGTATATACCCTGATACCATAAATTGAGGCGATCTCTGCAGCAGTAACAGGGTCGATTACTCCGGCATTGTTTATGCCATCAGTCAAAAGAATCACTACCCTGCTTGCTGCCTGGCTCTCGCGTAAACGGTTAAGGGAAGTGGAGAGTCCATCGCCAATTGCCGTGCCGTCCTCGACCATGCCAGTTGACACATTACTTACCAGTTCTGTAACCATTTGGTGGTCTATGGTTAGGGGACTAAGCGTAAAACTCTCGCCGCTGAAAAGGGTCATGCCAATGCGGTCGTTTGGCCGCTTTCTGATAAAATCTATGGCTGCCTGTTTGGCAGCTATCATCCTGTTGGGTTTAAAATCAGCGGCAAGCATTGAACCGGAAATATCAAGTGCAATCATTATGTCGATACCCTCAATCTCTACATCTTTTGTACTTAATGTTGATTGTGGCCTTGCAAGGGCAAGAATAAGCAAGGCCATTGCCAATAAGCGTAGAGCAAAAGGAATATGAAGCAACCTGAGCCTGAAACTTTTTTTTACTCCATCAATAAAAAAGGAATGTGCAAAGCGAATGTCAGGCATGTGAGTTTTGTGCTTCCACACGTACCAGGCGACCAGCAACGGTATGATAAGCAGTAGAAGTAAAACAGGCCTGTATGCAAAGGTTATATCCACTTTTCTTTACGTTTATCTGCAATTTTTTCAATACATTTTAACACTATTCTTTTCTTTTCAGGTTTGCACATCATCCGGCTTTTTGTCATTCTCGGTTTTTGGAAGAACTGTTCGCCAAACGAAGTCAAGCGCTTTTGCCATACAATCTTCATTTTCATGAACTTTGGGAATGTATTTGGCAAATTTCACAAGATCGCCGGTTTCAAGAATGAAACTGACGGATGACAATAATCCGGATTCGTCCAAA
>DATIKK010000017.1:0-6296 GCA_035477635.1 Bacteroidales bacterium | reverse complement strand
CGGATAATTTCTTCGGAGGTTTTATTGCTTTTGTACCATATTACATCCCCGCTGAAAGTACCAAATCCTATCCTGTGGCAAAGCAGGTCTGCAATGGTTACCTGGCTGGTAATCCAAGGGTCGCTTAGGGTAAAATACGGGAGATGGTATTTCACCTTATCGTTCCATGAAAGCAGATCGTCGTCAACAAGCATACCGATAAGGGTTGCTGTAACAGCCTTGGTGTTGGATGCAACTGCAAACAAAGTGTTTGCATCGGGCGCCTCTGCTTGTCCCAGTTCCTTCACACCGTATCCTTTGCTAAATACCAGATTGCCATCGTAAACTATACCTATGGTCATTCCCGGTAAATCCCAATCTACAAGTACCTGGCTGAAGTAAGCATCAAGTTGGCGCAATGTGCGTGGCGAAACTCCGGCAAACAATTGCTGTCCAAAAAATACAAATGCCAGCATCAGTATTATAGCCGGTTTAATGATCAAAATAAAGTGCTTGACCATTGCTGACTGGCAGCAACCACTTTGAGGCTCAGTAAAATTCACAGGGTTGTTCTCAATCCTGCAGTGGATTTTTTGAAAACTTAAATGGTTCATAGCAGTACATTTTTTGGTTTGAGTATAGTTGTTGTTTTAATTTTCTAAGGTCATAGATTGTACCCTAAAAGGTTCCCACTCATTTTCAGGCAAAAACCGGGTATGATCCAAAGATAAAATAAAATCGCTGTTGCGGCGGATTTTAGGTTGCTTATTAAGTTCCTTTTGGCCTTTTTTATGTAGTTTCACTAATTCCCTGAATTGATTTATTATTTTTGCGGCGACTTTTCGAAACAGATAAACAAGTTTATGTACGGTAAATTCCAGGCACACCTTCAGCAACAACTGCAGGAGATCAAAGAAGCAGGTCTTTATAAAACCGAACGGGTCATTACAAGCCCGCAGGGTGTTGAAATAGAAACCAACGGCCGCAAGGTGCTTAACTTTTGCGCCAATAACTATCTTGGCCTTTCGTCGGACCCGAGGGTGATGGCCGCTGCCAATTATACCTTCTTCCGTTACGGCTATGGCATGTCGTCGGTAAGGTTCATCTGCGGCACGCAACAGGTACACAAGGACCTTGAAAAAAGCCTCTCCGGGTTTCTTGGAACTGACGACACCATACTTTTTTCTTCGGCCTTCGATGCCAATGGTGGCGTTTTCGAACCCCTTCTTAGCGAAAAGGATGCAATTATATCAGACGAGTTGAACCATGCTTCCATAATTGATGGGGTAAGGCTTTGCAAGGCAAGGCGTTTCCGTTACAAAAACAATGACATGGACGACCTTGAAGAGGTATTGCAGGATGCTGGCGAAGCCCGTTTCAAATTGATAGTTACCGACGGTGTTTTTTCGATGGACGGGATCATTGCCGACCTCGACAAGATTTGCAACCTGGCCGAAAAATACGAAGCCCTGGTTATGGTTGACGACTCGCATGCCACCGGCTTTGTTGGCAGAACCGGACGTGGCACACATGAGTACCACAATGTGATAAACCGTGTAGATATTATTTGTACCACCTTTGGCAAAGCGCTTGGTGGAGCTTCCGGCGGATGCATTTCAGGAAGGCAGGAAATCATTGATCTGTTGCGCCAGCGCGCCAGACCTTACCTCTTCTCAAACTCACTGGCACCGTCCATTGCCGGGGCCACACTCGAAGTAGTTAAAATGCTCTCCGAAACTACTGCCCTTCGCGACAAGCTATATGAGAACACCCAGCTTTTTCGCAAAGGTATGACTGAGGCCGGTTTCAAAATTGTTCCGGGAGTTCATTCAATTGTGCCGGTGCTTTTTGGACACCTTCCGAACGACGCCAGGCTGTCGCGCCAATTTGCCGATGCCCTGCTCGAAGAAGGCATTTATGTAATCGGATTTTATTATCCGGTTGTTCCGCGGGGCAAATCGCGCATTCGCGTGCAACTTAGCGCTGCCCACAGCAAGCACCAGGTTGATTTTGCCATAGAAAAATTCGTTAAAGTAGGAAAAAAACTCGGAGCCATTTGATTTTAGGTTTAGGTACCGATATTATTGAGGTTGACCGTGTAAGGAAGACCATGGAGGCCGACCCGGGCTTCCGCTACAAAATTTTTTCTCCCGCAGAAATTGAATATTGTCATTCAAAAGCATATCCATTCCGGCATTATGCAGTACGATTCTGTGCAAAGGAAGCTTTTCTGAAAGCTGCAGGAACCGGTCTTAATGCCGGCATTAAACTTTCTGAAATTGAAGTTGTTGTCGAACCCACCGGAAAGCCTTTTATTCAACTGATTGGTGAAGCCAAAGAATTTTTTGGAAAATTTGGTTTTTTAAAAATTCATGTATCTTTATCGCACCTCAGCGACATTTCTGTTGCAGTAGTTATTATTGAGAAGGAGGATTAGCTCAAAGGCAGGATTAAAGGAAAGAAAATCACATAAGGCACGGAATCTCAGGAGCCGTTTTTAATGGGCAAATTAATCAGTAACAAACATAAATTGTCTGAATTTTATGGCGCACATTGGTTCATACGAAGAAAGAGTAAAGAATTTCAACTGGGAAATTGCGGAGAAAGAGTTGGAATACCAGCCGGGAAATGTGATTAACATAGGCTGGTATTGTTCTGACAGAATATGCCTTATGGGCAAAGCCGACAAGCCAGGGCTTATTTGGGAAGGCCTTGGCGGAAAAGAGAAAACCTTTACCTACAACGACATTAGGCTGTGCAGCAACACCATAGGTCAATTCTTGCGTGGCCTTGGCATTAAACCTGAAGACAGGGTATGCCTGTTTATGGATAAGATACCGGAGCTATATCTTGGCTTTTTAGGAGTATTGAAAATTGGGGCTGTCGCTCAGCCACTTTTCTCGGCCTTTGGCGACGAGTCGCTTTTTGTTCGCCTCGAGAATGCACAGACGCGCGCCATCATTACCCAGAAAAAACATGCTCCAAAAGTCAGAAAGATCATTGAAAAAATGCCATTTTTGGAGTTTCTGATTATTGTTGACCACGACCCTGCCAAACCGCTTGGTCCGCGAGAAGTAAGCTTCGATCTTGAAAGCGCTCCAAAGGCAGAGACTTTTGAAATTCATCCCACCACCGCAGAGTCGCCATCGGTACTGCATTATACCTCAGGCACCACGGGTCAGCCCAAAGGCGTTAAGCATGTTCACTATTCATTGATTTCGCAATACCTGACTGCAAAGTGGGTTCTCGACCTTCATGACAATGACATTTACTGGTGCACTGCCGACCCGGGCTGGGTTACCGGCACCTCGTACGGCATTATCGGCGGATTTAGCAACGGGGTTACCCAATGCGTGCTCGATGCCGGCTTCTCGGCCGAAGCATGGTACCGGTTTATTGAAAAACACCGGGTAAGCATGTGGTATTCGGCCCCAACTGCCATACGGTCGCTTATGAAAGCAGGCGATGAACTGGTAAAGAAATTCGACCTTTCGAGCCTGCGTCATCTTGCTTCGGTTGGCGAGCCGCTTAACTCCGAGGCTGTAATCTGGTCGGAAAAAGTTTTCGGCAAACCGTTTTACGACACATACTGGCAAACCGAAACCGGCTCCATAATGATTTCAAACTACCCCGGCATGAAAGTGAAGCCGGGTTCTATGGGCAAGCCATTTCCGGGAATAGAAGCCACCGTTGTTCATCCCGAAACCTTTGAGCCTTTTACCGGGCCGGGCAAAGTAGGTATAATTGCCATAAAGCCGGGCTGGCCAGCCATGATGCGCACCTATTGGCGCAATGAAGAGGCCTTCAAAAACAAATTTAGGGATGGCTGGTACCTGCCGGGCGACCGCTCAAGCATCGATGCCGAAGGGTATTTCTGGTTTGTAGGCCGCGATGATGATGTTATTAACACAGGCGGGCACCTCGTTAGTCCATTTGAAGTAGAATCTGCCCTTCTTGAGCATCCGGCAGTAGCCGAATCGGCAGTAGTAGCCAAACCCGACTTTGTGAATATGGAAGTGGTAAAAGCTTTCGTAACACTGAAACCCGGTTTTACCGCCAGCGCCGACCTCGACCTCGACATTATGAACTTCGTTCGCAAAAAACTCTCGCCACTTGCAATGCCGCAGGAAATAGAGTTTGTAGATACTTTGCCCAAAACCCGCAGCGGCAAAATAATGCGACGAATTCTTAAAGCAAAGGAGTGGGGCGAAGAGATTGGCGATACTTCTACTCTTGAGGACGATTAACACTTTTTAGGCGAAAGCCTGCAAAACCTTTTAAAATATAACCTAATCATAAACCAATTACAATCAAAGGAGAAAATACTTATGGACGAAATGAAAGACATCGTGAGAGAATATGTTATCAACGAGTATGTTGAGGACGATACCGAGATCAACTACGACACTCCCCTGATTTCGGGCGGAATAGTCGATTCCTTTTCAATGGTTTCGCTCAAACGCTTCCTTGAAAACAAATACAAAATTTCGATTCCCGACGCTAAGGCTACACCCGATGCCTTCGACAGTGTGAACAAAATCGTTGACCTGGTAAATGAATTCCTAAAAAAATAAGGAGGTATTATGGCTTATTCAAAAAAAACCAGGGCCATGTGTGCCGAGGTACTCGAAGGTATCAAAGAAGCCGGTTTGTTCAAGCAGGAACGCTTTATCCACTCTACTCAGGCGGCCGATATTGAGGTGGAATTTCCTTCGGGATCTTCACTTAAGAAGGCAATAAATATTTGTGCAAACAACTACTTGGGTATGTCGAGCCACCCTGAGGTGGTCATGGCTGCTCACCAGGGGCTCGATTCGCACGGATATGGCATGTCGTCGGTCAGGTTTATCTGCGGCACCCAGGATATTCACAAAAAGCTCGAAAACATGGTAACTGAATTCCTGGGCACCGAAGACACAATTCTTTTCCCTTCGTGCATGGATGCCAATGCCGGAGTATTCGAAGCCATCCTTACCAAAGACGATGTTATTATTTCTGACCGGCTGGTGCACGCCTCGCTTATCGACGGCATACGCCTTTGCAGCGCCATGCACGATACTTTCAAGCATTCCGACATGGAGCACCTCGAAGCAAAGCTGCAACTGCACAACGACAGGCGGCTTAAAATGGTGGTAACTGACGGGGTTTTTTCGATGGACGGCGATACGGCCAAACTTGATGTAATGGTGGCTCTTTGTGAAAAATACGATGCTCTGCTTTTGGTAGATGATTCGCATGCCAGCGGCTTTATAGGCAGGACAGGTCGTGGTACGCACGAGCAATACGGCGTAATGGGCAAGATCGACATCATAACCACCACTTTTGGCAAGGCCCTTGGTGGAGCATCTGGAGGCTGCGTTTCGGGACGGAAGGAACTTGTTGAACTCTGCCGCCAGCGCGCAAGACCATACCTGTTCTCTAATACTATTGCCCCTCCAATCATTGCCGGCGTAATCAAAGTGCTTGAGATACTTTCAGCATCAACCCAACGCCGCGACAAGCTCGAGAAAAACACCGAGTTCTGGCGCAAAGGATTAATAGATGCCGGCTTTATCGTAAAACAAGGCGATACCCCAATTGTACCCGTAATGCTTTTCAACGCGAAGCTTGCTCAGAACTTCTCGCGCGATTTGTTTGAGGAAGGCATCTATGCCATCGGCTTCTTCTTTCCGGTGGTGCCCCAGAGCCAGGCCAGGATCAGAACCCAGATATCGGCAGGGCACGAAATGCACCACCTCGAAAAAGCGCTCGAAGCCTTTATTAAGGTGGGTAAAAAGTATAATATCCTCGGAAAATCGAAGCAGGAGATCATCGATTTGTACGGAATTTAAATTGCGTATATACTTGGCTTCGTTTAATCAGGTTAAGCTAATGCCTGCTGTTCGTTGTTTGTAAAAAACAACGCAAAAGTGGTTCCTCTCCCTGGTTGGGTTTCTATGCGAATATCAATATTATGAAAATCTGCAATACTTCTGGCAATTGCCAGCCCCAACCCGTGCCCGTTTGAGGATTTTCTCTTCCTGAACCGCTGGAAGATTTCTGCCGCCTGCTCGGAGGTCATGCCTGGCCCGTGGTCAGTGATTTTTACAATGAAAATATTGTTGGATTTTTGACACCTAACTTCCACAGGACCTTTATTCTCAATTTCCGAGAACTTTACAGCATTGTTTAAAATATTGAAAAACAGGGTAAAAAGCAGGGAACGGTTAGCTTCGTGCAAATAATGGTCACTTTCATACATTGCTATTATTTCAATTCCCTTTTCATTGGCGATAGGGTCGATCTCCTCGATGACTTCGGCCATTAATTCGTTTAAC
>DATIKK010000016.1:0-3556 GCA_035477635.1 Bacteroidales bacterium | reverse complement strand
AAAGAGTTACCCAAGGGCTGAAAACAGCCTGCTCCATGGTATGCCCTACCCATTGTATTTATTTTGGGGATATTGATGACCCGGAAAGCGAAATCTCAAAAATTTTGCAAACAAGGGAATTCAAAACCCTTATACCAGAAGCAGGAACCGAGCCCATGCATTTTTTTCTAACATAATATTTTGGAAAAATGAATGAACAGTTAATTATAAGCGGAAGATTAAACGAGTATATCGATCCCACATTAACCATTTGGCCGTGGCCAATTCCGCTGTACTTGTTTGTAGGCGGAATGGCTGCCGGAATTTTGATTTTCTGCGGCCTGAGTTTTCTGCAAGGTAAATCAAACCGTTTTGAAGCTGCCGTATTTAAAGCTCCTTTAATTGTGCCGATTCTGCTAGTTGTAGGGCTGGCTGCTTTGTTCTACGACCTTTCGCATAAGCTTTATTTCTGGAGGCTTTATACTTCTTTCCGGATTGAAGCCCCAATGTCGTGGGGAGCATGGGTGCTCATGGTCGTTACCCCGGTTTCTATTGCGTGGGTAGCCATTACAAACAGGCAATACCTGCTCTTCATCCTGGAGAAGTTTCCCTGGCTGCTAAAAGTTGAGGATTTCCTCAACAAAAATAGGAAAAGTCTCGCCTGGATGATGATCGTGTTTGGGATTTTGCTGGGAATTTATACCGGAATACTCTTGTCGGCGTTCAATGCAAGGCCATTGTGGAATACCTCCATTTTAGCCATCCTATTCCTGGTTTCAGGCTTATCAACCGGGGCAGCCGCAATTACCCTTTTTTCAAAATCGCATGAAGAAAGGCATTACTTTGCAAAAATCGATCTTGGGTTAATCGGTGTGGAGTTGTTTCTGATAGTACACATGTTTATGGGTTTGCTGGCAGGAGTACAGGTGCAAATTGATGCTGCAAGGCTTTTCCTTGGTGGTCCTTATACTTTCGGATTTTGGTTTTTTGTGGTAGCCCTTGGACTTCTGGTGCCGGCAGTTCTCAATGTCATGGAACTAAAAGGCAGAAAAATTCCGCATTACATTGCCCCCGTTCTGGTAATTATTGGAGGCCTTTTGCTTAGGTTTATCATTGTCCACGCCGGACAGATAAGTTCTTGGATGTAAACATGTATTTTGTTCATATGAAAATGGCCTCAGTAACGGGGCCATTTTTTTATTGGTAACTTCCATGTACAGCCATGAGAAAAAGTGGAGGTGTTCCCTTTACGGCTCGAAATCAATATCGTTCTGAGTGTTAATATTGTGAAACATCCCGGGTTTGAAAAATTCCTGAAGGGTTACTTCATGGTAGCCCGTTTCAATCATCTGGAGAAAATCAAGCACCTTATATTTCTTTCCTGTAATTGCCCTTTCGGCTGCCTGAAGGCAATCTTTTGTCAAAACAAGGCATAAGGTTTCGCGAAATCCAAAATTCAATGGTACCGAGGCTTGCTTTTCTGTCAGGTTTTCAATGAGAAATGGAAAAATACGGCCATCAATATAGGGCATGTCGCAGCCGATAAGCGCCACTATATTTCCCGGCGCCCGGGCAAGAGCGCTATGTATTCCTCCCATGGGTCCGCAATTGGGGTATATATCTGCAATGGTTGGTAGCCCAGTAAATAAATAGTTAGGGGAGTTATTGGTACTGATAAGTATCTGGGAGCACCACGGCTTGAGCGCCTCAATGGCATACTCTACAAGGGTTTTTCCCTTAAAATGAAACAGGCTTTTATCCTGTCCGAAACGCCGGCTTCTCCCTCCTGCCAAAACCACTCCGGTAACATCGTTAAAAGGAAACAAGCCTTGATTCATGTTTTAGAAGTTTGGTACAGTTTCACAATAAATTTTCAACCAGAGAGCAACCTATATCAGTCTATTTTGGCCAAAATTATTACCAAGGGTTTTCAAGCCTGCAATCCATGGTGCTTTAACTTTTCCACGACCTGTTTGAGTACTTCTTCCGGCGAATATTGCTCAATATCAATCACTAACGGGTTTCCGAGATTCCATTTCTCTTTAAAGGATTCCAAAAGAGCCGGCCTGATTACCAGGAGTGTGGGTTTGTTTCTTTTGGCAATTACATTAGTAAAAGCTGTTGCCCAGCCTCCGCCATTCAATTCGAGGGGGCCGGCTTCATCAAGTATTACCAGGTCGGCCATTTCGACCTGAGGCTGCTCCAGAAGATTGGAGCCGAATTTCAAGGCGGCTTCATCAAAAACAAAAGGAACCTTTTGATTCTCATTCATGACGGATGCCTTTCGTGCCAATGTCATTTTTTCTCCTGTAGCAATACATTGTACCATGTATCCGATCCGCTCGCCATTCTCAACAATTTCAGGGGCTACAATCCCCTCAACGGAAAATCCCACTTCCTTCAGCCAGGCAGCCAAATTTATAGAAAGGGTCGTTTTGCCTTTTGCTTTATGGCCTGTTAGGATTATAATATTATTGCTTAAAGTAAGAACTTTCATAAAAACCAGGGCCTGATCCATGCCGGTTACAAGTTGCTTAAGAACCTTCACCGGATTCTTCCATGCATGATTGGCGGGTATGGATTCGAGAAGCAAGGGAGTGGTTTGAAATGAAACCCTGGTGGCCATTAAAAAACCTTCCATTTTCCGCATCGTGAACCAGGCTGCCAGATCCGGGCTTCGCAAATCGCGGCTAAGAATCTTAAACCCGGCAATAACAACCAGGGCACGCAATCCCATGCCAGCGCCGATGCTTAATCCTTCGAGATTGAAGATGCCACCTTGGTTGGAACCCAGCAAAAATCCTGAAAGGATTACCATCACCGACAAGCCGATCCAAAACCCCGGTTTGCGAAATACTCCCGACAAAATACTCTTGTCGTATAACGTAGCCGCAACCATTAACAGAAGAACCATTAGCGCCGCCCAGCCTACCGGCAAATTGCTGATAAGCAGCATTAGGCCTATTATAGCAGCCAATAATAGTATTGGGCGAAACAAAGCCATTACCGTTCGCTGTTTTGAAGGATGGAATGCCGGTTTTGGCGCAACCTGTTTAGGAAATTTCCAGAATAAGGGTTCCTGCGTGCTGGTGCTCTTTGAAATATAGATTCCGGCAATGGCAGCCAAAGCTCCCCCACCAAAAAAAATCGAAGCGAGCACAATGATCGGATCCCAGTAACCACCTAAGATCAGCCCGGTATTTCTTTCCAGAAGGTTCACCAGGCTTTGGTACATATCAATCAGGGAGGCGCCATATAGCACTATGGCCGAGAGTACGCGGTGCGCCAGGTTCCAGGTCATGGCAAGTCCTCCTCCAATGATGTATGCAGGTATGGAACGCCCTCCCACAGTAACGGCTGCCTGCATCAAAAGAGCCTGCATACTGATAGCGATCATAGGTCCGAAAATGGCGTGGCTGGGCGAAAGGGTTTTTAATGCGGCGCAAATGAGTCCTGCACGCCAGATCAAGCCCCTGTCGGGCCATAGCCGGCTTCCAGCAATCATCAAAATGATCCCAATGGCTGTAAGCAGGTTGCTGCTGAACGGTATCCGGAGGCTATGCAAAAAGGTGCCCAG
>DATIKK010000015.1:0-12450 GCA_035477635.1 Bacteroidales bacterium | reverse complement strand
GAGGAGAGAGGCATACCAAACCGATAGAACAGCTCCGCGAAATGGTAAGAGGCTACCATATTGATACCCGAAAATTCTTACTCGGAACCGATCGCTTTGGTCGCGACATGCTAAGCCAGCTCATAATCGGAGGAAGAGTTTCTTTGTCGGTAGGTTTTATTTCAGTATTTATTTCGCTTGTCATTGGCCTTACACTCGGAAGTCTTGGAGGCTATTTGCGTGGATGGATAGACGATTTGATTGTTTGGCTGATAAACGTCGTTTGGTCTATACCTACATTGTTGCTGGTCATTGCCATTACCTTTGCTATCGGCAAGGGGTTCTGGCAGGTGTTTGTGGCCGTTGGCCTTACGATGTGGGTCGAAGTGGCACGGGTTGCCCGTGGTCAGGTGCTGAGTTTAAGAGAAAAAGAATTTGTTGAGGCTGCTAAGGGACTCGGATTAAGCAGTACACGTATAATAGTCCGCCATATTTTGCCTAATATTATGGGGCCTGTGGTGGTTATTTCGGCAGCAAATTTTGCTTCGGCAATCCTCATTGAGGCAGGGCTCAGCTTTCTGGGTATTGGTGTGCAACCCCCCATGCCATCATGGGGAACAATGATAAGAGAGCACTATGGTTACATTATTCTCGACCAGGGCTACCTGGCAATTCTTCCCGGAGTACTCATCATGCTGATGGTACTGGCATTTATGTTATTTGGAAATGGATTGCGCGATGCCATTGACAAAACTCCCAAAATATGAATTACTTAATGCTTTAGGGTTACTTTTAGAATAAAATCGAGAGAATTCTCATTTTTATTTTGAAAAACAGCTTGCAAGGGGTTTGCCGACCTGCGGGCAATTTCAATTAGGCCAAGCCCCGCCCCACCACCTGAAAGACCTTTGTCAAACCTTCTAATTTGAAGGCATTTGCGTTTCAGGTCATCCGGACTTAATTTATTAATCTCATTTATCCTTTGCAATAGGGCTGATTGAGCCGAAGGAACAATTGGATTGATGGTTTCCAAATTGTACCCTTTTTGTTCATAATATATGCAGATACTTCCTATTCCTGAACCAGATAAGCTCCTCATAAAGCTATAATGCATCACATTTTGAGCCATTTCGATAAAAATGCTGAAAACCAGCCCGGCAAATTGTTTATTTACCAGTAGTGTCATTTCTTTAGCCAACACCTCGCCAAGTCCCATTATTGAATCCTGGTTGAAGATACCCTGGTAGGCAAGAATAATGGAGTTTTCCGGAATGTTTTCCTTAATATTTCGCAATACTGAAAAATTAAATTTAAAGATATTAACCAATGAGCCGCAAAACAAGCAAATATATAGTTTAGATTTATTTATTCCTTGTCGCCAAGCAGAGGAACAAATCGAAAAAAACCAAACTCTTCCTCCTTGTACTTGTCATCATCAACTTTGGTAATACGCATCATAATCTGGGTTGCACCAGATCCAACGGGGACCACCAACATCCCTCCTGTTTCAAGTTGCTTAAGCAGCTCTCCCGGAATTTCAGGTGCGGCGGCTGTTATCAGAATTTTATCGAATGGAGCAAAAGCAGGCAACCCTTTATAACCGTCGCCATAGAACAAGCGTGGGTTATAGCCCATTTGGGGAAGAATGGCTTTTGCTTTAACATATAAGGAATGTTGTCGCTCAATGCTAAATACCCTGGCCCCAAGTTCAAGCAATACGCAAGCCTGATATCCGCTTCCAGTGCCAATTTCCAATACTTTTTCGCTTTTTTTAAGGGCAAGAAGTTCGGTTTGAAAAGCAACCGTATATGGCTGGCTTATGGTTTGGCCCGCCCCGATCGGAAAAGGTTTGTCCTGATAAGCAAACTCTACAAAAGAGGAGTCAAGGAAAAAATGTCTTGGAATTGTATTTATGGCAGTTATGATCCGCTCATCCTTGATCCCTTTTGCGCGAACCTCCTCGGCAAGTTTCCGTCGCAATCCTTTATGCCGGTAGCTATCAATCATCTAATTTTATGAAACGAGCATGATTCCTAAAGCACAAAAATGCATTAAAATTCAATATGCGAGTTTGCTTTCAGCGAGCCCTTCGGGGTTCATCCGACATTAACATAAAAATTATTTACGGATGAATACAATGCATTTTATCAGGCTAAATTAATCAATTAAATTCTATCTTCTGTCCTTCTTAACCCTATGGAGTATCATTACGAATCAAATTAGCAAACCACTTCGAAGTATATATTGTTTTCGCCTGATAATTAGCCAATGGTTGTATTTAAAAAACCCTACCTTTGTTTTACCATCAAAACAAAGTTTAACCATTAAAGCATTAAAAAGTGAGCATACGAAAAATTGGAGTTCTTGGTGCAGGCCATCTTGGGAAAATCCATATCAGGTGTATTCTTGAGTCAGAACATTTCGATTTACTGGGTTTTTACGATCCCAATCCTGCTATTTCGGCCGAAGTAGAAAATTTGTTTGGCATAAAACGGTTTGATTCTGCTGATGAACTGATAGAGGCCTGCCAGATGGTAGATATTGTAACCCCAACCGTTTCGCATTACGAGAATGCTTCTAATGCGCTTCGCAGGGCCAGGCATGTGTTTATAGAAAAGCCCCTCACTACAACTCTTGCAGAAGCCAGAAGTTTAATTGAATTAGCCCATGAAGCAAATGTAAATGTTCAGGTGGGTCATGTGGAGCGCTTTAATCCGGCATTTATTGCAGCATATCCATTCCTTAGCAATCCCATGTTTATCGAAATTCACCGGCTGGCACAGTTTAACCCAAGAGGAACCGATGTTCCGGTTATTCTCGACCTTATGATTCACGATATTGATATTATTTTGCATGTGGTAAATTCGCCTGTCAGAAAAATTTCTGCCAGCGGCGTTTCAATTGTATCTGAAACTCCGGATATTGCCAACGCCCGGGTGGAATTTAGCAACGGATGTGTGGCAAATCTCACTGCAAGCCGAATTTCCATGAAAAATATGAGAAAAACAAGATTCTTTCAACGTAACGGCTATATAGCTGTAGATTTCCTGACCAAGCAAACAGAAATAATCAGGATTAATCCCATTGAAAAAAATGAGGATCCAATGGCTATGGTATTAGACTTGGGAGGAGACCGCGGTAAGAAGCAGATTGTTGTAGAAAAACCGAACATTCAGCCAATCAATGCTATAAAGACCGAACTTGAAACATTTAGGCATTCGATCGAGCAAAATACAGAACCTCCGGTTACAATAGCCGATGGATACCGCTCTCTTGAACTGGCCTATCAGATAATGGAAAAGATCGAAGGAAATATCAGGGTTTACGGTTGAGGTGGAATATGGAAAGGAGCCAAAAGTATTTATTTCTAATCCGGCACCCTGTTTTCGAATACATCGCTGCAATTCTCGCAGGATTGTCTTTCAAAGGTACCTTGATAGTCAAACCTCTAAATGTAATTTTTCCCAATTTTATAAAGAAATTTCAAAATAGCAATGAAGGGATCAGAACCATTCTGATAGGCAGTAAGCATAATGCAAGTGCCCTGTATTCTGAGATTACTTCACAGAAAATGTTATCGGGTATTAATATAAAGGGTTATGTAGTTGTTGACGAAACAGGCCAACAATTATTGAATGGTTCCTTACCAAAACTTGGCAAACTGGACGAACTGCCTCAAATAGTTGCAAATAACGGTGTTGAGGAAGCAATTATTGCCATTGAACCCAATGAATACCATAATCTTGCGAGAATTTTTTCATGCCTGTGCAAAACCGATATTTTAGTAAAAGTAACTTCCGAACTGCGCCATACCTTGCATGGGGAGTTGAAGAACTCTCCAAATTTTGAGGGTCCACTTCTTCAAATGTGGCCTAAACCAATGCCTTTCTGGCAAAAAGCAGTTAAGCGGCTTATTGATATTAAGTTGTCACTTGCTGGCCTGATGCTGTTATGGCCTGTAGCTCTTGTGGTTGCAGTAATCGTGAAAGCCACCTCAAAAGGTCCTGCTTTTTTCTTGCAGCAACGTATTGGTTATCATGCAAAACCCTTTACTATTCACAAGTTCAGGTCAATGTATCTGGATGCCGAAACTGATGGCCCTAAACTATCCTTTGAAAATGATCCGAGGGTAACGCCTTTCGGAAGGTTTATGCGCAAGTTTCGGCTTGACGAGATACCACAATTCTATAATGTTTTAATTGGAAACATGTCGGTTGTCGGACCCAGGCCCGAACGACAATTTTATATTGAACAGATAATTAAACAAGCTCCAAATTACTATGCTATCCTAAAAATAAAACCAGGAATAACCGGTATGGGTCAGGTTTATCAAGGTTATACTGAAAATGTTGAACAAATGACTAAACGCCTGCATTACGACCTGTTGTATCTTGAAACCAGGTCGCTGGCATTAGATTTAAAGATTCTCTTTAAAACTTTTAAAATTATAGTCTTAGGGAGGAGAGGGGTGAAGTAATTCAAATTATTCCCTCTTCAATTAAAAGCACTATTTCTTCAATCTGCCTGTCTGCACCTTCGGGATCGTATTTTGTACGCAGGTTGAACCCGAAAATCCTGGCGAACGATTGCCAGAAAACAGCCGAAAATGCCCCCCTGAACTCTCTCAGAACCTCAAAGGAGCTATGTTCGGTTTCGCGGTCAATAAGTTTTATTAAAATATGGCCTTGTGTTACGGTAAGCCGAACCAGGTCATCCTCAAATTCTTCACGTATTTCTTTTTCGACCTGCCTCATAAGCCTTCTTTGCTCAACTTCTGTAGGCAGAGTATCCAAAATCCGACTATAGTACTCAAACTTTTGTCCTGCGAGTTTTGCAAAGGGATAAACCCGTTTTACATTATGAACCAGGCGGCGGTGCCTGTTTTCTTCACCCCTGCTTCCAAATATACGGGGAGCCAATATGACAACTGGCTTCAATTCGATATGGGGAATGGTATCACCACCGATAACAACAGCTTTTAAAACCTGACCTGCTATTCTTTCTGTTGCTGCAGGTTCCTGAGCAGTAGCAACGGTCGAAAACAATCCAATCGAAACTAATGCAATTAAAATCTTCATCATTACTACCCGGTCGGGCAATAAATATGCCAAAAAAAAAGCGTTTGCTTACAATTCAAACGCAAAAGATACAAAAAAGTTTTTTGTAAAACAATCCCTCTTAAAATTATCAGGCAACTTTAAGGCGGTTCAGGTGGTTTTTAGAAAGCTTATTCATTGCATAGTTGAGGGTAATAAATAGTTCCCCGTTGGTGCTTTCTGAATCAGGTACTTCAAACATAGCATCGAGCATAATAACCTCACATATAGATCTTAGGCCACGGGCTCCAAGTTTAAATTCTATTGCTTTATCGACTATATAATCGAAAACCTTATCGTCAATTTTGAGCCTTATATTATCCAATTCGAAAAGTTTGACATACTGTTTTATTATGGAGTTTTTAGGCTCAGTTAAGATAGCCCTGAGCGTGGTTCGATCCAGTGGACTAAGGTAAGTCAGTACCGGAAGTCTTCCTACAAGCTCTGGTATAAGTCCGAAACTTTTCAAATCCTGCGGGGCAATATACTGAAGCAGATTTTCCCGGTCAATGACCTCCGACTTACCCGCACCATAGCCTATGGCGTTTGCCTGAATTCGTGATGCAATCTTCTTTTCGATACCATCAAAAGCACCTCCACAAATAAACAGAATGTTCTGTGTATTAACCTGAATCATTTTTTGTTCCGGGTGCTTCCTTCCGCCCTGAGGGGGAACATTTACTACCGTACCCTCAAGAATTTTGAGCAAGGCTTGTTGAACTCCCTCCCCTGAAACATCCCGGGTAATCGAAGGATTATCGCTCTTTCGAGCTATCTTGTCAACCTCATCAATAAATACAATTCCTCTTTCGGCAGCCGTCACATCGTAATCGGCTACCTGAAGAAGTCGGGCAAGAATGCTTTCCACGTCTTCACCAACATAACCTGCTTCGGTCAGAACGGTTGCATCAGCAATACAAAATGGAACCTGCAGTAAGCGCGATATTGTCCTGGCAAGCAAGGTTTTGCCTGTACCAGTTTCGCCTACCAGGATGATGTTCGATTTTTCAAGTTCTACATCATCATTCTGTTCTTTGTTACTGCCGGCAATGTTAATCCGTTTGAAGTGGTTATAAACTGCCACCGCAAGTACCCTTTTGGCATCGTCCTGCCCGACAACATACTGGTCGAGATGTCGTTTTATCTCAGCGGGTTTCAACAACTTGAATGAAGGAACACCCACCTTGCTTTTAAGCGACTGCTCCTCAGCAACAATCAGTCCGGCCTGTTCTACACATTTATTACAAATCTGGGAATCGAGTCCGGAAATGAGCATTCCGACCTGCTGAGCAGGGCGGCCACAAAACGAACATCTTTTGTTTTCCTTTGGCATGGTTTAAACTGGCAACTGTTGCCACTCATTGTTATTTTTTCTTGTTTGTAACAAGTACCTCGTCGATCATACCGTAGTCTTTGGCTTCGATTGATGTCATCCAGTAATCGCGGTCTGCATCGGCATAAACCTTATCGTAGCTTTGCTTTGTATGAAGGGAGATGATTTCGTAAAGTTCTTTCTTTAATTTGACTATTTCCCTTGCAGTTATTTCAATATCAGAAGCCTGTCCTTCGGCACCTCCCATAGGTTGATGAATTAGCACCCTGCTATGCTTCAAAGCAGTACGTTTTCCGGGAGATCCTGCACACAACAGAACCGCACCCATCGAGGCAGCTATACCAGTGCAAATAGTTGCAACGTCGGGGGCAATATATTGCATCGTATCGTAAATTCCAAGTCCAGCATAGACCGACCCTCCAGGAGTATTCAGATAAATTTGAATGTCCTTTTTCGCATCGACCGACTCAAGAAACAGCAATTGTGCCTGAATGATATTGGCCACATAGTCGTTTATGGGTACGCCAAGGAAAATAATTCTGTCCATCATAAGGCGGCTGAAAACATCCATAGTAGCAATGTTCAACTGCCGCTCCTCAATAATGGTTGGACTTATGTAATTGCCATATACCGACATGTAATTTTGAAGGGATTGGCTACTGATTCCCAAATGCCGCGTTGCGTATTTCGAAAATTCATCCAATTTGCTCATAAGGTTGTAGTGTTCGTTAAAAAATTATTACTCACTTACCTGTTCAGCCTGATATTTTTCAGTTACGAATTTAACAAAATCATCGAAACTAAATTCAACCACCTTTAACTTAAGTTTCTCTTTAAATAGAGTCATAAGTTTTTGATCGGCAAGGTTGTCATAAACCTTTTTCAATTCTTCCTTATTGTTTTTAATCCGCTGTACGAAGTTATCTACAACCGGTTGTTCTAACTCCTGCTGGCCGTACTGCCTGAATTGGTTTCTTATGTATTCTGCCAGGTGGCCGTTAACTTCTTCTTCGTTTACCTGTATATTATAAGTTTTAACAAGGTGGTTTTCAATTAATTGCCAGCGGAATGAATCTGCCAGTTTGGGAAATTCCTGTTCAATTCGCTCTGGTGTGTACTCGCCCTTGTTGGAAGCCACAATCCATTTTTTCAGGAATGTTTCTGGCAGTTCAAGAGATGCTCTTTTTATTAGTGTTTTCATTACCTCGTTACGAAAATGCTTGTCGCCGTCAACCTGATATTTCAATGATATTTGATTTGCGACTGCCTTCCGGAATTCCTCCTCATCCGTTATCCCTGCATTCGGAAAGACTTTGTCGTACAAAGCCTGGTCCAGATTTGCGGGTTCAATTCTGGAAATTTTTTCAATAGTAAACCTGAAATCAGGGTTATAATTCCCGAGTTCTTCCTTTTTTATGCCCAGCATGGAAGCCACCTCAGCTTCATTTTTAATTGCATCAATCAGGTTAAAATCAATATGCTGTCCAACCGTTATACCTATCAGTTTCTGTCGCAGATTGTCGTCGCTAACATATTCTATCAACAATCTGGCTTTGTGTGTATGACCTCCGGGTTTCAGGGTGTCAGGTTGAGCAAGCTCAGCAAACTCTCCAAACAGGACATCATCAGGTTCAGCTGCTTCGGGGTTTATCAGTGTCCCCTGGCGGCGGCAAATATCATTTATGTATGAATCAACTGTTTGGTCTTCAACTACAATTTTAGGAAATTCAACCTCAATATTGGATGAAAAATCAATGTTTACTTGTGGGGCTAAACCTATTTCGTAGATAAAATTGAAATCGGATTGAGAATCCCAGTCGATGCTTTCTGCTGCTTCCTGATCAGGTAAAGGGTTACCCAATATTTCAATTTCTTTTTCCTTAAGGTAATTATAAATTTCGTCTATAAGAATTTTGTTGATTTCATCAGCCTTCACCGTTTTTCCGTACATTTTGTTTACAATACCCATCGGAACTTTACCAGGGCGAAACCCAGGCATTTGGGCCTTGCGCTGGAGTTTCTTTAGCTCGTTGGATACTTTCTCAGTGTAATCTTCCTTTTTAAGCTCTATCTTCAGAAGGGCTTGACGATTATCCTTGTTTTCAAGAACAATATTCATCTTATTAAATTTGATTAATTACAAGATTATTTTTTATTTACAATGCCCTTGTATTGAAAATCAATTTTTTATATAACGTGTTTAAATCGAAAATCATCTGTAGGAGCATTGGATTCAGGGTTTTAATGATGTTTATCTTTTGCCGGGTTGCATAAAAACCTGGTTAAAAACCAAACCCCGTCAACCCTGTACAAAATTGCAAGAAACGGGGTGCAACAACTAAAATTTATTCTTCAGTGCGGATGAAGGGACTCGAACCCCCACGCCTCTCGGCACCAGATCCTAAGTCTGGCGCGGCTACCAATTACGCCACATCCGCTAAAAAAACGGAGTGCAAATATACGACATTTTTCGAATTCTGATTTTCCTATTCAGAGTACTTTTTACAGGAAAAGTTTGTGAAAAATAAAAGTTTGACAAACAGTCGTTTCAATTTCCAGACAATTTGGAAAGTCTGGGGAGGTTGCCCATAAAAATTGTGGTGATTAGCATTACAGATTTTCGTTCAAAGGCAGTGAGAATGTAAACTCCGACCCATGCCCTTTCTCACTTTTAACAGAAATTTCGCCACCATTCCTTTCAACAAATTCCTTGCATAGCATCAATCCAAGCCCACTCCCTTTTTCATCACGGGTTCCATACGAAGTATTTACCTTTTCGGAGTCCCATATATGTTTAATTTGTGAAGGAGTCATTCCTACACCTTCGTCCTTTACTTTGACAAAGGCCATTTTTCTGACAATCTGTGATGAAATTTCGATGGTGCTACCCGACTCCGAAAATTTCAATGCATTCGACAACAAATTTCTTATTATGGCATTCACCATATTACCATCCGCAAAAACAACCAGGTTCGGGAAAACCTGATTGGAAATAACAATTTCCTTTTCGCGCGATTTGGATATGAAAAGATTAATATTATCCTGAATCAGATCATTAAGCACCAGGTATTCCGGCTCGAATTTTATTTTTCCTGTTTGAGAGCGCGACCAGTGAAGCAGATTGTCAAGCAGATTATTGATCTTAAAAATGGATTTATCAAGTTCTTTTGTAAGTTCTAATAACTCATTTTCATCGAGTTGCCTCAGGTCTCTTTGCAAAATGCGCGAAAAACTTACTATGCTGGCAAACGGATTACGTAAATCGTGCGAAATAATAGAAAAGAACTTGTCCTTAGTCGCATTGATTTCGCGCAGGTGTTGTTCGGATTTTATTAATTGCTTGTTGGTTTGGTTGAGTTTTTCATTAAGTTCAGCTATTTTCTCATTCTGTTTTTGCAAGTCATTGTTTAAAGAAACCAGTTTTTGATTGGAAATGCTGATTTCTTCTTTCTGAACTTCCAGCAGTCTGTTTTTCCGCGAAAATAAAAGGAACCTGTTATAAAGAACAAAAAGCAGAATCAAAACAAAAAAAACGCTTCCTACGAGGATATTCCTCAGAATCATTTGCTGATTAAGGCTAAGCTCAATGATCTGGTTATTCTTCCTTAAAAGTTCTATCTCATTTTCCTTTTGTTCGTGATCGTACAATATTCTCAATTCAATCAACCTTTGCTGGGTTTCATGAGCAAACAAGCTGTCGTTCAACTGAATGTATTGTCTTCCAATATTGAAGGCCTGGCGGTAAAGCCCCATTTCAGAATAAAGGATTGCAAGTTCCCTGTAATTATCAACCACTAACGACATTTGCCCAATCTCCCGGGCAATCCGTAAACTTGAGCGTAAATTTTGCATAGACAAGTCCAGTTGCCCTAATTGCCTCCTGACAAGGCCTATTCTGTGGAGCACCCTGGCACGTCCGCTTTCATCGTTCACCTCTTCAAATAAATTTCGCGCACGCAAAAGTTTAACAATGGCAAAGTTATAATCGCCCATTTCCGAATAAAGTGAACCAAGATTCAAAGCAGTAATGGCTACTTCTCTTTTGTCATGAAGTCTTTCCCTTATGGCCAGTGCTTCATTGAAATAATTGAGCGCCTCCTGAAAATTTCCTTTAGCCTGCATTGAAACTCCAATATCATTCAGGGAGAAAGCAATCCCTCGCTCATCGTTAAGTTCTTTTTTGATCGATAGCGATTGCCTGAAATAAGACTCTGCCATGTCGTGCTGGCCTTGATGCTGATATACCAGGCCGATATTATTTAGAACAGGAGCCGTCAAATCATTTCTTCCCATATCCTCAAAGGTCCGAAGGGCCTCAAAGTAGTTTTCAAGTGCTTCTTCATAATGCCCCTGTTCCATCAACACCAGTCCCAGATTTGCCATCGACTTTGCCACCCCGCTCTGGTAGTTTTCTTCATGTGATATTAGGTACGACTCTCTAAGGAAATTAAATGCAAAGCGGAAATTACCCAATTGCCAGTAAACCACCCCAATATGTAATAAGACGTCGGCAACCAGTGGTTGAATCTGGTTTTGCTCTGCTAACTCAAGAGCTGCTTTGCCATATTCAAGAGCTTGTTCGGGTTCGGATGATTTTAACGCCCAGGATAAGTCCAACAACGCCCTTACACGAATGGTGTCGGCTACATCGGTGCTGCCGGCAATCTGTCGAAGGCTGTCGATATTACCGGATGCAAGAGGCGATGGATTGTCCCTGCCGTGAAGCGCGACACAGCATACCGATACTACGATAAATATTAATAACCTGATTATCAATAAAAAAATTTGGTTTGCGAAATTCTTTTAGGACTTTATGTAAAATTAAAAACTTAAGAGAAGCATAGCTCACTTTAAGCAATAATTTTCATATGATAAACGATAGTTACAAAAAAAAAGTGTTTGCAACGCCAATAATCAGAGAATTTTTCAAAAATTTGCGGGTGCCAATCTTCATTGTCTTACAAAATAATGTTTTGTGAAACCCGAACCTGATTCCTCTCCCCTATTAAAATGGCCTAAATAGGTTTTGGGCAGGGTAAATGTAATTATGTATCTTTACCCTCCAAATTATAAAAATATTAGCCGTACATATTTTACCAACCGGAAAATAATAATTAGTTATGGAGAAAGACCATCAGATTTTTGAATTGATTGAACAGGAGTATTATCGACAGTTGCACGGAGTAGAGTTGATTGCCTCGGAAAACTTTGTCAGCGAACAGGTTATGCGTGCAATGGGCAGCGTGCTTACAAACAAATACGCCGAAGGATATCCGGGCCGCAGGTACTACGGTGGTTGTCAGATTGTTGACCAGACTGAGCAATTGGCAATAGACAGGCTCAAGGGTCTTTTTGGTGCCAAATATGCCAACGTTCAACCCCATAGTGGAGCCCAGGCCAATGCTGCTGTTTTTCTAGCCTGCCTTCAACCCGGAGATACCTTTATGGGCCTCGACCTGAGTCATGGAGGTCATTTGTCGCACGGCAGCCCTGTAAACCTTTCGGGAATTTTGTATAAGCCAGTTGCTTACGGGGTAAATAAAGAAACAGGGTATATCGACTATGATGAAATGGAAAAGGTCGCTTTGGAGCACAAACCCAAAATGATTATTGCAGGTGCATCAGCATACCCTCGCGATTGGGATTATAAGCGCATGCGTGAAATTGCCGATATGGCTGGCGCCATTTTGATGGCCGATATTGCCCACCCGGCCGGGTTAATTGCCAAAGGATTGCTCAACAACCCTCTCCCCTGGTGTCATATTATTACCTCTACCACACATAAAACCTTAAGGGGGCCAAGGGGAGGTATAATAATGATGGGCGAGGACTTTGAAAATCCTTGGGGACAAAAAACCCAAAAAGGAGAAATAAAAATGATGTCTTCAATTCTCGACAGCGCTGTTTTTCCAGGCACCCAGGGCGGACCTCTTGAGCATATCATTGCAGCCAAAGCAGTGGCATTTGGCGAGGCTCTTCAGCCTGCCTTTAAGCAGTACGGAATACAGGTAATGAAAAATGCAAAATCAATGGCCGGAGCAT
>DATIKK010000014.1:0-28557 GCA_035477635.1 Bacteroidales bacterium | reverse complement strand
GGTTATGCAGAAATGCTTGGAGGCAAAATTTGGGTAGAAAGCGAAGAGGGAGTTGGCTCCTCATTCTATTTTACCATACCTTATTCGGTTGGTATTCCGGGTGAGACTGCCGTGGTAGTTGAGCCCGAAGGTCTGTCAATTCCTACTATAGGAAAGCTAAGGGTTTTGCTTGCCGAGGATGAGGAAACCACCGTTACGCTGATGAAAAGACTGCTGGAGCCTTATGCTAAGGAGCTTTTCGTTGCCAATAATGGAGTCGAAGCTATACGGCTTATGAAAGAACACCCTGGTATCGAGTTAATTATGATGGACATACGAATGCCAGAAATGAGCGGGTATGAAGCAACACGTCGTATAAGGCTGTTTAATAAAAAAGTGGTAATTGTTGCCCAAACAGCATTTGCCATGCATGGCGATCGCGAAAAGGCAATGGAATTGGGTTTCAACGATTATATAACTAAACCGGTCAGCCAGGCTGCTTTGAAGAATCTGTTTGAAAACTTCCATTTCTTATATTCGGAGTTTACGGAATTATAAAATTTGACCATTTGAGAAAATTTTAAGTTAAAGATTTGTTGCCTAAATCGAATTAGATTACTTTCGTCATGAGATTTTGCAGCAATTCTATCGTATGAAAAATTTTTTGTGCTAAAGTTTTCTGAAACTTTAGGTTGAAAGTTACGTTAAATAAAAAATAAAATGATTTTTAGGATGACGATTTTGATAGCCGAAGATGACGATTTCGCTGTATTAATGTTGAAAAAAATGTTGCGGAATTTAGCATCCGAAATTATAGTTGCAAAAAATGGGCATGAAGCAGTTGAAAAATTTCGGCTCCGACCCGATATTCAGTTAGTATTGATGGACATACTTATGCCAGAAATGGATGGTTATGAGGCTACAAGAAATATACGCGAACAAAACAAGCATGTGGTAATAATTGTACAAACGGCATTGGTGCAACCCTCCGACAGAGAAAAAGCTTTCAACGCTGGATGTACTGATTTTATAAACAAACCTTTAAACAGAGATACCTTGACAAGGCTGATTCGAAACCATATTAATCAAGACTAAATAAAATCCATCCAGATATTATCATAATCCATATTTTTCTTGACTATATCGCATTGAAGATTTACTTTTGCTTAAGAGTTATGGTTGTTTACCGTCCTAAATTTTTTTAGAAAGATTATCCGGAAAAATTAATGCCAGAATCATCTGAATTTCAACGTAAAAAAACACGAACATTGGAAAACGCTGCTGATAAATTTATGCCGGATATTGTCAGTGCCTTTAAGCAACTTCAACGCGAAAACGAAGAATTAAAAGAAAGGCTAAAAAGATTTGAAGGCAAAGACCAATTGCAGGGTCAGGTTACTGACTATAGAACCCAGGCTACTTTTTTCAATTCACGGATTCTCGACTTTTTCCCTCAGAAAATTTACATAAAAGACCGTGATTCCAGGTATATTACCTGTAATAAGGCCTTTGCTGTCGATTGCGGAATTTCGATAGAAGAAATTGCCGGAAAAACCGACTTTGATCTTTATCCTCCCGAACAGGCTGATTCTTGCAAGGCCGACGATAAACAGATTATGGAATCGGCCATAATGAAAGATTTGATTGAAAAACAAATGGTTCAAAACACCGAAAGGTGGTTTCACAAGGTAAAGGCTCCTTTTTTTGACGTACAGAATAAAATTGCCGGGATTGTTGGCATTTATGAGGATATTACCGAACAAAAGGAGGCATTGGAAGAATTAAGGAAGAGCCAGGAGAACCTGTCGGTTACGCTCAATTCGATAGGCGATGGAGTAATAGCAACCGACCTCAGCGGGTTTGTGGTAAACATGAATCCGGTAGCCGAAAACCTTTGCGGCTGGACGCTGAACGAAGCCATAGGCCGTCCGTTGATGGAAATTTTTTGCATAGTGAATGCCGATACCCGCAAGGCTGCCGAAAATCCCATAAGAAAAGTTGTGACAACAGGAAAAGTGGTTGGACTTTCAAACCATACTGTTCTGATTTCGAAAAACGGTGCGGAATATAATATTGCTGACAGCGCAGCCCCGATTTTAGGTATCGGTGGAGAAATAGAAGGAGTGGTCATGGTTTTTTCTGACGTAACCGAGAGGTATCAAAAAGCGCAGGCTCTTGCCGAAAGTGAGAAAAAGCTCCGGTATATTATAGAGAATAGCACCAATACCTTTTACTCACACGATATTAATGGCAATGGAATTTATTATAGCCCGCAAATTAAAAACCTCTTGGGTTATGAAGTTGCCGAAGCCATGGGAAATTGGACAAAATTTTTGTCCGACAACCCAATTAATAATCTGGGGTTAGAGTCAACCCAAAGGGCCATAGAAACAGGGCAGCCGCAACCGCCATACGAATTGGAACTTATACATAAAAACGGCAGCAGGGTTTGGGTAGAAATAAATGAGGCTCCGGTTGTTGAAGATGCTAAGGTTGTTGCAATAGTTGGTTCCAACACCGATATCACTGAACGCAAAAAGGCGGAAGAAGACCTGAAAGAGCGTGAAAGGATTTTTGCTACTTTGGTGGCCAGCCTTCCGGGAATGGCCTACCGCCAGGCTTTCGATCGCCATTGGACCACTCATTTCATAAGCCAGGCCTGTTATACAATTACCGGTTACCAGCCCGAGGATTTAATTGATAATAAAACCATTTCTTACAACGACATTATACTTGAAGAATTTCACCAGCCCATATGGGAAAAATGGCAATATGTTGTTGCTGAGAAAAAGGTTTTTGAGCATGAGTATAAAATTCGTAAGTCCAATGGAGAAATCAGATGGGTTTGGGAGCGGGGCCAGCCGGTTTACGACAACAAAGGACAGGTTTTGTATCTCGAAGGTTATATTGAAGATATTACTGAAAGGAAAACTGCCCAGGAAGAAATAATTAGGAACAGGGATCGCCTTCTTACATTTTTTGAAGAAGATATTTCGGCCGATTATATTTCCTCGCCCGATGGCATGCTCTTTTTATGCAACGACACCTATCTAAAATTGTTTGGATTTTCATCAAAAGAGGAAGCATATAAAACTTCAGTATCTGAACTTTATAAGAATAAATCCCATCGGGAAATTTTTCTTTCTGAATTAAAAAAACTTGGAAAAGTAAGTAACTATGAGTTAGACTTTGTTTCGAGGCAGGGAGCAAATATCCATGCAGTGATAAATGCCAGCGGAGAGTTTGATTATAAAGGAAATCTTATTCAAATCAGGGGCTATATAAACGATATTACTGTTCAGAAAAGGATTATGGAGCAACTCATTCTTGCCAAGGAAAAAGCCGAAGAATCCAATAAATTAAAAACGGCTTTCCTGGCTAATATGAGCCACGAGATACGTACTCCTATGAATGGCATTCTGGGTTTTTCAGATTTGCTCAAAGAACCAGATCTTACAGATAGTGAAAAACAAATTTTTATTGATATAATTCGAAAATCCGGACAAAGGCTCCTTAAAACTGTGAACGACCTGATTGATGTATCGAAAGTTGAGGCTGGAATTATGGATTTGGAATTGAGCACAGTAAATATTAATGATCAACTTGTGGAATTATATAATTTCTTTAAGCCCGAAATCGAACGCAAAAGGCTTGAAATCAGCTATTTCGCTCCATTGCCCAATGACCAGGCAAACATTGTAACTGACAACCTGAAGTTTCATGCCGTTCTTTCGAATCTTTTGCAAAACGCAGTTAAATTCACTCAAAAAGGCTATGTTCAAATTGGCTATGAAAGAACTAGCGAAACACTGACTTTCTATGTTAAAGACAGCGGAGTTGGAATACCACTCCACAGGCAACAAGCTATTTTTGAAAGATTTGTACAGGCCGACTCCGAAAACCGCCAGGCTTATCAGGGAGCAGGATTAGGCCTGGCTATAGCCAAGTCGTATGTTGAAATGATGGGAGGCGCTATCTGGGTTGAAAGCAAACCTGGCAAAGGATCAACATTCTACTTTAATCTGCCGGTCAAAGGGGTACCATTACCCAATATTGCACAAAAAAAATCATCACGCAAGAAAAGGTCAAATTTTGATTTAAAACTCAAGGTACTTATAGCCGATGACGATTCAGCCACAGTTTCGCTACTCGAAAGAACCCTGAAACCTATGGCGAAGGAAATTCTATCTGCATCGAACGGTAAGGAGACGGTTGAATTGGCATTGGAGAATCCCGATGTTGACCTGATTCTGATGGATATAAGTATGCCCGAAATGAATGGATATGAAGCAACCCGGTACATTAGGGAATTCAATAAGGATGTAATCATTATTGCCCAAACAGCTTTTGCCTTGCACGGAGACCCGGGAAAAGCCATTGAGGCTGGCTGCAACGGACATGTTTCTAAACCTATCGAACTGGAAGGATTGAAAAGCCTTATTCTTCAGTGTATTGATGACAAAAGCCATTAGTCAGCAATAGCCCGCCATCTCCGGAGTTGAAGGTTCCTTGCCAAATGGTATTTCCAAAAAAATAAATTCCCTGTAACAAATAATGTGATACACCCGTCAAACAATGGCGTGGTTATGAATAAATAATGATATGATTAAAGGGCTAACCTGTAACAACTAAAATTACTTTTTCAAAATTTTCATCAATGAGAGCTGTATGTTTTTTGTCTATCATAATAATGTTTTCTGGCTATTCATTTGCCGACGACTGGTCGAAAAGGGAATATCAGGTGGAGCGCTTCTCAGGATCACAACCTTTAATCGATGGCATTTTGGATGAAGAAGCTTGGCAGCAAGGAACCTGGGAGGGAGTATTTACGCAATACGAGCCTTTTAATGGTCTGGAGGCATCACAAAAAACCTACTTTAAGATTTTATTCGACGACAATAATCTTTTTGTTGCAATTATAGCACTTGATTCAAGCCCCGACAGTATCGTTGCGCGTTTGACAAGGCGCGACCAGGAAGACGGAGACGTCGTTGCTATTGCCTTCGACAGTTTTTTTGATCAGAGGACTGCATTTATTTTCGGTGTAACCGCTGGCGGAATAAAAATAGATCAGGTTTTTTTGAACGATGGTCAGGATGAAGACCCCACATGGGATCCTAACTGGTGGGTTAGAACCAGTAAAAATGATACGGGGTGGGTTGCCGAAATGCGAATTCCCCTAAGCCAGCTTCGATTCAAAAAGCATGGTGATGCAGTATGGGGTTTGCAGGTTATGCGAAATATTTACCGCCGCAGGGAAATGAGCCTGTGGAATCATATCCCCAAAGAGGCTACAGGTTTGGTAAGGCATAGCGGCTACCTTAAAGGGATCGAAAATCTTGAACCCCGAACCATTTTTGACCTGACGCCATACACTGTGGCTTCTTTTTCGACTTATCCAACCGTTGATGGAAACCCATTTAAGCCGGGCACCGATCGCTTCGCCAATGTGGGCCTTGATGCCAAAATCGGGTTAACAAATAATTTTACCCTCGATCTGACCCTCAATCCTGACTTTGGTCAGGTGGAGGCCGACCCTTCGGAGGTAAATCTTACTGCTTTTGAAACATTTTTTGAGGAGAAAAGGCCTTTTTTTATCGAAGGAAGGGACATTTCAAGTTTTCCAATTGGGATAGGAGATGGCGGCATAGGCAATGACAACCTCTTTTATTCGCGCCGGATTGGCCGGCAGCCCAGGGGGCGTATAAGTCCTGCCACGGGAGCCTTTACAGATGTTCCCTCGTTTACCAGTATTATAGGCGCTGCAAAAGTAACCGGCAGAACAGAAAATGGCCTTTCGGTTGCTCTTATACAATCAGTTACAGCCGAAGAACATGCCGAAATAGACCTGAACGGGGTACGTTCTTTTGAATTGGTCGAGCCTTTGACTAACTTTTTTATCGGGAGGGTACGGCAAGATTTTAACGAGGGAAATACCCTTTTGGGTGGAATGGTTACAAGTGTAAATCGCCAGCATAGTGAGCTGCTCTCGGCGCAAATGCACAGCAATGCTTTTTCCGGCGGTATTGATTTTACCCAATTCTTTGGAAACCGGACATGGATGTTTAATGTTAATGCAGCCATGAGCCATGTAACAGGTAGCGAGGCGGTAATATTGCAATCGCAAAGGTCCTCGGCCCGGTATTTTCAACGACCCGACGCTGACCATCTCGAGTTGGATCCAATGCGTACCAGCCTTACCGGTACCGGAGGCAGAGTCCATTTAGGAAGGATTGGCGGAGGGCATTGGGGCTACGGTACCGTAATGCTTTGGAAATCCCCTGAGTTTGAAATTAACGATCTTGGATATATGCGCGAAGCAGATCAAATAATTTCCATTGCATATGCAGGATTCAATCAATGGAATCCCAAAGGAATATACCGCAACTACAATATCAACATTTCGGCATTCAACCTGTTGAATTTCGATGGATTGTCCATTGTAACGGGAGCAAATATTAACGGGTTTATGAGTTTTGAAAATTTCTGGAGTGCGTTTGGAGGAATTGAGGTAAATTCAGCTATTACCTCGACAAGCCATTTGCGGGGTGGACCTGCATTAAAAATACCGGGAGTAGCCAGCGGCTGGCTCGGGTTTGGCACCGATAACCGTAAAAAATTTGTGGCACGACTTCAAACCAACCTTGGATTTGGAGCTGAAGATTATCATCGGAACTTCAGGATATCTCCTAATTTTACCTTTAAGCCAACCGATAATCTTAATTTATCACTTCAGCCCGCATATAATTCACAGTTCAGCGAATTGCAATATGTAAGGCAGGCTACTTTCAACGGGCAGCCCAGGTACCTGCTTGGCAGTTTCGAACAGCAGGTAGTGAGTTTATCGGTAAGGGTCAATTTTACACTCAGACCAGGACTCACCCTACAATACTGGGGACAGCCTTTTGTAGCTGTTGGTAATTATTCTGATTTTAAGTTTATTACAAATCCCCTGGCCGAGCAGTTCAGGAGCCGTTTTCATGTATTTAACGAAAACCAGATTCAATTTGCTAACCAGGTTTTCAGTGTTGACGAAGATATTAATGGTACGGTTGATTACAGCTTTAGCAACCCCGATTTCCGTTTCAGGGAGTTTCTTTCTAATCTGGTGGTCAGATGGGAATACAGCCCTGGCTCGTCAGTATATTTGGTCTGGAGTCAAAACCGCAGCGGCCACGACCCCAATGGAAATATGGACTTTTTCAACGATGTGGGCGACCTTTTTACCCGAAAAGGAACCAATATCTTCCTGGCAAAATTTACCTACCGAATTGGTGTAAGATAAATAAGCAACCGGGCTTGCCCCGGTTGTTGATTTATTAAGGAGCCTGTGTTTTAAAACAGAGTTTTTAAAACCACTGTACGCGGGCTGTTTGCCTGAATTCTTGTTAATGCCCTTTGGGCAAATTGTTTTTGAAAGAGTTAAATTCTTTTGAAATTGGAGACCTACGGGCTAAACCAAAATCATAAATTTTTGTCAATTTTTTATGGCCTGTTGCGCCTCACCTGCCCTGATACTGTTCAAACTTTTAAATTGCAGCGTGCCCGGATTTTGCAGGCCGGTTGTAATAATTTTCGGAATGCCTGGAAGCAGATCGAAGTAATTGTCGCAAAATCGCACCTGATCGTTTTCAGATTCGACCGAAAGCCCCTTGATAAGTTTATCCGAAACCATTTCGATTTTGTACACGCCGCTTTCTTCTATTACCCTGTACCTTACCGGTGCTGGTTCCAATTCCATTTCTCCTGGTTTTACCGGATAAAGGATATTTTCATGCCCGATTCCCTCGCCTGTAAGTCTGGTAATTAAAGCCCATTCTTTTGTCTGGATCCCTGTTATGCCCGAAAGGTATTCAGAAAAAACAATCTGGCTGAGATTTGGAAGGACTATTAAGTCAAAATCCTTTTGCATCAATATATTTCCCTCCATATCTATCAGGGTAAGCATCAGATTTGCATTTTCTTTCTCGAGAAAATCAGATACCACATATACTTTAAGTTGTCCGTCTTCCAAAACCGGACTGGCAATAACTGCCTCATTGGAGTTACGTACTGCGTAATGGGAAGGTTTCCAATTTCCAAAAAAGTCAACAGTTGACCATGAGATAGTAGGCCAGCAATCGTTAATCTGCCAGTAGAGAGAACCCATGCAATGAGGCATGTTGCGCCGGTGCGCCTCGATAGCTGTTTTGTACCCTTTTGCCTGAACAAGCCGGCTCACAAAGGCCAGTTCATCGAACGACCCTGTTTCAGGAAAATAACGCTCTGCATAAAATTTAATCACATTATTGCTCGAATATCCCGGCAGGTGCCAGTCCATACGGCTTCGTTGCCTGTGGTCAATGATTGGCGAAAAAATATCAGTTACTTCTTTGCCTGCAAAATAAGCAACCGTTTCAGGCTTCGGTATGGACTGCATTCCGAATTCGGTTACAAAACGGGGAAGGTTTTGCGCATAATTGGCTAAAGGGGCATGGGCAAACCAGATTGTCCAGTCATGTTCGTTGCCCGACCTGCGATCTGATACGGTATTGTTGATTGAAGACGGCGAAGACGAGTGGTATGCCGTTTTGGGGTCGTATGTTGCCACGGCCTGAGGCAGAATTTCATGAAAAATTCTTTCGTAGGTTCTCCAGATAAATTCCGCCTGTTCTGGGGTATAAAGGTCGCGCCATCCCCAACGATACCAGGCTGTAAGGTTCTCGTTATTGCCGCACCATATGGCAAGGCTGGCATGGTTACGCAACCTCTTAACGTTGTATTCGGCTTCACGCCTGATATTTTCCAGGTGAGCTTCATCACCTGGCTGTATTGCGCAGGCAAAAATAAAATCCTGCCACACAAGTAATCCACTCTGGTCGCATAGCTGATAAAAAATCTCATCTTTGTAAATACCCCCTCCCCATACGCGAAGCATATTCATATTGGCAGCAACGGCATCGCTTATTATACGGCGGTATGTTTTTTCCATATCACGGCTCAAAAGAGGGTCTGGTGGGATAACGTTGGCTCCTTTCATAAAAACCGGAATCCCGTTCACCTCGAAGTAAAAACTTGCTCCTGCTGTATCGGGTTGTTGCACCAACCTTACGGTGCGAATACCGAATTCGAGGCTGTAAGAGTCAATTTGTCGGCCAACTCTTTCCAAAATAAATTCAATATCTTGAAGCGCAGGCTCTCCCAACCCGTTGGGCCACCAAAGTTCAGGTTCCACAATCCTGATATTCTGGTTGACCTGATGCTCTCCTGGTTCTAACCCCTCCAGGTTAATCCTGCCTTTTTCTATCCCATTCATACTGGTAATCAGGGTATAGTCGCCGGGAGATATAACTTCAAGCATAACATCCATTGTAACGAATGCAGTATCGTTTAAAATTGAATCCGTTGCAAGGTATGGGTATATAATACGGGCCTGGTTCCATGCTTTTAGAGTAACCGGACGCCAAATTCCGCTGGTTACCAACCTTGGAGCCCAGTCCCAGCCATATTGAAAAGGCGCTTTACGGGTGAAAATACTTGTCCGCTTTTCTTCCGGTGCCTGCTCGCTGGTGGCCTGTAAGATATATGGCACCTTATTCTTTTTCTCAAGCCCCCTTTTTACCGGAGAGTGAAAATATACTACCAGTTCGTTCCTTCCTCCTGTTAGAAAGTCTTTCACGTCAACTTCATAGCCAAGAAACATGTTCGATGCTTCGAGAATTTTATGACCATTAAGAAAAACATCTGCGTAGGTGTCAAGCCCTTCAAACTTAAGCTTGACAGCATCCATATTTCTAACCGAACGCGGAACCCTGAAGTGGGTTTTGTACTCCCAGTCCACTCTTTCAACCCATTGCACCAATGTGTCATTCATTCCTATGAATGGGTCTGGTATTAGCCCGAGGTTCAACAGGTCAGCATGCACAGTGCCGGGAACACTCGCCCTTAGCCAGGTGTTTTCGTCGGCTTGGCGAAACTGCCAATGGTCAGATAGTTTGAATTCTTTATATGAAACAGGAGTACATGAAGTCCAGATTATAATAGTTGCAAAAAGGACAGCCCATGAAACAAATCTGGCAAAGTCATTGTTTTTTTGAAGAGGTACATTCATTGATCTAACGGTTTTAGGTCCCCAAAAATAGCAGGTAAATCGATTTAGGCAACCATTTTTGAAAAATTTTCAGGTTTAATTTTTACATTAGCATCCAATTACCCAAAGTGGATTCGCAAACTTCTCTCTTTTTATGCCCTTGTAGCATTGACAAATTTACCCGCCAAAGTGGTTTTTTTAATAACGCTGCCAATTCTTTTCTGTGAATTTATCTAACCTTAAGCCCAATGAACCGTAAAATATTTTTTTTCATATTGCTGATCACTTCCTTTTTTTTGGGATTTGTTGCAGCGCGAACCGACAATCCTATTACAGGCTACATGATCATGCAGGCCGAAAAATTGCTTGGCCTTAAGTTTAATGACAGTCAGCACGAAAAAATGCTTAGAGGCCTGGAAATTAACCTTCAGGCATATGGCGAGATACGCTCATTTGGACTGCCCAACGAGGTTTTGCCGGCCCTGGTGTTTAACCCGTTCCCGGAAGGCTTTCTGCCTCCGGCCAAAGGTAATCCTCATGCCTGGAAAATACCTGACAACGTTTCTCTCCCTGCTGATTTAAATGAACTGGCCTGGTTTTCTATTCCCGAATTGGCCTCGTTGATTAAACACAGGAAAATTTCTGTTGAAGAATTGACTGAATTTTTTCTTTCAAGGCTTGAAAAAAAAGCCGACACCTTAAAAGCTGTTGTAGTTATTACCCGCGAACGTGCTTTGGCTAGCGCCAGGCAGGCCGACCGCGAAATTGTTCAGGGCAGGTATCGTGGTATTTTGCATGGAATTCCCTATGGCGCAAAGGATTTGCTGGCTGTTGAGGGATATTACACAACATGGGGCGCCGCCCCTTTCAAAAATCAAAAAATCAACAATACAGCAACCGTGGTACACCGGCTCGACAAGGCAGGGGCAATTCTTTTGGCCAAGCTTAGTCTGGGTGAACTTGCCATGGGCGACATCTGGTTTGGAGGTCAGACAAAAAATCCCTGGAATCTTTCGCAGGGTTCCAGCGGTTCCTCTGCCGGGTCAGGTTCAGTAGTTGCAGCAGGCTTGCTTCCTTTTGCAATAGGCTCAGAAACCTTAGGGAGTATTGTATCTCCTGCAACACGGAATGGGGTTACCGGATTAAGGCCAACTTTCGGAAGGGTTAGCCGGAACGGGGCCATGACATTGAGCTGGAGTTTGGACAAAATCGGACCTATGTCGAGAAGCGCCGAAGATTGCGCTATTGTACTTCAGGCTATAATGGGATACGATCCGGAGGACCCAACTACGGTTGATGCTGGTTTTTTCATTCCGGATGACTATAACCTGAAAAATCTCAGAGTGGGTTACATCAAGTCTTTCTTTGAAGCTGATTACCAAAGCAAACCTAATGACCAGCAAGTGCTTGAGGATTTGAGAAACATGGGATTTGAACTCAGTGAGGTGCAATGGGATATGCCATTTCCGGTCCAGGCCATGAGAATTATTTTAAGCGCTGAGGCATCGGCAGCGTTCGATGAACTAACTGTTTCGGGACGGGATAGTATGCTTGTATCGCAAGGCCAGAACTCCTGGCCTAATATTTTTCGTACCTCCCGGTTTATTCCTGCCGCTGAGTATATTAACGCCAACCGCATAAGAACCAAACTAATTGAACGAGTTAACCAACTTTTCAGCCAGTACGATGTTATAGTTACGCCTTCATTTGGCGGGAATCAACTTCTGGTTACCAACCTTACGGGCCATCCTTGTCTGGTTATGCCAAATGGATTCGACAGCAACGGAAATCCTGTCAGTATTTCCTTTATTGGCAACCTTTTTGACGAAGGAAAATTAGTAGCTTTGGCTGCAGCCTGGCAAAAATATACCGGACATCATTTGAATCGGCCTCCTTTGTTTGCTCAAGATTAAAAAATCAAAATTTTGAAATATGACTGTAAAACTGCCTCTATATGCCAAACTGGTAACGATTCTCCTGGGTATTGTTCTGGTTGTTTTTGTAATGAAGGTTGCCAAATCGGTATTGGTGCCACTGTTGATCTCAGGCCTTCTTGCAGTGGCTATTAGCCCGCTTGCCGGATGGTTCGAAAAACGTAAACTGCCCAGGGTTCTTTCTGATATACTGAGTGTGTTGTTGTTGCTTGCCTTTTTGGGCGCTCTTGGTTATGTAATGTACAATCAGGTGGTAGGGCTTGCCGGCGAAGTTGGCATTATTGAACAGCGTATTTTGCAGATAATGGAAGACATCAATCAGTTCATTGAAAGGTATATCGAAGGTGTTCTTCCAATACAACCAGGTAACATACAGGAATCAATTGCAAATTATTTTTCGGTGAATATGGCAGCAATAACCGAGGGAGCTATTGCAACAATTACATCGCTCACCATGCTTTTGATTTTTCCGGTATATATCTTTCTCTTCCTGTATTTCAGACGCTTCCTCCTGCAATTTGTGCTGATGGTTTTTAAGGAACAATACCGACCAACAGTTTCTGAGGTTGTTGAAAAAGTTAAAGGAGTTGTTAGAAATTACATAGTGGGGATGTTCATCGTGATTATTATTCTCTCAATCCTCAACAGTATAACTCTCTACAGCCTTGGAATACGCCATGCGCTTTTCTTTGCCCTGTTTGCCGCATTGCTTAACGTGATTCCTTACGTTGGTCCTTTCATAGGTGCAACCCTCCCTATAACTTTTGCTCTCTTGACAAAAGACTCGTTATGGTACCCAGTAGGTGTTTTTCTGGCATTTTACATTATTCAAAACATCGAAGGTAATTTCCTTACTCCGAAAATTGTAGGAAGCAAAGTTTCAATGAATCCATTTATGACGATAGTAGCCTTGTTTGTCGGAAATTTTATTTGGGGATTAGCCGGAATGATCCTGTTCATTCCAGGCATGGCCATCCTTAAAGTAATCTTTGATGTCATTCCGGGTATGGAACCTTACGGGTTTCTGCTTGGCACAAACAAGATTGCCTTGAAACCGAAAAACAAGCCTGTAATAAAGGATGCAAATGCCTCAAGGGTTGGAAATTCTTTTATTCAACGATTTTTAACCTACCTGACAAGCCTGTTTGTTCGGATTTTTTCTTTTAAGATCACTAATTCGAAAAATCACCCATAATTGTAACCAGCCTGATAACAGATTTCTGACAGAAAAAGTCCGCACGCAGGCGCCGAAACCCCAGCCTTCCTGCGGTCTCTACTCTCGATAATTGCAGCAAAGTCATTTGGTGTGAGTTTGCCTAATCCCACCCCAACCAGAGTACCTACAATAGCCCGTACCATATTACGCAAAAACCTGTCGGCAGATATTTCGAACTTCAGCATGTGGCCATCCAACTCCCAGTGTGCCGACGTAACCCTGCACAAAAAAGTTTTTACCTGCGAATTTGTTTTTGAAAAACATTCAAAATCAGTATAATTCAACAACAGGTTTGAAGCCTGTTGCATAGCATCCACGTTTAGCGCCCGGTCGAACATCCATGCACGACCCCGTTGAAACGGGTCCTTATACCTGCAAATGAAATAATGATAGGTTCGGCTTATGGCGCTGAACCTGGCATGTACACCAGGTTTAACAGGCTCAATTTTGATAATGCTCACATCGTAAGGAAGAAACCGGTTTAATTTATGGATGAGCTGGTTCGTATTTATTTCGGCTGGGGCAATACGTGCGTCAAAATGGGCCACAAATGACCTTGCATGAACGCCTGAATCAGTACGTCCGGCGCCGGTGGTTTCAATTGCTTCCCTGAGCAAAAGCGAGAGGGCATTGTCAAGTTTCTGCTGAACGGTTGGCGAACCTGGCTGTTTTTGCCAACCCTGGTAGTTGGTTCCGTCAAAACTCAGCCAGATGAAATACCTGTTTTTATACTGGTTTTCCATACAACGAAAGATTTCTTAACAAATCTAATTCAATTTGCTCAGGGAAGTCGCTTAGATTCTTTTCTAAAGTAGAACTTCATAAAGAAAGATGAATATAAATTCCTTAAAGCAATGAAATTCAACATAATGCAAGCGTTTAAAGAAACCATTATTTAGTTTTGTTCTAAATTAGCTGATTTTTTAAAAATTATTAAAGAAAAAAATATTTATTTAAAAACATCATGGTATATTTGAGCCCTTATTCACTTTTCAAGTGTATAAGCATAATAACAACGACAATTAAACTGAGTTCAAATGACTAAAATTGATGAATTTGTCAAAGAATTAGCTGATTTGCATGGCCGAAGGCGAAACAGCCTGATGCCCATTTTGCAGGGTTTGGTAAAGTCTGAGAGGTATCTTTCGGAGGAGGCTATGGTAGCAATAGCTCACGAACTCGACCTGAGTACTGCCGATGTATATGGAACGGCCTCATTCTACACCTTTCTTGATACGGTCCCAAGAGGTAAAAACATTATTCGTGTTTGCAAAACCATCACCTGCCACATGAAAGGGAAGGATGCCGTTATCCGTACGCTTGAAGACCAGCTAAAAATTAAGCTTGGTGGAACTACCACCGACGGGAAATTCAGTTTGCTTCAGGCCAACTGCCTTGGCTGGTGCCACAAAGGCCCTGTAATGCTGGTAAACGACGAAGTATATCCGGAGATTACGCCAGTAAAGGCCGTTGAGGTTGTGCAGGAATTTTTAAAAAAAACGAAATAAAACTTTAAAACCCCTCAAAAATTAAATTGCAACCTGATCTTAAATGACCAATCAGGTTACTGTTTACCGGAAATAGGTAAAATATGTAAGCAATCAAGGGGCAAGTAAATGCGCAAACATCAAAACCAATGAAGCAATGAACAATAAAATAAAAAAGGTTGACCTCATTTTCGATAAAGTCGATCATCTTGCCATAATCGATAAATCTCTTAAGAGAACCAGCGATGAAATTATACTCGACGTTATCGACTCGGGTCTTAGGGGCAGGGGCGGCGCTGGATTTCCGACCGGACTGAAGTGGAAATTTGCTAAAAACGAAGAGGCTGATCAGAAATACGTGATATGTAATGCCGACGAAGGCGAGCCCGGAACATTCAAAGACAGGGAAATACTTACCCAGGTTCCCGAGAAGGTATTTGCTGGAATGGCGCTTTGCGGGAAGGCTCTTGGAGCAAGCGAAGGTTATATTTATCTGCGCGCAGAGTATAATTTCCTGTTGCCAATGCTACACCAAAAAATCAAGGAATTCAACAAGCAAATGAAAGATCGACGTTTCGATTTTTCAATATTTGTTCGTTCCGGGAGTGGGGCCTATGTTTGTGGAGAAGAAACAGCTCTTATGGAATCGATGGAAGGGCATCGCGGCGAACCCCGAAACAAACCTCCATTTCCTACATCGCACGGATACCTTGGAAAGCCAACGTCGATTAATAATGTCGAAACCCTGGTGTTTGCCCTTATGATTGCCCATCTGGGCCCAAAAACGTTCAAAGACCTTGGCACATTCGATTCGAGAGGTTCTAAAGTATTCAGCATTTCGGGCGACACTCCGACTGCAGGCATTTACGAGTTGGAACTGGGTATGACGCTCGAAGATTTTGTTAACGAATTTGGCGATGGTGATACAAAGGCTGTTCAGATTGGCGGGGCTTCGGGGTTTTGCGTCGCCCGCAAACACTTTAAGGAAACGGTTATCGGTTTTGAGGGTATCCCTACAGGAGGCTCCATGATGCTTTTTAATAGTACCCGGTCAATGTACAATATTCTGCATGATTATCTCGAATTTTTTGAAGAGGAATCTTGCGGGCAATGTTCGCCATGCAGGGTAGGCTGCCAGCAACTATTAAAAGGAATTGAAGCTGTTAAGAAAGGTATTAAACCACCAGCCTATCTGGAAACTTTGCAAAAGCTTTCCGAAACCATGAAAATTGCCTCAAAATGTGGATTAGGCCAATCTGCGGGAAATCCATTCAACTCAATCATCAACAATTTTCGCGAAGAAATCATTTACTAGTCCGGTTACTTAAGTGTTAGGACATTAAGGAGAAATTACTATGAGTAAATTTAAAGTGAACCTGAAAATTAACAATATTTCCGTTGCGGCCGACGAAGGCACTACCATTCTGGAAGCGGCAAGGAAACTGAATTTCAATTTACCAACCCTGTGTCATCATGAAGATTTGTGTGTAGCCGGAAATTGCCGGATTTGCGTGGTAGAATTGAAAGGCTCAAGGCTGCTTCCTGCTGCATGTGCTACCCCCGTGGGTGAGGGCATGGATATTCAGACCAACAGCATGAAGGTGAGGCAAGCGCGAAAGCATATTGTAGAATTGCTCCTTTCAGAGCATAATGCCGATTGCACTAAGTGTTTCAAGAATGGGTACTGCGAATTGCAGGCTATTTCAAATGAATATCGAATAGGCGACCATCTTTTCTTAGACCTGGTGAAGGAAAGAGACAAAGTGCTGGATATTTCAAGCCCATCAATCGTAAAGGACGACAGCAAGTGCATACGATGCCAGCGATGCGTCAGAACATGCAAGGATATGCAGGCAGTTAGCGCCCTTGCGGTTTCGAATAAGGGCAACCAAATGCGGATTTCCACCTTTTTGTCTAAACCCATGAACGACGTTGTTTGCACAACCTGCGGACAGTGTATTAACCGGTGCCCGACAGCGGCTCTTACAGAGCGTACTTACATTGATCAAGTATTCGATGTTATTTACGACCCCTCGAAATTTGTTGTTGTACAAACCGCTCCTGCAACACGTGTAGCCATCGGCGAAGAGTTTGGCCTTGAACCCGGAACCCGGGTTACGGGCAAAATGGTGGCTGCACTGCGTAGGCTTGGGTTCGATAAGGTACTTGATACTGATTTTACTGCCGACCTTACTATACTTGAAGAAGGGCATGAACTTCTGAACAGGCTCCGTGAAGCCCTGCTCAACGGAAATGAGGTAGCCTTACCGATGATGACAAGTTGCTCGCCGGGCTGGATCAAGTTTATGGAACATTTGTACCCCGACCTGCTTAAAAATCTTTCAACCTGCAAATCACCGCAACAGATGTTTGGTCCTTTGGCCAAAACTTATTATGCTGAAAAGGTAAACAAAAATCCTGCTGATATGATTGTAGTATCAATCATGCCATGCACTGCCAAAAAATTTGAGGCCGAACGACCCGAAATGCGCGGAAGCGGCTATAAAGACGTTGACTTTGTAATTACTACACGCGAGTTGGGAATGATGATTCGTCAGGCAGGCATAGATTTCAATAAACTTGAGCCTGAAAGCTTCGACAGCATACTTGGAGAATCGACAGGTGCCGGAGTAATATTTGGAACAACAGGCGGGGTGATGGAAGCAGCTCTTCGCACTGCCTATGAAGTTGTTACAGGCCGTGAGGTACCTTTCACAAACCTCAATATTCGCCCTGTTAGAGGTATGGAAGGAGTAAAGGAAACCACCATCAAAATCAAGGATACAAAACCTGAATGGCAGTTTCTTGAAGGTGTGGAGTTGAAGGTGGCCATTGCGCATGGGCTCGTTAATGCCAAAGTTTTAGTTGACCGCATTCGCAATGGAAATACCGGTTTTCATTTTGTAGAAGTGATGGCTTGTCCGAGTGGATGTATTGGAGGCGGTGGCCAGCCAATACCTACCAGCATGGAAATTAGAAAAAAACGTGCTGCCGGAATTTACGAAGAAGATGAAAAAATGACATTGCGCAAGTCGCACGAAAACCCTGAGGTAATGGAGATATACGAGAAGTTCCTGCATGAACCTTTAGGCCACAGGTCACATGATTTGCTGCATACTCACTATTATCCGAGAAAAAGACATTAAACTGAAATCATAACCAACAATGAAAATGGAATATTTCAGGTATGCCCCAGATAAATGTTTGAGCCATACTAAGGAAATAATCCATTAATAACCTGTTTTAAATGAATTTTTAAGCCGAATAGTTTCTTTAATATTGTTGGCTTGCACGTTATTTTTGTCCGGTTTTATATTTCGAATCAATTGAATTGAAAATAAAAAGTCTGATTTTTAGCAAGATCGAAAATTATGTTGTTAATAATTTAACAAAACAAATTAATTTTATTTGGAAAATTGTTAAAATTTATATTTTTGCATTGAAGAAATCGATCTTTATTAAGGTCAGGATTTTCTGCATTCAAAACCTGATACAATTTTTGAAAAAGGTATGCCATAGGTCAGCTTGCAATAACAATTAAATTCTGCCTTGAAAAATGAACATATCCACTAAAAAGCTACAACCAATTGAATCTGTGATTGTGCCAGAGCCAACGCTTCGGCGCCTTCCGGGCTATCTAAGCTATTTTAAGGCGATCAATGCAAGTAAAATTGAGTTGATATCTTCGGGGCAAATTGCGAAAACATTTAAGGTTGATTCAACCCTCATTACCAAGGATCTTGCTTACACTGGCGTAAAAGGAAGGACAAAAGTAGGGTATAAGGTAGGTGAATTGATCGAAAAACTGGAGGCGTTTCTTGATTACAGAGCAAATGAAAATGCATTTCTTTTCGGTGTAGGCAATTTGGGCAAAGCTCTTATAAAGTATGAAGGTTTGAAAGAGCACGGTTTAAAAATAGTGGCCGCATTCGATGTCGATTCCCAGATTATTAATACAACTATAAATGATGTGCGGGTTTATGCTATTGACGAATTTAGGGACCTTTCAAGGAAAATTCCTGCCAGAATTGGAATTATAACCACTCCCGATAAAAAGGCTCAGGAAACAGCCGATATTTTGGTTGCCTGGGGAATGAAGGCCATTTGGAATTTTACCCCGCAATCAATTAAAGTGCCTGACAACATTGTGGTTGAGAAAACTTCCATTTACTCAGACCTGACAGTAATTCTGCACAAGTTGAAAAGACGTGTATCATTTTGAATTATTTGTCCGGCCTAAAAAGTAGTGTAACACCTAATAGGGCTTGAGCCCTATTTTTTGTATCATCCATAAACCCAGCCTTGGGGTCAGGGTTGATACAAACCAACGAGTTAGAGAAACTTTGCCCGGAATTGCTGGTGTTTAAGGCACTCAGTTCTTATTTTAAATGAGTTATATCAGGAGGGTTGATTAGAATGAGTATAAATTATCGCAAAAAAGGCATTTAAATTCTTCTTGTATTAAAAAAGCATGCCTGAATTTTATAGTTTGTTTAATTAGGCTAAAAAAAAGGGCTGTTAAAAAATTAACAACTTATTTTGGTATTTGATTTTATGTAGTTAATTTTGCGCAAGATTTTTAATCATAACTCTGTCAATGTTTTGAACAACCAAAATTTTGATTTTTAAGCAGGCAGAATTCAAAGGTCTTTAAATTGCCCATAAGCATGAATGTATTTGAAATAGTTAAATTGCTCAATGCCAAAATTCTTTGCGGAGAAGAAAAGGCTTTTCTTGAAGTGGAAATTGCCTGTGCTTCTGATTTGATGAGTGATGTGCTAACACTTAAAAGCGACAATGTTTTGCTTATTACAGGGTTGAATAATGTATCGACCGTCAGAACTGCCGAAATGTCAGATATCCACTGTGTTGTACTTGCACGCAATAAAAAGGCCAACGCCGAAATGCTTGAGCTTGCAAGAGAAAACGGCCTGATAATAATCGAATGCTCGTATTCAGTTTTTAAGACTTGTGGGCTTTTGTTTCAAGCTGGCATTAAACCCATTTTCTGATGGAAATGAAACGAGCATGACTTGTAAAACACAAACACACCATAAAATTCATCATGCGAGTTCCATCCGACATTAACATAAAAATTATTTACGGATGAAAAATAATGCTCAAATAATGCAGTTTGAGTATAATGTTGAAGGGGGCAACTTCACAAAGGCAGGTTTCGCTTCCAGCGAGATAAAGAAAATTCTTAAACAACTCAATGTAGATTTGGGTATTATTAAACGCACGGTTGTTGCATGTTATGAAGCCGAGGTTAATGTTGTTGCACACGCTTATAGTGGTACCATTTATGTAGATATTGACCATCAATCTATCAGAATTAAGCTTGCTGACGAAGGCCCTGGTATTCCAGATATTGACCAGGCAATGCAGGAAGGGTTTTCTACTGCAAGTAATAAAGTACGCGAAATGGGATTTGGGGCAGGAATGGGGTTGCCAAATATTAAAAAAAATGCCGATCTGTTTAAAATTGTTAGTGAAGTAAACAAAGGAACTACGCTCGAAATAACCATGTTTTTGCAATAGGTTTATGGCAGAAAAGTATTTCCATCACGCATTAAAGTTCAGGAAGGAGGTTTGCATAGGCTGTTCCCATTGCATGAATGTGTGCCCTACCCAGGCTATTCGCATTCACGGAGGAAAGGCTAACCTTACCGACAACCGTTGCGTTGACTGCGGAAAATGTTACATGGCCTGCCCTGTTGGCGCTATCATTGTTGAGCAGGACGATTTCAGCCGAATATTTGAATACGATTATCGAGTGGCATTGGTTCCGAGTGTTTTGTTGGGGCAGTTTCCCGAAAAGGTTTCAGTAAACCAAATTCATAGCGTACTTCACGACCTTGGTTTTACTCATATATTCGAAGTAGAACAAGGCACCAGGATATTGAAGGATTCTATGCTGGGGTATTTACAGACCCATGGCAATACAAAACCACTCATTTCTACATTTTGTCCGGCTATTGTAAGGCTGATTCAGGTCAGATTCCCTGCACTTACCGAAAACCTGATTTTGCTAAAATCTCCTCTTGACATAACAGCTACCTTTATACGCAAAAAATTGTCGGATGATGGGATAAACCCTGACCAAACAGGGATTTTCTATATTACTCCCTGTGCCGCCAATATCGCAGCAGTAAAAAGTCCTGTTGGGGGATATCTCTCTGACATTGACGGGGTGATAAATATGGATTTTATTTTTAACAAGGTTTACACGAGTATGAAACAGGGGCTCCTTCGAAAATTCCCAAGCCTACCCCAGGCTGAGGTCAATCTGGAGCCTCATGAAATGCTTTGGTCTCTAACCGAAGGGGAGGCCTCGCTGATGCCTGGACGTTCGCTTGCAATTGACGAAACCAACAATGTGATTGAATTTCTCGAAAGGATGGAAAACGAAGAGCAGTGCGATATCGACTTTCTTGAGCTTCGTGCATGCGACCAGAGCTGTGCAGGCGGTATTTTAACCAGCGGAAACCGCTTTTTTACTGTGGAGTGGCTTCGAAAGTGGGCAGGAAAAACAACCCGGGCAAGAGTAGATGAAAACCTTCAAAAAAATGAGGCTTCAATCGAAAATTACCGCGACTATCTCTTGCAGCATATTGGTGTTAATAAAGTTCTTCCGCGCTCAATGGATAAACTTGATGAAGATATGAAAAGAGCCATGCTCAAAATGCAAATGGTTCGCGAACTAATGAAGTCGCTTCCTTATGTGGATTGCGGATTGTGCGGTTCGCCAACCTGCAACGCCCTTGCCCAGGATATTGTGCAGGGTCAGGCAGATATTACACGGTGTATTTTCATTCAGAAAAAATACGAAAAAAATAATTGGATGACCTACAGCGAATCAATGGAAATTTTAAAACAAATTTGGGGTAATGACAAGTTTGGTGATGCCTGAAAATCAAAATCTAACGAAAATGACTGTTAAAGAAGTAACTGAAAAACTTGGGCTGAAAGTACATTGCGGCGCAGGTGGATTAAATCGTGAAGTAACAGGAGGTTATGTTTCTGATCTCCTGAGCGATGTGATGGGAAATGCAGATGCAGGCCAAATATGGATCACTCTGCAAACTCATAAAAATGTTATGGCCATAGCTTCGCTTAAGGACCTGGCAGGTGTAATCCTGGTATCAGAACATAAACCTGAACCTGATACTGAACTGCAAAGCAATGAGGAAAATATTCCAATACTTGGCACTTCACTCTTAACATTTGAAATTGCAGGAAAACTCTACGAATTGTTCAAAAAATGAAGTTGTTCAGGGCTGATTTGCATGTGCATACAGTTTTATCGCCTTGTGGTGACCTCGAAATGAGTCCTGCAAAAATTGTTGAGATTGCGGCCCGACGTAGCATCGATATTTTGGGAATAACAGATCACAACAGTACCCGGCATGTTGCACTTATAAGCAAACTGGCCAAGAAAGCCGGGATCTTTGTTTTGTTTGGGGTAGAAGTTACCACACGCGAAGAGGTACATTGCCTTGCGTTCTTTGAGGATTTTAAAAGACTTTCATTTTTCCAGGAATATCTCGACAGGTACTTGCCCGATATACCGAACGATCCACAACGCTTTGGTTACCAGGTAGTAGTTGATGAACATGAAAATATTATTGAAACAGAAAACAGGCTCTTGATTTCAGGCTTAAACCAAGGCCTTGAACAGGTTCAGCAGGAGGTATTCAGGCTTGGAGGATTGTTTATACCGGCTCATATAGACAGGTCGCGTTATAGCATAACCAGTCAACTGGGTTTTGTGCCCAGAGGATTTGTTGCAGATGCATTTGAAATAACCCGATATACAACCCCCGATAAAATGAAAGAAAAGTATCCCTGGATCGCCTCCAACTCTTTTATTTGCGGTTCGGATGCACATAGCTTGGATGCCATTGGAACAACTTTAACAATGTTTGAAATGGAGAGGCGGAGTTTTGATGAGGTTTATAAAGCGCTTCACGGTATTGATCAACGTAGCGTAAGGATTTTAAGGTAAAAAATCTAAGGATGAAGGACTTGTCTTTGCATATTTTGGATATTGCACAAAACAGCATTGCTGCCGGAGCAAGTCATATCAACATATTGATGAGGGAAGAACTCCATTCCAACAGGTTTATTATCGAAATAAATGATAATGGATGTGGGATGAGCAATGAAATGTTAGAACGAATTACTGATCCATACTTCACAACCCGTACAACCCGAAAGGTGGGATTAGGAATTCCGCTGCTTAAGCAAAATGCTGAAGCTACCGGCGGCACCCTTACCATAACCTCCCAACCCGGTAAAGGTACAAGCTTGTTAGCAACCTTTGGTCATATGCACATCGACAGGCCACCACTGGGCGATATTGCCGGAGTAGTAGTTTTGCTATCTGGCGCCAACCCAAATATAAGGTTTACCTATATGCACCAGGTTGAAAATGAACAATACTGGTTCGACACCTTCGAAGTGTTGGAGATTCTCGATGGTTTACCAATATCCGACATAAGGGTAGCACAAATTCTTAAGGAAATGATCAATGAAAACCTTGAAGCCATAAAAGCCCGGTAATTTTGAAAAATTTAGTCAGAACTAAAAACTTTTTTTTAACACCAACTTACTTATTAGGAGATAAAAAAATGACAAAAATTAAATCATTGGACGATTTGAGGAAGATGAAGGCCGAACTTCAGTCGAAAATCGCCCTGAGGGAAAAAAGCGAAAACCCTGAGATTTTGGTCAGGGTTAAGATAGCAATGGCTACCTGCGGTATTGCTGCAGGAGCAAAGAATATAATGGAATTTTTTGTCGAAGAGCTTGACAAAAGGAGCATCGATGCCATTGTTTCGCAGACCGGATGCTTGGGATATTGTTTTGCAGAGCCTACCGTTGAGGTTACAATCCCCGGTCAGGAACCGGTGGTGTTTGGCTATGTTAATATCAAAAAAGCCAATGAAATAATTGAAAAATATATTAAAAACGGTGAGTTGCTCGATGGAATTATTCCGGTGAATTACCAAAAGATTGATTAATAAAAGTTTGGAGGAAATCAGTAATGGCAAAGTACAAAATGCATATGCTTGTCTGTGGAGGTACCGGGTGCAGGGTTTGCGACAGTCATTTGCTTGTTGATGAATTAAAAAGGGAAGTGCAGGATAAGGGAGTTGAATCTGACGTACAGGTAGTTACTACCGGTTGTTTTGGTTTTTGCGAGCAAGGTCCAATTGTTAAAATTATTCCCGACAATACCTTTTATGTTGGAGTAAAACCTAAGGATGCTCCAATACTCGTTGCCGAGCATGCAATTAAAGGCCGTAAAGTTGAACGTTTGCTTTACAAAGACCCGGTTAAAAAGGAAAGGATACCCGATTCGAAGCAAATGGGTTTTTACAAAAAGCAGCTCAGAATAGCTTTGCGTAATTGCGGCCTCATCGACCCTGAAAACATTAACGAATACCTTGCTTCCGATGGGTACGAGGCATTAGGAAAGGTTTTGCTTGGCATGCAACCCGAACAGGCTATCAAAGAAATAATTGATTCAGGTTTACGTGGACGCGGAGGTGGAGGATTCCCTACCGGTATCAAATGGCAGATAGCCAGGAACGTGCCAGGAGCTCAAAAATTTGTTGTTTGCAACGCCGATGAAGGCGACCCTGGCGCATTTATGGACAGGTCAATCCTTGAGGGCGATCCACATTGTGTGCTCGAAGCCATGGCAATAAATGGATATTGCATTGGAGCAAACAAAGGATTGATATATATCAGAGCTGAATATCCATTGGCTATCAGCCGGTTAAAGATTGCTATTCAACAGGCACGCGAATACGGCCTATTAGGCGAAAATATTCTCGGAAGCGGGTTCAGTTTTGATGTTGAATTGCGCTATGGTGCTGGGGCTTTTGTATGTGGTGAGGAAACAGCACTGATCCGTTCTATGGAAGGTCATCGGGGGGAACCTACTTTCAAACCACCCTTCCCTGCACAAAAAGGATATCAGGGAATGCCTACCAACGTTAACAACGTGGAAACTTATGCCAACATACCGGTTATAATTAACAAAGGGGCAAAATGGTTTGCATCGATAGGCACCGAAAAATCCAAGGGCACAAAGGTTTTTGCCCTCGCGGGGAAAATCAACAACGTAGGGCTAATTGAGGTCCCAATGGGAATAACCCTTCGCGAAGTAATTTTCGAAATTGGAGGGGGAATAAAGGGAGGTAAAAAGTTCAAGGCCGTACAAACAGGAGGACCTTCAGGAGGATGCCTCAGCGAAAAGCACCTTGATACTCCCATCGACTTCGATACTCTGGTTGCTGCAGGGTCCATGATGGGTTCGGGCGGAATGATCGTATTGGATGAGGACGACTGCATGGTCTCAGTGGCCAAGTTCTATCTCGACTTTACGGTCGAAGAGTCGTGCGGTAAATGTTCACCGTGCCGCATAGGCAACAAGCGGCTCTACGAAATTCTGCATAATCTTACCATTGGCAAGGGAACCATGGAAGACCTCGACAAACTCCGCAACCTAAGCAAAGTTATATGCGATACTTCCCTTTGCGGGCTGGGACAGACTTCTCCGAATCCAGTGCTTTCGACCATCGATAATTTCTACAATGAATATGTGGCTCATATAACAGAGCATAAGTGTTTTGCAGGCCAGTGTAAAGACCTGATCCGCTACGAAATTATCCCTGAAAACTGTGTCGGATGTACTGCCTGTGCACGAAACTGTCCGGTAAACTGTATTTCGGGCGAAAGGAAACAAATACACCTTATTGACCAGTCGCTTTGTATCAAGTGCGGTGTGTGTAAGGAAAAATGTAAGTTTAATGCAGTAACAGTCATTTAAAAATTTGAAACACAAAATATGGAACTCGTTAAATTAACCATTGATAACAGGCTGGTTGAGGTTGAAAAGGGTACTACCGTTTACCAGGCTGCAAAAAAACTGGGTATTGAGATACCGACCCTTTGCTACATGTATCTTTCGGATCTGAACCTGGAGCACAAACCAGGTGGTTGCCGGGTTTGCGTAGTGGAGGTTGAAGGCCGCCGCAATCTGGCACCTTCGTGTGCCACCGAATGTTTTGAAGGCATGATAGTAAAAACCAACAGTATGAGGGTGCTCAATTCGCGCCGGACCGTACTTGAATTGATCCTCTCCGATCATCCGTTCGACTGCCTTATATGTGCCAAAAGCGGGCATTGCGATTTACAAAGCATGGCAATAAAAATGGGAGTTCGCAGTATTCCTTACCAGGGCGAGAAATCGACCTACAAGCCCGATTTTTCGCCGGCTATAATCCGTGAAATGGACAAATGTATAATGTGCCGCAGATGTGAAACCATGTGCAACGATTTTCAAACTGTTGGAGTGCTTTCAGGAATCAATCGTGGATTTGAATCGGTAGTAGCGCCAGCCTTCGAGAGAGACCTCGACCACAGCGAATGTACCTATTGCGGGCAGTGCGTGGCTGTTTGCCCAACCGGGGCTCTGACTGAAGTAGATCATACCCCCCAGGTTATAAGGGCACTTGCCGACCCATCCAAGACAGTTATTGTACAAACCGCTCCGGCTGTCAGGGCCGCTCTTGGCGAAGAATTCGGTTTGGAAGCAGGTACGCTGGTTACCGGCAAAATGGTTGCAGCCCTTCGCAGGCTTGGATTCAACTATGTGTTCGATACCGATTTTGCAGCCGACCTTACAATTATGGAAGAAGGAGCAGAGTTGCTCGACCGGCTTTCCCGATTTCTTAATGGCGACAAAAATGTAAGATTACCTATGCTTACATCATGCTGCCCAGGTTGGGTTAATTTCTTCGAATATTATTTCCCCGACCTGCTCGATGTCCCTTCAACGGCCCGTTCGCCACAGCAGATGTTCGGTTCAATAGCCAAAACCTATTTTGCTGAAAAGATCACCGTTGACCGTAAAAACATTGTGGTAGTCTCGGTTATGCCATGTGTTGCCAAAAAATATGAAGCGTCCCGCCCGGAATTCAAAGTTGAAGGAAATCCCGATGTTGACTTTTCAATCTCTACGCGCGAACTGGCTGCCCTCATAAAAGGGGCTAACATTGACTTCAACAGCCTGCCTGACGAAGACTTTGATAAGCCCATGGGCGAATCGACCGGTGCAGGAGTCATATTCGGAACTACAGGTGGCGTAATTGAGGCCGCTGTGCGAACTGCTTATGAACTCCACACGAAGAAAACTATTGAAAAAGTAGAATTTGAACAGTTGCGGGGCTTTGAAGGAATAAGAGCGGCCAAAGTTGATTTCGGAGGAACCGAAATAAATATTGGCATTGCTCACGGACTCGGAAATGCCCGCAAGTTGCTTGATGAGGTACGCGCGGGAAACAGCCAGTTTCATGCCATCGAAATTATGGCCTGCCCCGGCGGTTGTATCGGGGGCGGAGGTCAACCACTTCACCACGGAAACTCGGCCATCATTAAAGCACGACAAAAAGCCATTTATTCCGAAGACAGGAACAAAACCCTTCGCAAAAGCCACGAAAATCCATACATAATCAAATTGTATGAAGAGTTCCTTGGCAAGCCCCTGTGCGAAAAAGCACATCAATTGCTACATACCCACTATTTCGACAAAAAGACCAAACTCATAAATATCGATTAGCGCCGGATTTGTCCTGTCTATTCTGTAACCAAAAAATTTACGATAATGACGTCAGTTAAGATTAAACTCAAAGAAAAAGACGTACAGAAGATTGATGAAATATGTAAAGTGTTCGGAAACAATTCCGGCGAATTGATCAATGTACTGCATAAGACTCAGGAACACTTCGGGTATCTACCTGCCGAAGTTCAGGAGGAAGTGGCCAGGGGTCTGCGAATTTCAGTAGCCAAGGTGTATGGAGTGGTAACTTTTTACTCATTTTTCACCATGGTTCCCAAAGGCCGCTTCCCAATAAGCATTTGCACCGGCACGGCTTGTTATGTGCGCGGAGCCGAAAAACTTCTTGACGAACTTAAACGTATCCTGAAGGTGCCTATTGGCGAAACCACCCCCGACGGAAAGTTTTCAATTACGTGCCTGCGTTGCGTGGGTGCTTGTGGTCTGGCGCCACTCATCATGGTGGGCGACAAAACCTATGGGCGAGTTACCATCGATGGCGTAAAGGATATTCTTAAGGAATACGAAAACCAGTAGTTATATCCTTTTTGCCCTGTAGCCTTCTTTTAGAAGTATTTCAACGGCTTTATCACGCATATCGCCCTGCAGAACAATTTCGCCCTCCTTCACCGCACCCCCAGCGGCGCATTTGTTTTTCAAAATCCGGGCAAGGTGATTAATATCGGCTTCGCTGCCCACAAAGCCCAAAACAACTGTGGCAGTTTTGCCGGCACGACCTTTTTTGCTTATCTGAACCCTGAGGTTCTGCTTGTCTGGCGTCAGGGTTTGGTGGGATTCTTCCTGGATTTCAAAATTCAAATCACGATTGGTCGAATAAACAATATTATTCCGGGTGATTTTATTTTTATGGCTCGCCATGTTAAGTTCAAATAAAATAACTGGCGTAAAATTACATTTTAGAAATGGAATGTAAGATACCATGATAAGATTCTTTAAGAATATCCTCTGTAGGAAAGGCTTGATGGTGCTAAAATCGGCCTATATCGATTTTTCTGTTTTAAATTTTGAACGTATTAATTTTGTACCCTGTTCTTAAATGCGGTTTAATGAAAAATCAAAATAATACCTTCGAATCAAAAACCCGCTGGGTTGTTTATATCACTGCCGTGGTGATGGTGGTTGAGATATTCTTCGGATTGCGGACCAAATCAATGGCATTGCTGGCCGACGGGATACACATGGGTAGCCACGTACTGGCCATTGGATTAAGTTGGATGGCT
>DATIKK010000013.1:0-13309 GCA_035477635.1 Bacteroidales bacterium | reverse complement strand
GTAAAAAATTTTATTTCGCCAAAAGTTTTTGGATATTTGTTTTTTTTCTTGACCATTAGATTCTGTTTACCCGATTCCATCTGAAAATTGTTTTGAGGATTTTTATACAGATTAAAGAATTCACAAATTGTTTTACCTGGTCAGCATTTTAATTTTGTATAGGAATTTCAGGTCAAGTACGTTATATTTACGTAGGAAAAATTTTGGCTGTGGTTGATTATTATAAAATCCTCGGGGTTTCAAGCCTTGCATCGACCGACTGCATCAGGAAAGCCTTTCGTTCAAAAGCCAAAGCATTGCATCCTGATGTAAATCCGGAAATTTCTCCCGAAGAATTCCTTCAGATAAACGAAGCCTACCAGGTTCTGTCTGACGAAAACAAGCGCCGTTTGTATGACCTTCGGCTTAAGCACGGTACATTAGGGCAAAGGGTGTATTACAGGCCGGGCAATGTGAGAACAGCATACCAAGCGCAGTACAACTATCGAAAAAAGTCGTCGGAAGACGAGAAGATGGGGATGTTCGAAAAAATTGTTACTTACTTCCTTTTTCTTTCACTGTTTATAACGAGTTTATTTGCCGTCATTTTTGGTATTTACCGGCTGTTTCAGGAGCCTGTTGAAGGAGTTAACCCTTACCTCGGTATAGTACTGGGTGTGGTTCTTACCATATTGATGTCGATAGGTTATTTTACCTATATCAAAGCAAACAAAAGCTAATCTGGATTAAAAAAAATCGTTTTATACCCGCCGGTTCCAGATTTCCCATGCTGCAAGCGCCTGACCGGTAAGCATTCCCAACCCGTTTATAACCTGGCAGCCTTTTTCCAAGCCCCTTTTCATAAAAACAGTCTGAGGTGGATTATAAATCAAATCAAAAAGAATATGATCAGACTCAAGCCAATGGTATGGCAATGATGGACAGGAATCAATATCGGGTGCCATACCTAATGGCGTGGTATTTATTATAAGTTTGGTTTCCCTGAACAACTGTTGGTTGAGGTCGGAGTAGGAAATAATTTCGTGGTTTGACGGTTTTCTTGAAACCTTCAAATACCTGATCCCCCTTTTTCGCAACACCCAGCCTACGGCTTTGGAGGCACCTCCGGTTCCGAGAATAAGCGCTTTCATGATGGGTTTTTTTACTTCCTTCGCAAGACTTTGCTCAAACCCTATAACATCAGTATTGAATCCGATAAGCTTAAGGCCGGCCCCGGAGCGCTCGAAACGGATCGTGTTAACGGCCCCTGTTTCGGCTGCAGCACCTTCAAGATCATCAAGATAGGGCACAATCTGCTCTTTGTAAGGAATGGTAACATTGAGGCCCTGCAGGTCAGGTTCCTCCCGGATAAGGGTTTTAAAATCGCTGATGTTCCTGAGAGGGAAATTCCGGAAAACCGAGTCGGATAAATTTTCGTTAAGAAATTTCTCTGCAAAAAATTTTGCTGACCACGAATGCGCGAGCGGATGCCCTATGAGCCCGTAAGTTGGCATTTTTTTAATTTTTTTATCCGGGAGTAACTTTCTCCAAAAAATGCAGCCAGCATCCCGATGGATCGCTTAAAAAAAGTAAGGTATTGCTGATTAAAGGCTTACTTTGACTGGAGCTTGAATTTTTTGAATTCATCTGGCAGAAAATCAAAGAAGGTGTCGCCACGCAGTCCCATGCGCAGGGTCTCCAGGGGAATAACATCTGAAGGAGCTATGTTACCCAGGTTGACATTATGCCCGAGTAGTTTTAGGAAATATACCTGCTGAGGCTTATTAGGAGCTTCCCATATAATTTTATCTGGCGGAACAGCGGCCAGAATATCATCGATAAGCGACACATCAGCCTTCCCGTTAGATTGGTATATTCCAACAGTGCCACTTTCGCGGGCCTCAGCAATTACAAAACTGCTACCTGCAGCAAGCTCGGAGTTCATTTCAGAAATCCAGGTGAGATGGTCGTAAACAACTTCTGCTTCTTTGGCGCCAACTTCCGACAATACGGTGAGATTTTTTGACAACAGCGAAATATAGCTGCATTTTTCATCGTGAGGTATCGTAATAGACCCATCCGAAACCTCGGCTGCATCTAATCCCAGATTGTCTATCCAACTTAGATAGGCATCCAACTGGCCCCTCACCAGGAAAGCCTCAAAGAGGGTTCCTCCGACATAAACCTTGCTGCCGGCCCTAATGTAAACCTTTACCTTTTCTTTCACATTCCTGGTGAATACTGACGTACCAAAGCCCAATTTCACAAAATCTATAAGGTGGCCTGCTGTTTCCATGAGGTCTTGGGCTTCGCGGAGGCTAAGCCCTTTGTCCATAACCATTGTTACTCCTGTTTGTCGTGGCTTTGATTCACGGAAGGGCAAAGGTTTTAGTTCCATATATGGGGGGGTGTAAGTGGGCGCTAAAATACCCGGTATTGCTCAACAATCTGGTTAAAACGGCTATGTTTGGACAGTTCGGGAAATGAATCAAGTAGTTGGTTGTGTCCCTCAAAGTCGTGCACAAGCGCTTCCTCAAGAAAATATGTTGCAAGGCTTTCTTTGCCTGACAAGAACAGAAAGGCCGAAAGTCGGAAAAGAATACTAACATTATCGGGCAGGGATTCGAGTGCACGGGTTGCTACTTCAGCAGCTTCAGCGCGAAAATCATTAAACCAGAGAGCTTCGGCATATTCTAACCAGCTTTCAGCGTCTAATGCATTGATTTTCACGGCTTTTTCGTACAACTCTATTCCCTTCGTGAATTTTCTGTCCGAAAAAAAAGCATCGGCCAGCAGGCACATGTAAACCTGGTTTTCGGGATCAAGCTCCAAACCTTTTTCAAAACAAAATATTGCCTTAGTGGTATTTCCCAATTCCTGCTCGCACACGCCAGTGCCAATCCAGGCGTCGGCAATGGTGTTGTCAAGTTGTGTGGCCCTGCGATAGTGTACGGCTGCCTGCCCGAACTCCTCCAATTTTTCGTAGCACTCGCCAATATGGTAGTATTTTATTGCATCATCCTCCTCGCCCGAAAGGGAGTTCATGAAAGCCTCCAACGACTCCTTATTCCTGTTGCGTTGATTAAGGCATATACCTTTGTAAAACCAGGCATTAAGGTGGTTCTCGTCAATGGTTATTGCATAATCGAAAGCTTCAAGTGCATTTTCATGCTGGCCCGCATTAAGATATGAAGCACCCAGGTTAAACCAGGCTTCGACCTGGTAAGGATTACGGTCAATTAAATTTTTGAAGAAACTTATGCTTTCCTCTGTCAGTGAGAGCAGGTCGAAGCAATAGGCCATCTCGAAAATGGCTACCTCGTTTTCGGGATTTAACTCAATGGCTTTGCCAAGATAATCAAGTGTTTTGCGAAAATTGCCCAGATTTTCGTATTCAAAGGCAATATTCATATAAACGTATTCAGGCTCTTCCGAATCTTTCAGGGCTTTTTCGTATTCGATGATGGCCTCCTGGTAATTCCTTAACTGTGAATGAATAGCACCTTTGGTGAGAAAAATTTCAGGATTGGAAGGACTCACCAATTCGAGTTGAGCCAAAAGTTCAAGTGCTCTGTCTTCGCGGTTGAGCGTAGCAAGCAACTGAGCCTTTTTAATTAGTATGGGAAGCCCACCTTCATGAACTTTCAGAGCATATTCAGAAACAGTTAAAGCCTTTTGATACTTTCCCTGATAAATATAAAACTCGATGATTTCCAAAAAATCATCAATATCAAAATAAATAGACCGATTAAGCTTTTCCAGCTCCTCGAACCGCTCTACCTGCCAGGGAAATGGCATGTAATCTTCCATTTGGTGTTTCATACCGGGATTTTTACAGGAATCACTCTTGGATGCTCCTAAGAAACTCCTGTCCGAATTTTACTGCAAAATTAATAATTTTCATCCTTGTTTGTGATTTGCGAATCATGCTCGTTTCATCTGGCTATAAATTTGTTTTTTAATTGCCAGCAGGTCGCCCCTTCGGGGATATTATGGTTTGCGATTATTTTTTAAACCAAATTTCTTTTTCAACTTTTGCTGATAAAAGGTTGAGAGAAAAGCAAGACTCCGAATAAATTCTGACAGGACTAAGTTCGCGTGGCAAAAAATGAGGCCGGCAAACTTGTCCGTCTATTCACAACATATTTAGCTCTTTTGCCCGGGTCAATTCCGGATAAAATTTGGTAATTTCGCAAAAATTTTTCTGCACCATGTTCGATAGTTTAAATGAAAAGCTCGACAGGGCGTTCAAGCTCCTCAAAGGACAGGGACACATTACCGAAATAAACGTAGCCGAAACCCTTAAGGATGTCAGGCGGGCGCTTCTTGATGCCGACGTTAATTTTAAAATTGCAAAGAGTTTTACCGATTCTGTAAAAGAAAAGGCTTTCGGACAAAATGTGCTTACCGCCATTTCGCCTGGTCAACTCATGATCAAGATTGTTCACGAGGAACTCACCTCCCTAATGGGGGATTCGAACGTTGAACTGAATCTGAAAGGCAGCCCTGCCATTATACTTATTTCCGGCCTGCAAGGTAGCGGTAAAACAACCTTTTCGGGTAAGCTTGCCAACTACCTGAAAACCAAAAAGAGCAAAAAGGTACTTATGGTTGCAGGCGACGTTTATCGTCCGGCGGCTATTGAGCAACTTAAGGTACTTGGAGGACAAACCGGAGTAGAAGTTTTTTCGGAAGAAACTGCCAAAGACCCCGTAGGAATAGCCAAGAGGGCAGTGGCACACGCAAGGACCATGGGTCATCAGGTAGTGATAGTAGATACAGCCGGAAGGCTCGCTGTTGACCACGAGATGATGAACGAAATATCTTCTCTTAAAAAAGCCCTGAACCCGCAGGAAACCCTTTTTGTGGTTGATGCTATGACCGGTCAGGATGCTGTCAACACAGCCAAGGCTTTCAACGATCGTCTGGATTTTGACGGAGTGGTTCTTACAAAGCTTGATGGAGATACCCGTGGTGGAGCAGCTCTTTCAATAAGGGCTGTGGTTAATAAGCCAATTAAGTTTGTTGGGTTAGGCGAAAAACTTGAGGCCATCGATCTTTTTCACCCACGCCGGATGGCCGACAGAATTCTGGGAATGGGCGACATTGTGTCGCTTGTGGAAAAAGCCCAGGAACAGTATGATGCCGATGAAGCCCGCAAACTCCAGAAAAAACTTGCAAAGAACCAGTTTGATTTCAACGACTTCCTCGCGCAAATAAAACAGGTAAAGAAGATGGGCAATGTTAAAGACCTTATGGGAATGGTGCCGGGTATGGGAAAAGCCCTTAAGGATATTGACCTCGATGATGATGCCTTCAAAAGTATTGAAGCCATAATCTATTCAATGACTCCTGCCGAACGTCAGGAGCCTGCACTGCTCAACGGCAACCGGCGTAAGCGGATTGCTACTGGTAGCGGAACAACCATTCAGGATGTTAACCGGTTGGTAAAGCAATTTGAAGACATTCGCAAAATGATGCGGATGGTTGCATCAGGAGGTGCCGGCAAAATGATGAATATGATGCGGGGCATGCCAGGTATGAGAAGGTAACATGGGCGTATTGCTTGCAGCCAAAAATCAAATTCTGACCGGAAACGTAAAATAAATCAGGTTTAAACTCCTACTGAAATGACCCTTATTGACGGAAAGAAAATCGCAGATAAGATTAAGCAGGAAATCGCATTGGAAGTAACTAAAATCAAAGGGCGGGGTGAAAAAGTGCCGCATCTTGCCGCTATACTTGTTGGAGAAGATGCTGCCAGCCAAACTTACGTAAACAGTAAAACCAAAGCATGCCACGAAGCAGGGTTCGGTTCTTCAACATACCGCCTTCCTGCCGATGTGTCGGAAAAGGAACTTCTGGAAACCGTTAGTTTCATTAACAACGACCCCGAAATAGATGGCCTTATTGTACAATTGCCTCTTCCCAAACATATTGACAACAATAAGGTGATCGAAACAATTATCCCACAGAAAGATGTTGATGGATTTCATCCGTTAAATGTGGGTCGTATGACCATTGGCCTGCCAGCTTATGTTTCAGCAACACCCAATGGCATTTTGGAATTGTTAAAGAGGAGCGGAATTAAGACTTCGGGTAAAAATTGTGTTGTTCTTGGTCGAAGCAATATTGTCGGTAAGCCGATGAGCATTCTTATGGCACGTAACAGCGAACCTGGCAACGCAACTGTTACAGTTTGCCACAGTAAAACGACAGATTTAAAAGCAATCACCTCAGGAGCCGATATTTTAATTGTAGCCATGGGTCAACCCGAATTTGTTACCGCTGATATGGTGAAGAAGGGTGCTGTGGTAATTGACGTTGGCATTCACCGCATTGAGTCGGCAAATACCAAAACTGGTTTTCGCCTCACTGGCGATGTAAAATTTGATGAGGTTGCACCAAAAACCTCTTTTATAACTCCTGTTCCGGGCGGAGTAGGCCCTATGACAATTGTTTCTTTGCTGATGAATACCCTAAAGGCTGCAAAAAAAGAAATTTATCCATAGTTGCAAAACACTCTCCATCCGAAATTTGACCCCAACCAGCAAACCCTTTTGGAAAAAGGCTTGCTGCTGCCTGTTATGGAAATGTTTTATTCCATACAAGGAGAGGGCTTTAATACCGGAAAACCTGCTGCCTTTGTTAGAATTGGCGGATGCGACGTGGGTTGTTACTGGTGCGACGTTAAAGAATCGTGGGATGCGTCGGTTCATCCCCTTACAGATGTAGAGATAATTGTTGAACATGTTTGTTCGTTCCCTTCAAAAGCGGTTGTAATTACCGGCGGAGAACCCCTGATGTACAATCTTGATGAGCTTTGCCTGCGGCTTCACAAAAAAAATATGACAGTATTCCTTGAATCTTCTGGCGCTTACCTTTTAAGCGGCAGATTCGACTGGATATGCGTGTCGCCCAAAAGCCAAAATCCTCCGCTCGATAGCATGCTTGCACTTGCCGATGAACTGAAAGTTATCATTCACGACGATTCTGATTTTCAATGGGCCGAAGAAAACTCCCTCAAAGTCAGGGAAGACTGCAAATTGTTCCTTCAGCCCGAATGGAGCCAGGTAAAAATGATGCTGCCTCAAATTGTCGATTACGTGAAAAAAAATCCAAGGTGGATGGTTTCACTTCAGTCGCATAAGTACATGAACATTCCCTGAGGTTTGTTACTCCCGAAACTTTATGTAAATTTGGCTGATTGGTTTTGGGTCAGCCAGGCAGGTATGTTTTCAGGATATGTAATTTTCCAAAAAAAAGCCTGGCTAAATAACTCTGGTAAGCTCACATATTGCATACAATGGCAAAAAAAACACGATTTGTTTATTTTCTGTTGCTGCTAATGAGCTGTAACATTCTACTTGCCCAGGCGGGTAATCAGTTATCCACCCGTAATGCGAGGGCACGGAGAGCCTATGTTCAGGCTACTTCGGCCTGGACATTAAAAGATTTCAACCGAACGGTATCATTCCTTAAACAGGCAGTTGAATTAGATCGCAATTTTGTTGAAGCACACCTATTTCTTGGTGAAGTTTTTTATACTTCCAGAAATTTTGAAAAGAGTATTCAGCCTTATATTAAAGCAATCGAAATCAACCCGGAACTCTTCCCTCAGGCAAGATATTATCTTGGGTCAGCGCTGCTAAAAACAGGCCGTTACCTTGAAAGCAAAGAACAGTTCGATGTTTTTATTGAACAAAAAGGCATAAGCGAAGGTCTGAGAAATGCCTCTCTGGCCGGCCTCGAAACAATCAGGTTTGCCCTGCATGCCATCGCCAACCCGGTTCCTTTTTCCCCTATGAACCTTGGTTTGTCAATAAATTCAAATTTACCTGATTATAGCCCCACACTTACTGCCGATGAGCAAACCCTGATATTTACCAGGAAAATCCCTGACCACGACCGCCCCGGGCACCCTAACAGGTTTCAGGAAGATTTTTTTATTTCCCGTCGTATCGATTCTCAATGGCTTGCTGCGGATAACCTGGGTGCGCCGATTAACACAGCCTGGAACGAAGGTGCGCAGACCCTCACACCCGATGGGCTGCAGTTGTTTTTTACGGCATGCAACAGGCCAGATGGTTTTGGTAGTTGCGATATCTATTATTCGCAGCTTAGGGTTATTGGCTGGACTCCGCCGAAAAACATTGGCCCAGTTGTTAATTCACCGGTATGGGACTCCCAGCCATCGGTCTCGTCAGATGGCCGCACGTTGTATTTCGCAAGTGCTCGCCCCGGTGGCCAGGGAGAAATGGATATCTGGTACTCCCGAAAAGATGAGTCAGGCGAGTGGAGCGCTCCGCAAAACCTTGGCCCAGGGATAAATACCCCTGCACGCGAGATGTCGCCATTTATTCATGCTGATGGCAAAACACTTTATTTTGCATCGAATGGACATACAGGGATGGGTGGTCTCGATCTTTTTATCAGCAGGCTCGATTCAGCAGGTTACTGGTCGATTCCGGTTAACCTTGGATACCCCATCAACACTTTTGCCGATGAATTTTCTCTTATTGTGGGAGCCTCAGGTCTCAATGCATATTTCGCATCTGATCACCACCAGGGGTTTGGCGATACCGACATTTATCATTTCGAATTGCATGTGGAAGCCAGGCCTTCATCGGTAACATATATGCGCGGAATTGTTTTCGATAAGGAAACCCTCGAAAGGCTCCACGCCGACTTTCAACTTACTGACCTTGAAACCGGTCAAACCCTTGCCGTTTCGACCTCTGATCCCACAACCGGTAAATTTCTTGTTGCAATTCCAACCGGAAAACCTGTTGCCTTGACAGTTGAGCACCCGGGCTACCTGTTTTTTTCAGAGCATTTCAGCTATGCCGAAACCCGTACAGGAGTGGACCCATATCTCCGCGATATTCCGCTTCAACCTATGAAAGAAGGCGAAACTGTTATCCTTCGGAATATTTTTTTCGATACCGGCAAATTTGAACTCAAACCCGAATCGGTAATAGAGTTGAAAAAACTTGTTGAGCTTTTAGACCGGAACCCAGGGATGAATATTGAAATTAGCGGGCATACCGACAATGTTGGAACTTTCGTGTTTAATCTGGAGCTTTCAAGAAACCGCGCCCGCAGCGTAATGCAATTTCTAATCAATGCCGGCATTGCCTCCGGAAGGCTAACGTACGAAGGATATGCCGACACACAGCCCATCGACACTAACCTTACCGAACAGGGAAGAGCCAACAACCGCCGCACCGAATTCAGGATCACACAATTTTAACCATGATACTATGCTGGCAAATATCAACCTTTTTAGAATTCTTTTTATTGATATTGAAACGGTTCCTATGATGCCAACGTTTCAGGAAATGCCTGAACGTTTCAAAAATCTTTGGATACATAAAGCAGGGCATCTTAAAAATGATGAGGGTTTAAACCCTGAAGACCTTTTTCAAAAGGCAGGTATTTATGCTGAATTTGGTAAAATAGTATGCATAAGCGCCGGTTTTTTTTATAAAGACGGAGAAGAACTCACTTTTCGGGTAAAGGCTTTTTTCGGACACGACGAAAAACAAATCCTCAGCGATTTTTCAGGATTGCTAAATGAACATTTCAATTCAGCTGCCCATTACCTCTGTGCCCATAATGGCAAGGAGTTCGATTTTCCATATTTGTCGAGGCGAATGCTGATAAATGGTCTTGAGCTTCCCTACCTGCTCGACAACTTCGGCAAAAAACCCTGGGAAACCTCCCTGCTCGACACAATGGAGCTTTGGAAGTTCGGCGATTATAAAAGCTATACCTCCCTTGAGCTGCTGGCTGCCGTATTTAACATACCAACGCCAAAAGATGATATTTCGGGCAAGGATATATGTCGGGTTTACTGGAAAGACATCGATCTGGAACGAATTGCAACTTACTGCAGCAAAGATGTGGTTACCATCGCCCGGTTATTTTTACGCTACCGCATGGCCGGCGACATTGTAGATGAGCAGGTGTATTACCTTTAATAAATCTTCGCTCGAAATCTACTTTTATCCGCGGGCTGCAATGTGAAAAATCATTCTTCCAAATGCAGGCCCGGTTGAGTTGACTGCCAAAATCGTGGCAGAAGGCCAACCGGTAATTTATATCCTCACAAGTCCCGGAGAGTAGAAAACGCGCACCTTTGGACGATTGTTAATATTATTCTGCTAAAATTTATTTCAGGCAATTCTGTTTGATTATTTTTGGCAAATGGAAAACAAAGAATCCCAGCCGGGCGAAACTGTTGTAAGGCAAAGGCATAAGGCAAGAAAAGATTCTGATTTTTTGAAGTATGGACGGGTTCCCCCGCAGGCAGTTGATTTGGAGGAAGCCGTTCTGGGTGCCATGTTGCTCGAGCAGAATGCACTGAGCAATGTGATTGATATTTTAAAAGAGGACGTTTTCTACCTTGAAGCTCACCAGAAAATCTTCTCAGCAATAATCTCGCTGTTTTCCGGTTCCAAGCCTGTTGATATTCTTACAGTTACCCAGGAACTCAAAAGGCAGGGAACTTTAGAGTTGGTTGGCGGGGCCTATTATGTTTCACAATTAACTAACCGTGTTGCCTCGGCAGCAAATGTGGAATACCACGCCAGGATTGTACTTCAGAAATACCTTCAGAGACAGTTGATCTGGATTTCTTCTGAAATCATTCGCGAATGTTACGACGATACTACCGATGTGTTCGATATTCTTGACAAGGCTGAGCAGGAGCTTTTTGCTGTAAGTGAGACCAACCTTCGTCGAAGTTACAATACTATGGTCGATTTGGTGCGGGAGGCAATTCAGCAAATCGAAAATGCTACCCGACATGAAGGACATCTGAGTGGCGTTCCATCGGGTTTCTCGAAACTCGATATGATTACCGCTGGATGGCAAAAGTCTGATCTGATAGTGCTGGCAGCACGGCCGGGTATGGGAAAAACTGCTTTTGTACTTACCATGGCGCGAAATATGGCCGTCGATTTCAGACGCCCTGTTGCAATTTTTTCGCTCGAGATGTCGGCAGTGCAGTTGATTATGCGTCTCATTGCAAGCGAAACCGAACTGGAGTCAGATAAGTTGAGACGGGGCAAGCTTGAGAAGTATGAATGGCAGCAACTGATTGCCCGGATAACCAGCCTTACCGATGCTCCGCTGTTTATCGATGATACTGCCTCTTTGTCGATTTTCGAATTGAGGGCAAAATGCCGCCGGCTTAAAGCCCAACACGACATTCAACTCGTAATAGTTGACTATCTGCAACTGATGACCATTGGCAACGACAGCAGGGGTAACCGCGAGCAGGAAATCAGCAATATTTCCCGCTCTATGAAAAGCCTTGCAAAAGAGTTGAACATTCCAATCATTGCATTGTCGCAACTTAGCCGCGCCGTCGAAACCCGCGGCGGTTCAAAAAGGCCTATTTTGTCCGACCTTCGGGAATCTGGCGCCATAGAACAGGATGCCGACATGGTACTTTTTATATACCGCCCCGAATATTATCAGATTAATGAAGACGAGCATGGCAACAGTACAGAGGGCCTTGCGCAGATAATCATTGCCAAGCATCGCAACGGAAGCCTTGGCGAGATTAACCTCCGGTTTGTACCCAGGTTTGCTCGATTTAGCGATATAGAAGGTGCAGATTTTAACTTTTCGGGCAACCTTAAACCTTCAGCATCATTCGATTCAGGAGCCAAAACCCTTACCCTGCCTTCAAAAATGAACCTCGCCGACGACCAGGAAGTGCCTTTCTGATAAGCCGTCCGGCACTGAGGGTGCCCGTAGCTAAGTACTGTTCATTTCCTGTGATAGGTCAGAAAAGTATATGGATACTGGTTTTTTTCATCTGGTTTACGATCCAGCCTCTCCACCAGTTTCCACCTTGAAGGATTTACTGAAGGGAAAAAGGCATCACCCTCAAAGCAGGCAAAAATTCTGGTTATGTAAAGAATCTTTGTTTGTGGATGATTTATGGTTTGCTCAAAAATTTCCGACCCTCCAATAACAAAAACAGTTTCGCTTTTTCCAGCCATCTTAAGAGCATCATCAGTCGAGTTTGCTATCTCACATCCCTGTGCCACATAGCCCTTACTCCGGGTAATAACTATGTTTCGCCTTCCGGGAAGGGCCTTGCCTATCGATTCGAAGGTCTTTCTGCCCATTATCATGGTATGACCCATGGTAAGCTCCTTAAAATGCTTCAAATCGGCCGGCAAATGCCATATTAACCGATTTTCTGCCCCTATCACATGGTTGTTGGCTACTGCTGCAATCAGCGCTATTTTCATTTGCTTTGTGTGATATCTTTTTCTTCGTGTGTAAATCAAACTTGAGACATTAAAGGTATAAAAGTTTGAGACATCAGTAGGATACCGTTTTTTATTGCTAAGGGTTGCGGTTTCATTTACAATTGCGATATTTGACAGTCAAATTACTGGTGAAGGATGGAAGGAAACTTTTTTGAACAGAGCTTTGATGTCCGCTATTACGAAACTATTGGAAACGGCGAATTGGGAATAATCAACCTGATGAACTATTTCGAAGAAGTAGCGCTGTTGCAAAGCGAGAAATGCAATGTTGGCTTTAAATATTACATGGAGAACAATGTGATTTGGATGCTCCAAAGATGGAATATATCGATTTTTCAATACCCGGTTTTCGGGCAGCAGATCAGGATTCAAACACTGCCGGTCTCGGTTTCGGGTTTTATGGGTTACAGGAAATTTTGGGTGTATGATGCAAATGGTGCTACAATGGCCTCAGCAGATTCGGCCTGGATATTTCTCAATACACAAACCAAAAGACCTGCACGCGTTAACGATGATATGAAACATGCTTATGGGCACTTTGGAAAACCCGATTCAAAAATGGAGTTTCCGTCGATTGCTGCAGTGAATAATCCGGCTTACATGAAAACCTTCGAAGTTCAAAAATCGGATATTGATATGAACAACCATGTTCATAATACAAGGTATGTGCACTGGGCGCTCGAAACCTTACCGGAAAATTTCCTGAGAGAAAACCGTCTGGTAAACCTGGTCGTAGAATACAAAAAGGAAACCACCCTGGGGCAGGTGATTTCCTCGGAGGCTGAAATTTTGGCAGAAAACGGCATTACAGTTTGTGTTCATCAAATCTCAAACAGGGAAAACAATACCGCATGCGTATTGTCCACACAGTGGGTCAACCGAAGTATTAAGACAAACTACTTATGACTGTTTCTTTCAGCTTTCTGATGATCGCAACATAAGCTTCAGCTTGCTCAAGGGGAGGATCATTATACAATACTTTGTAGCGTTTCATTGCCTTTTGTTTCCATTCGTTGTTGCGAAAAAGTTGATTCAAT
>DATIKK010000012.1:0-2002 GCA_035477635.1 Bacteroidales bacterium | reverse complement strand
AATACAGCACTTGCCTGATCATCAAGAATACCCTTAAATAGTTGGTTGCTGAAACAATTTGGAGCTGAATGATTGATTAACACCTGGTTATCAACAAACTGGGTGCGGTCAGCCAGGTAAAGACCTCTCAGGGTTGCCTGGCAATCGGGGTCAAGTAAGTTTATTTCGACCGAATTTCGGGTGAATCCCCCGTTTAGTGTCATAATGCAGCTCGAAACCTTACTTCCTTTATGCATTTGAAAGTAAGTCGAGGTGAACAGGGCTGAACTTTTTCCCTTGTTTTGAACTTTGTAATGGTCAACCTGGGCATCAGCGTGCACAAAAACTTCCAAAACATTATTGGTAAGAACTGGTGTGTGGGAAAGGGCATGATCGCAATGAACCAGTGTAAGTTCAGAGCCTGCCTCTGCAATCACCAGGCTACGTGGCTGAAGTAACACAGGAACCTGTGAGTTAACAATATTGACTAATTGTATGGGCTTTTCAAGAGCAATACCTTCAGGTACATAAACAAATAGACCGTCCTGCATGAAGGCAGTATTTAAAGCTGTAAGGGATGCGTTCTGTGTTGTGGCGGCGCTACCGAGGTATTTTTCAACTATTTCTGGAAATTCCTCCATGGCTTTGGCCAAACTGCCTATAATCACCCCATTATCGAACTTATAAAGAGGTGTGTGTTTGTAAACGAACCACCCGTTAAGCAGGGTTAAACTATAGGTGTCGAGGTCGTAAACTTCGCAGGTGAAAATTTCTTTCAGGTCGAAAGGTCGGCTGTTGTTGCGGAAATCGAACTCGAAGTTTAAAGAAAGGATGCGCGAAATGTCAGTAAATCGCCAATTTTCCAATTTGGTTGTTGGAAACCCCGATTGTTCAAAATCTCGTAAAGCCTTCTGTCGAAGGTTGTTAATTTTACGGGAGGCCATTCCTTCAATGTTCTGCAAATTATCATGGTGCAAATTGAGCAGAAGTTCTTTTAAAGGAACAGTATTTTGTGTAATGTCCATGGTTTGCGCCAATTTGTGTTTCATTCAAGGGTTTATTCAGACTTATTCATCTGAATTCCGTTTGCCTCTTTTTTAATCCATTCATAACCCTTGCTTTCCAGTTCAAGTGCAAGCTCTTTGCGGCCGCTTTTTACAATCCTGCCATCGAACAAAACGTGAACATAATCAGGAATGATAAACTCGAGCAATCGCTGGTAATGGGTTATTACAATGGTGGCATTTTCGGGCGAACGTAATTTGTTCACTCCGTTGGCAACTACCTTTAGGGCATCAATGTCGAGTCCTGAATCGGTTTCGTCGAGAATGGCAAGTCTGGGTTGTAGAATGGCCATCTGAAAAATCTCGTTCTTTTTTTTCTCTCCGCCCGAAAACCCTTCGTTTACCGAGCGGTTGGCAAGTTTAGAATGAATATCGACCAGCTTTTTTTTCTCCTCCATAAGTTGAAGAAACTCGCCTCCGCTGAGTGGATTAAGGCCAAGATATTTGCGCTTTTCATTAAGGGCCGTACGCATGAAACTGGCCATGCTTACACCCGGAATCTCCACGGGGTACTGAAACCCCAGAAAAATTCCTTCTCTGGCCCTTATTTCCGGACTCAAATCGAAAAGGTTTTTATCCATATATGTAATTTCGCCATGGTCGATTTTGAATGTGTCGCGTCCGGCAATCACCGCGGCGAGCGTACTTTTGCCGGTTCCGTTGGGCCCCATTATGGCATGCACTTCGCCAGCCCTTACTTCGAGATTAAATCCCTTAAGGATATTCTTACCGTTGATCGATACAGAAAGGTCTTTTATTTTAAGCATACAAAAAAATCTATCAGTAAAAAATCAATTTATCCTACACTTCCTTCAAGACTGATTGAAAGGAGTTTTTGAGCTTCGACGGCAAACTCCATCGGCAATTTGCTGAGTACTTCTTTTGCATATCCGTTCACAATTAGCCCAATTGCGCTTTCGCGGTCAATACCTCGCTGAAGGCAATAAAACAACTGGTCC
>DATIKK010000011.1:0-4835 GCA_035477635.1 Bacteroidales bacterium | reverse complement strand
TTCGCGCCTGAATGAACCTGCAGCGCTACGATATTCCGACCTAAGCCAGGTTAACTGAAGTATTACCAGGAGTGCAAGGCTTAATCCCATCAACATAGCAAGATATTTATTTCTTGCCTCGCCCTCCTGAAATTTTTTCCTTTTCATCAAACCTTTAATTAAAAAAACAGTCAAAAAAACCGGACTTCGCCCAATAAGCAAAGTTTCTCTTTGTGCAATCAAAATTAAGGCAATAAGGTTTAGAGTTTATGCTCTTTAACCTTTTATTAACCTTTTTTAGGCTACATTTAACCTTGATCGGTTGTTTTCACTCTTAGCTTTGCCGTGAAAAAGTCCGGAATGGCCACCGGAATTTAGCAAATTAATTGAATGCAATGAAAACACGTTCATTTATTAATCGGAAAATTATTAACCAGGTTACTAACATGAAAAACTCCGTAATTAAAAAGACAACCATCAGGATTAGAATGGTTTTAATGCTAATTTGCGTATCATTTTTGCCTGGCTTGACTCAGGTTTCTGCCCAGGTTTCAAATGGTGTAATTCATTATGAATTAACTACCGATGTTCACCGCAATTTACCTGCCGACCGACCTGAATTGAGGAACATGTTGCCACAGTTTAGAACCGATAATTTTTCGTTGTTTTTCAATTCAGATGCTACTGCATATAAGCCAGGAGCAGAGCAGACGCAGGAAATTACCGGCGGGGGAGGAGGGATGCGTATGGTTATGCGTATGCCCCGTAACGAAACGCATATTGACAGAAATACTCGTATAAGAACTGTATCGCTCGATTTTATGGGCCGCAACATTTTGGTTGTTGACACTCTGGGGATTCATCCCTGGCGGTTTGGTAACGAAACTATGAAAATAGCCGGTTATACATCTATGATGGCATGGTATAAGGACACTGTGAATAATGTGGAGGTTACTGCGTGGTTTACGCCTCAATTGCCGCCTTTCCAAGGTCCCGACAGGTTTGTTACCCTTCCCGGTACTGTACTTGCTGTTGATATCAACAACGGCGAAAGGGTATGGGTTGCGCGTAGTATTGAGGCCAGGGAGGTTACGGCCACTGAATTAAGTATTCAAAAACCAAGCAGGGCGGAAGTAATGTCGCGTCAGCAATTCGAAGCTTTCCTGGAGATACAGAGGCAGCGTATGAACCAAAATGCACCTGGCTCAGGTGCGATGTTACGTTCTTTTTTAAATTTTTAATTTTTTTTCGGAAATGAAAACACTGTTCCTTACAATATTTTTGATTATATCTGCCTTATTTGTTCAGGCACAACCCTTTAGCATTAAAGGAAATATTTCAGATGCAGAGAATAAAGGCTTGCCCGGAGCCACATTATTGGTGCTCAACCCCTCCGATTCTACAATGCTGGGTTTTGGTATCACCAACGTCGAGGGTAATTTCGACATTCAGAACCTGGGCCGCAGAAACTACTTGCTGCGTATAACCTACGTTGGTTTCTTAACCCGCTATCTGCCAATAGCGCCTCCCGAAGGCAATGAACTTAACCTTGGTTCATTGCTCCTGGAGAACATAAGGACAACGTTAAGCGAAGTGGTTGTTGAGCAGGAACGTGTCCATATGCGTGTTCGCGGCGATACTATTGAATATAATGCCCTGGCATTTAACCCTCGTCCCAACGAGGTTGTGGAGGACATGCTAAAACGAATGCCGGGTATGGAGGTACAATCCGATGGCAATGTTGTTGCTCAGGGAGAAACAGTCAGTCGGGTTTTGGTCGATGGAAGGGAGTTCTTTGGACGCGACCCCCGTATGGCAACCCAAAACCTTCCTGCCGACGCAGTAGAAAGGGTGCAGGTATTCGATCGGCGCTCCGAACAGGCACAATTTACGGGAATTGACGATGGTGAGCGCGAAAGAACCATTAACCTTGAACTGAGGGAAAACCGCAGGGTTGGCACCTTTGGTAATTCAAGCCTTGCCTATGGCACTGAGGACCGGTTCCAGGGCCGCACCAACATAAACCATTTCGACACAAATGGCCAGATTTCTATCCTCGGGATGGGAAACAATGTGAACCAAACCGGATTTTCGATAGGCGAATTTCTCAATTTTAGCGGAGGTATGCAAGGTTCTGGCGGTGGTGGTGGCGGCGCTATGCAGATGTCAATTACCAGAGGAGGAGGCGGGAGCGATATTCCCATTTCTTTCGACGGCAGGCCATCAACCAACGGACTAATGACCTCGTGGGCCGGAGGCCTTAACTTCCACCGGCGTTTAGGAACCTCAACCGAAATTACTGCAAGTTACTTTTACAACCAACTTGGGCACGACCTAACGCAAGAGCTTGAACGCGAAAATTTTATGCCAACAGGCAACTTTTACTTTGACCAAAACAGCTCCCAGGACAGCAGAAATTTTAACCACAGATTAAACCTAAGGCTCTTGCACAAGTTCAGTGAACAAAGCAGTTTGTTGTTAACAGCCAATTCCACATTAAACAGTACCGAAACTGAAGCCCAAAACTTAAGCCAAACACTTAACCCGCAAAGGCTGCCACAGAACGAAAGCATGCAGACCAACCAAGCCGAAGGTAACCGCAACAATGTTGATGCAAGCCTGTTGTGGCGGCATAGGCTAAATAAACCGGGAAGAACCTTTACCACCCAATTGAATTTCTCAGCACTTGGCAACGAATCGCAGGGAGATCTTGAAGCATTGAACCGATTCTTTTTTCCGTCGCTTGTTGAACAACTATTGCTGCAATCAAACCTTCAGAATAGCTTCAATCGTACTTTTGGTGGTAATGTGTCCTTTACAGAACCTTTAGCTGAAAACATGTTTCTTGAGGGCAACTACCGTGTTTCGTTCAACATGAACGAGGTTGACCAGACGGTTTACGACATTGTTGGCCAGAACCAGATTCTAAACCCTTTGCTGACAAATATTTATAACAATACCTATCTGTTTCAGCGTGGTGGTTTCAACTACAGATTAACCGGCGAAAAGTTTAACCTTACCATTGGAAGCAATGTACAGTTCTCTACCCTTGAAGGTCAAATTTTAACTTCAAACCAGGAAATTTTGCGCCAATATACACATGTGCTTCCAGTAGTAAGATTCAATTATGAATTTACGACTATGAGGCGACTAATGTTCGATTATACCACTTCAGTACAGGAGCCTTCCTTGCTGCAGTTGCAACCTTTGGTCGATAATCGCGACCCGCTGAATATTTATCAGGGCAATCCAAATCTTAAACCATCTTACCGCCACAGGGCCTCCCTCAGATTCAATTCCTTTAACCCATTGAATAATTTTGGAATATTTGCATTCGTCTCTGCAGATTATGTGAATAACGCAATAATCAATGCTGTGTCGATCGATGAGCAACTAATAAGGACAATAAGCCCGGTAAATGTTGACAGGAACCTGAACCTTCGCACAAATGTCAATTTAAATATGAGCCTTACGCCCATCAGAAGCCGTTTGTCGGGCGGGGCAACCTTCAATCATATTCAGAGCGTGAATATCCTGAATGATGTTGAGCAGCAGATTGCCAACAACATACTGGGTTTCAACACAAGGTTTAGTTTCAATCCGGCAGAGCAGTTCGAAGCCGGATTTACTGCCAATATCAACCAGCAGCTTACAAAATATGAATTCCGAACCCTTGAGCAGGCATTTTTAAACCAAACCTATGGGTCGGATATTTCGTGGAGGTTTTTGAACCACTACCGTTTGGGTTTGAATTTTTCGTATCAGATTTACGAAGGAAGAACGGATGAATTCGACCGCAATATTCCAATGCTCGACTTTTCCATATCGCGCAGTTTCCTACGGGGGAATACCGGCGAAATCCGATTGTCGGGGTTCAACCTTCTGAACCAGAACCTCGGTGTAATGCAAAGCGTGGATGCCAATTTTATTCAGCGGCAGGTTACTAACAGCATAGGCCAGTATTTTCTTTTGACATTTACTTACTCGCTCAACCAGGCCATGAATATGTTCGACGGTGCAAACCGCCCCGGCCAGGGTAGGGGTATGAGGGTAATTATGCATTAAAGGTTTGTAGTTTTAAGCAATCAATAAAAACATGGTTGCTTAATTATCAGCAGCTAATCAAACCTTTAATATGTTTCATTGCTGATGGTTTTTGGTTATTTCCCCTGAGCTTTTCCGGCCTTGAAAAGGCCTGCAAGAGTTCAGGGGAATTTTTTTCCGGGGGATGGTCAATTTGAGGGTATAGGCTTTAAGCGTTTGCTTACTGCAAACAATGTAATGTATCCCTTAACAATTAAGCAACCATTAAAATGGAGAATGCTATCAGGAATTGAGCCAGGTAGTAAGTTACATGATTTGCTCCTGACTTGTACTTTTTAGTGCGGTCTATAAAATTCAAAATTCAATTTAAGTCAAGCTTTTTTAGTTTATCTCATTGAGAGTTTAATATGCGATAAAAATTGAAAAATGAGTTTAAATATCAAACTCTCAGAAGCTTAAAAGCAATAAATGAGTTTGAAGCAGAAATTAGAATTTAGTGCGGTATTTTTAGTGTTTTTTTTGATGTTTGTCCTGATTATTAAATACTTGTGACCGCACTAATTTACAAGGGGACAAGTCAGGAATTAAGCAACCATTAAAATGGAGAATGCTATCAGGAATTGAGCCAGGTAGTAAGTTACATGATTTGCTACAACCAATGCCGGCTTTCGGGCATTGTCAGCAGGCCCAAAATATTGCATTGAAAGAATCAGATCTGAAATTATAAATAGTGTCGCTCCCGAAAAAAGCATTATCCATAATGTCGTGTAACCTGCTGTTATCGCAACTGATCCTGTAACAAATACCCAGAA
>DATIKK010000010.1:0-8776 GCA_035477635.1 Bacteroidales bacterium | reverse complement strand
AGTACATTAAAATAGGTATTAACAGCATCATCTCCCGACACGATCAGTACAATCCCAATGATGGAGCTTTTTTTCAGGCTTTTGTGAACCCTCCGGTTTATCCGGTGTTTGATGAAAACAATCAGGAGGCATTCCCCAGGAAATTCGGTTCCCCTCAGATGTTTGGTTTCGGGAACCAATATGGCAATCCCTATGCATCAGCCTATTATCCTGAAAATTTTGAGCGGGGCAATCAGGTGATTTTCAGTGCTTATGCAGAGTTTTATCCTATCCGGGACCGCCTTACCTTTCGCACTTCTTATCATCAAACCCTAAACTCCTACAACCAGAGAAATTTTACACCGGAGTTTAATGTGGGAGGGTCGCAGGGGCTTCTGAATTCAACTCTGAATAAAATATCCGGAACAGCCTCCCGGCAAATCATAGACAACCTGCTTACATTTAATGACTCGCGCAACAGGCATACATACAGCATCCTGTTGGGGCAATCAACCCGCATAGAACGAAATGAGTTTCTGGGTGGTTTTGCCGAGAATGTGCCGGGATTTGATGATCAATCAAAGTATATTTCAACAGGGTCTTTTTTAGGAAGAAATGCATGGGATGGCGCTGGCCGTTTTCATGGGCTTTCATTCTTTACCAGAGGAACCTACAATTTTGCCGACACCTACTTTGCAACATTTACTTTTCGTGCTGACGGTAGTTCCAAATATCAGCAGAAATGGGGATATTTCCCGTCCATTGGTCTGGGCTGGAATATTACCAACGAAGACTTTATGCAAAATCAGAACTGGTTCAGCTATCTAAAGGCCAGAGCCAGCTGGGGTATGCTGGGCAACGACAATATACCGGCAAATTCGCAGGTAATCCTTGGGCGCAGGGGTCCTGAGAGTTCCGGAGTTTTTGGCAACAGGCTGGTGGATGGCATGGGGGCACAAACGGTGATGCAAAACTATCTGCGCTGGGAGGTAGTGAGCGAGTTCAACTTAGGATTCGATTTCATTGCCAATGACCCGCGTTTGGGAGGTGATATTGATTTTTACTACCGGACCACCGACAATGTGGTGTTCTTTGCACCCATAGCTACAGGCGGAGGCGTTGCTGAATTACTTGCAAACAATGGCAGGGTGCTCAATGCCGGTATCGAACTGATGCTCAACTGGGCCGATGATGTAACTGACGACCTCAGCTACTCTGTAAGCTTCAATGCAACAACCATCCACAACAGAGTGCTTGCACTTGAGGGTCGTGAGTTTATCCCCGGTGCATTTGTCAGGGGAAATTTTACCACCAGAACGCAGGTTGGACATCCGATTGGTTCGTTTTTTGGCTTCGAAATAGATGGGGTGTTTGAATCCGAAGCCGATGCATTGCGTCACCCGGTGAGTCAAGCCATTAAAGACAGGGGCTTCTTTATTTACCGTGACCAGAATGGGGATAATGTTATTGACGATAACGACAAAGTATTTCTGGGCAGCCCCATACCATGGCTCATTTCAGGTATTGATTTCAGGGTAAATTATCGCAGATTCGATTTTGGAATCAATCTATACGCACAGGTGGGCAACAAGATACTGAACGCCAAAAGAATGATGCGCGATATTTTTGCTGACGGGAACTATGACCTGGATTTTTACCGGAACCGCTGGACTAACGACAATCGCTCCAGCACTTATCCTTCGGCCGAGGCATTCAATTTCTCATACACACAGCAGGCCAACGACTTCTTTGTAGAGGACGGGTCATTCTTTCGCATACAAAACATTCAGATCGGCTACACCTTGGAGAATATTCCCTTTATTCCGAACCTAAGGATTTACCTGGCTGCCCAACGGCCATTTTCTTTCTTCACCTACAACGGATTCACACCAGAAATCGCCGGTTCGCCAATCAGTTCCGGGGTGGATTTTTCCGTACACCCGATGCAGGCTATTTACACTTTTGGTTTTAGGGCAAACTTTTAAATTTCTGAAATATGAAAAGCGCTGGTTTTCAAAAGTTCACTTATCTGAAAAATAACTTCAGCATGCATTTCAATCCCATTAAAATGCTGTTTAAAAATGGCCGAAAGGGTTTAGCCCGGCTCTCAATGGTTTTGGTTCTTCCGCTCCTTTTCACGGCATGTACCGATTTCCTTGAACTTAGGCCCGAAGGAACCCTGCCCATAACAGGTATGGACTATACCAAGGCTGAAAATATCTTTCTGCCGGTTAGCGCTGCTTATGCAAGTATGCGCAGTTTTGACGCCCATGCTTTTGCCTATGTTGGTGCTTTTGAGGTCACTTCCGACAATGCTTATAAAGGAAGTACTCCGGAGGATAACCCTCCCATGATTGAATTTGATAATTTCACTTACAGTGCTACCAACCCGCTAATCAACAGCCTTTGGACCGGATTTTTTGATATTGTGAGCGCCGCAAATTTTGCTATCCATCAGATGCCCCTATTCGAAGCGGCTTTGTTGAACCCGGCTGATCGGCTGTATGCCCGCCAGAGCCAGGGTGAAGCAAAAACCATCAGGGCTTACGCCTATTTTAATCTGACAAGGCTTTTCGGAAGAGTGCCAATCATTGATACTACACTAACTCCGGCACAGTTGGCTCAGGTGAGCCAGGCTACCACGCAGGAATTGTATGATTTCATTGAGCAGGATTTATTGGAGGCCATTGCAGTATTACCCGAAAGGCACTCCAGCGAGTGGGCCGGCCGTATCAACCGTTTTACAGCGATGGGCATAAAAGCGAAAGTACACCTATATCAGGCGGAGTGGGATTCGGTAGCTTCGCTAACCAACCGGATCATTGCATCCGGGCGTTTTGGCCTTCTTAGCAATTTTCGGGAAGTGTTTAGTGTAGAAGGCGAAAACAGCCGCGAGTCGCTGTTCGAAATCCAAAGTTCTACTTTTGGCAATTCCTCCGGCCCTTTAACCTATGTTGAATATGCGTTTGTGCAGGGTCCCAGGGGAAACTCACCAAGCAATATGCAAGGATGGGGTTTCAATGTGCCAAGTCAGAACCTAATGGATTTCTTCAACGCACGAGGAGAGGTTATCCGTCCATTTACAACATTATTGTTTAGAGGAACCAAAACTCCAGAAGGCGACAGCATACGGGTGAAAGTAACAAACCCTGTATATAATGGGAAAGTGTACACGCCTTCGTACTATAACAACTGGAGCTTTAATGGCTACGGCTTCGATCATAATGTGCGAATACTGAGATATGCCGATATTCTGCTTATGCACGCAGAGGCCTTGGTGCGGGGAGCAACTGTTCCCATTACCAGTGGCATGACTGCTTTAAACGCCGTTAATATGGTCAGGAGCAGGGCTGGACTGAACGACCTTGCAGGATTAACCCTGCAGGATATTTGGGATGAACGCCGCGCCGAGCTTGCAATGGAGCAGGACAGGTTTTTTGATCTTGTAAGAACCGGCCAGGCGCCATTCGTACTGCCCCGATTCCGGGCCGGCACACACGAGGTGTTTCCCATACCGGCTGCACAATTGCAATTGAACTTGAATTTGACCCAAAATCCTGGTTACTAATTTTTAATATTTAATTTTCATTCCTTTACTAACTAAAACACTAAAACTATGAAAACCTGGTTTAGATTTTCCGGAAAAATCCTTTTTTCTGGAGTTCTCCTCGCAAGTGTGATTCTAACCTCCTGCAACGGAGACGATGACGACAATGGCCTTGCAAAAGTTGATCCAAACACTGTTGCAACTGCTAATCTGGTAGCCCATTTCCCTTTTGATGGAACTGCAACCGAAAGGATTGCCAACCTTAATCCGGTAGTACAGCCGGGAGTTACCTTCGTTGCAGGTCGGAGAAATCAGGCCCTCCAGGGAGCCAACAATGCACATATGCGCTACAACCTGCCCACCGGTAGTCCGTTGCGTACTCTAACTTCCTTTTCTATTGCCATGTGGCTGAGGTCGCCACTTGTAACCGGCGATCCGGTTCCTACAATCTTTGAAATAGGCAACTCACAGGAATTATTCTGGGGTAACCTGAAAATACATCTTGATAGACTACCAGCTACAGCCGACTCATTGATTTTAAGAGCTTTTTTCATGAAGGATGGCGTTCCATGGTCGGGTCAGCATATTGGGTTCGGTTCCCGTACATTTACCGTCGACCGTTGGATGCACCTGGTAATGCAGTATGATGCCGTTACCTCAAAGTTCACCATTTTCCTCAATGGTGCAAGAGTTACAACCAATCCGGGCGTGGAAGACCGTTGGGCTGAAGGTCCCGAAATTACTCCCCGCAGACCTCTTGGGGCATTGAATTTTGTGAACGCAGATGTTATAAATATTGGCGCCTGGAGGCCAATAACTGAAGGCACCGCTACCGATCCATGGATGGGCTGGTTCAGAGGAAATTTAGATGAGTTGAGGGTTTACTCAAGAGCTCTCACTGCAACAGAGGTCAAGAGTCTCTACGATGCAGAAGTATCGCAAATTACCAATTAAAAGGAAGAACTAATATATTCAATCGGGAGCAATCACGGCTAAAAGGGTTGCTCCCATTTTACCTGACTTTTTTAATGAAATGGATTGCTGTAATTCTGTCCTTTCTGTTTATTGGCCTCTCATGCAAGAAAAACCAAACTATTGAGTCGCCTCAAATCTCCATCGAATCTGTACTTGTAAACAACCAACCTGTTTCCAATCAATCTATTATCAATTGGGTTGATTTTGCGGATGTAGAGATCAGTATATTGTTCAACACCAGGATTGATACCACAAAATTCGACAAGGATAATTTTTTTCTGATGGGAATAGGTGCCGATTATCGCTACCGTTTTGACAGAAATCAGTCATGGCTTCACATTACCCCAACCCGGCCCTTAGAGCCCCTGTCAATGTACCGTTTGGTTGTATTTCCGGGAAAAAACCTCGGTGGAAACATCGTGGGTGAATACGAATTTGGGTTCAGAACCAGGCTCGACAGCACTCCCAAATTTCCTATAATTTCTGATGAAGAGCTTTTGACTCTTGTTCAGCGGCAAACTTTCAGATATTTCTGGGATTATGCCCATCCCGTATCGGGGTTAATCAGGGAACGCTCCGGTTCGGGCGATTTGGTTACCATGGGTGGAAGTGGTTTCGGACTTATGGCAATTCTGATAGGTATTGAAAGGAATTTCATCACCCGGCAGGAAGGATTCGACAGAATCAGCACCATGGTAAACTTTCTCAACCGCCCTGGCACCGACAGGTTTCATGGTGCCTTCCCGCACTGGATGAATGGAATAACCGGCCGAACTATCCCTTTTAGCGCCAGGGACGACGGGGCCGATTTGGTCGAAACAGCATTTCTTATGCAAGGATTGCTGGCCGTGCAGGAATATTTTCGCAATGGCTCGACGGCCGAACAATCACTTGTGCAAACTATACAGCAGATGTACGAAAATGTGCAATGGAATTTTTTCAGGCGCAACAACGAAAATGTTTTATACTGGCACTGGTCGCCAAATTTCGGCTGGGCAATGAACCATCAGATTAGAGGATGGGATGAAAGCCTTATGGTTTATGTTCTTGCAGCAGGTTCGCCTACATTTTCCATCCCTGCCGAAGTGTATCACCAGGGTTGGGCAAGGGGTGGAGGCTATCCCATGATGAATGGCAGGACCTTTTTTGGAATTCGGCAGCCATTAGGCCCGGATTTGGGAGGTCCATTGTTTTTTGCACACTATTCTTTTCTGGGATTAGACCCCCGCAACCTGCGCGATCAATACGCTCACTACTGGGAGCAAAACAGGGCACACACACTCATCAACAGGGCGCACAGCATTGCTAACCCGAACAATTTTATGGGATACTCTTCCAGTGTTTGGGGGTTAACTGCCAGCGACATTGACAATGGATACAGCGCAAGTTCACCAACGAACGACCTGGGCGTTATAGCTCCTACGGCAGCATTGTCATCAATGCCCTATACTCCGGCAGAAAGCATGGAGGCTTTGCGATTCTTTTATTATGTGCTCGGCGATAAAATCTGGGGTCCCCATGGCTTTTACGATGCGTTTAACCTGACTTCCTTATGGTTTGCCCGGTCGTATCTCGCCATTGACCAGGGCCCGATTATCATAATGATTGAAAACCACCGCACCGGATTGATCTGGGATCTGTTTATGCGAAACGAAAATGTAAGGAGAGGCCTACAAAATCTGGGTTTTTCGTTTTGAGGTGAAGGATTCACCCGCAATTCTTAGCTCTTGGGTTGGAATGTCAGATGTCCTTGTTTTACTGCAAGTTGCAACAACAACCTTTATTCATGTAGCCTGAAACGGAGGGTTGACAGGAAGTATCTGCGCGCTTTTGTATAAAAGCGCAATGAATGATGTTGCACTATTTTTTGACGATTGGAAGGAATCGGAAATGTTTTTTTTTATTATAACTTGACAAAAATTCAAACGATGAAAATTCATTGGCTTACAAAGCGGGTGCCGTTGCACCTGAATAAATTCCCGGCCACGATGACTGTTGCCATTCTCCTTTTTACTTTTTTACTTGTGTCGTGCAAAAGTGAGCCCGAACCCGAGTTTAGGTCATTTGGCAACATTGACTTCCCTATTACCGCTGATGATGAGCTAATGCTCGACTCCATACAATATAATGCATTCCTGTATTTTCTCGAATTGCATCATCCTGAGTGGGGTATAGTCCCCGACAGGATGCTGCACTCTGCTCCCACCAATATTGCAGCATCTGGTTTTACACTTCCCAGCCTGGCAGTGGGGGTTGAGCGCAATTGGATTTCGAGGGAAAAGGCGGCCCAAATCACATTGAATATGCTCAACTTCTTTGCGAATTCTCATCAGGGACCCGAGTCGGTAAGTTCAGGATACCGTGGCTTTTACTACCGGTTCCTCAGGATGGATACCGGTAAACGGGAATGGGTGTGTGAGCTTTCTACCATTGATACCGGACTGCTTATGATGGGTGTAATCTTTGCCCGGAATTACTTCAATGAAGACAACGAAACCGAAGCAAAAATCCGCCAACAGGCGCAATATTTGCTCGAGCGCATTGATTGGGAGTTTATGATTGTGCAGGGCGATGGCGAGTTTGCAAACACCATCGGGATGGGCTGGTACCCCGAGAAAGGCTTTCATCACATGGGCTGGAAAGGCTACAGCGAAGCACTTTTTCTATATATTTTGGCCGCAGGGCTGGGCATGGAAAATGCAGAGCAAAGCTACGAGGCCTGGTTGAGCGGTTACAAATGGCATACCTACTATCCCGGTATTGAACATGTGGCATTTCCCCCTTTGTTCGGGCATCAGTTTGCTCACGCTTATATCGACTTCAGGGGACTGGCCGACCGTTTTATGAGGGAAAAGGGGATATGCTACTTCGAAAATTCGCGCAGGGCAACCCTCTCACAGCAAAGATATGCCATAGATAACCCTCACGGGTGGGTTGGTTATGACTCGCTTACATGGGGAGTTACCGCAAGCGACGGCCCCGGCGAAGCATACAATTTTAATGGCAAAGAGTTTATAGAATATGCAGGAAGGGGAGCTACCTCACCTGAATACAATTACTTTGACGACGGCACAATCGCACCTTATGGCCCCCTCTCCTCATTACCTTTTGCACCAGAGATTGTGATTCCCACTACAAGGGCAATGATTGAAAGATATGGCCACAAAATATGGGGCAGATTTGGTTTCTATGATGCTTTCAACCCAACAGTAAACTGGGTAAACGATGATTTCATCGGGATTGCACAAGGACCCATGGTGATCATGATCGAAAACTTCCGCACCGGGCTTGTATGGAATTATGTAATGAAAGACCCGGTAATCCAAAAGGGATTATCGAGACTTGGATTTGAATATATTGAATAATAGCAAGTATAGCTGCAAGTTAATGTGCGATACTGTTTTTCGCTTGAATTCCGGGTGGATTTTTAATTTGTAAAACTCTTTTTAGCAAAATGAAGCCAAAATTTCTAATTATATGGGTGTTGGTTATTTTCAGTTTCTTTTCCTTGCAAAACTTGCAGGCACAGAGTGCCTTGCTCGACAATTTTGAATCCGTTGCAGGTTGGGAACTTATTAAATCGGAAGCTTTTGCCGGAAATATTTCTCTTGAGCCCGGCAAAATTGGGAAAGCTATCCGGTTTGACTACGATTTTACGCGGGGAATGGGATTTGGCGGGATTCAAAAGTGGTTCCCACTGGAAATACCCGAAAACTACGAATTATCCTTCTGGATTAAGGCGGAATCTCCGTCCAATACCCTCGAAATCAAGTTCATTGACGAGTCGGGCGACAATGTGTGGTGGGTTAACAAACGAAACTACAATTTCCCTACCGAATGGACCCAGGTTCGTATCAGGCCCCGCCATGTATCTTTTGCCTGGGGTCCGGCTACCGACCGCATCCTCAGGCGGGCCGACAGGATTGAATTTACTGTAGCCTCATTTGTTGGAGGAAAAGGTACCATTTGGATTGATGATTTGCGTTTCGAAGAGCTCCCACCAAGGCCCGCAGTATATCCGCAACCTGTTGGAACTGCTTCATCTGCCCGCAGAGGCAATGCTCCTGCCCTGGCCCTCGACAACAATGCGGCCACATCCTGGCAAAGCCGTAAGGCCGGTCGCCAGCACTACATTGTCGATTTTGCTACCCGGCGTGAGTTTGGTGGCATTCATATAGATTGGGTAGAACAGCAGGCAGCAAAACGCTTTGATGTACTGCTTTCGAACGACGGAAAAAATTGGGAGAAAGTATATTCGGTAGCCCAAAACAGGTC
>DATIKK010000009.1:0-6557 GCA_035477635.1 Bacteroidales bacterium | reverse complement strand
GGTCTTTTGCAAAATGCCATTTACTATCGGGGTTCAGGTAATAAACACCAAGCTGGTTTTTGTCAGTAACTGCAACGGTCATGTTTCCCATCGAGAAAAAATGATCAATACCTTTTGGCAAGATAAAAGTTGCTGTTTCGTCGCGGGTCCATTCCCCTGTTTCATCATCGTAATAATAAAATTCAAGTTTACCATCGAACTCCAAGCCTATAACAGACAATTCCCATTCCTGCTTGATTGAAAAGATTCGGTCATAACCCGCTGGAAGCCTGAAATTATAATGCGGGGATGGCATCCATTCGGCATTTGGATCAAGGGTGTAAATATGGATGACACCGCTTTTCAAAACCCCAATACTTCCTAAACCCATTCCCAAAAGACCCTCGCTATCCTGTGGAATTTCAAATGCAGCCACATTATCACGTTCCCATTGCTTTTCCCTGGAAAAGTAATAAAGGTGTATCAGGCCATTCTCAATAAGACCGAGCCAGCCAAGTCCCGGACAGATAATATGACTGGCCTTGGGTGTTTCGGTAAGCTCCAGATTTTGGTAAGATTTATCCACTGGCCGGCAGGAAACCATACACAGCAGCAACAGGACTAAGGATAGAAAGCGTAAATAATTCATTTGTATAGTCTTTTTAGTTGTCGGATTAATTTGCGATTGCTTCGGCTTAATACAACAGGTTTTAACGTTATTGGAACATCACAACTCTTTCAGTAATAAATATTTAACCAGGTTTTCCGGATGAACAATCCTTAAGCAATATCAGTTAGGCTTGCAAAAAGATGTGCTGATATTTTATACAAATATGCATAAAAAAGATTTTCCCGGGCTGGTAAAATTGCAAACCATTTTTGTTTTTGAATCCGTTAAAAATGCTTATGATGTGCAGGAAAATTAATTTTCTATGTAGGATTTTATGCTGTAAACCGGTAGTATTAAACAGATTTTGAAAATACAAAAGGATATCGGTTTGCTGTTGGGTGAGTTTTTTAAAATAGCAGGGTTACATCGCCTACCTTATTTACTGGTTGGCCATTAATACAAACCCCTGAAAACCTCCAGACATAAACTCCTAATGGAGCCAACCGACCGTTAACATAACCATCCCAACCAATCCTCGGATCGGTACTTCTGAAAATGAGTTCTCCCCAGCGTGTGTATATTTCGAGGACGTAGTTGTTTTCGCTTAACCCCATAAGTTTTGGATAAAAGACCTGGAAGGTTGTCTGAGCGGGGTCATGATTAAACGGATCGCATGCGCCTCCATGCGGGCCAGATTTCTGGGGAGTGAAGGCAGTGGGAAAAGCTACATGACAGGCATCGAGCACCAGAACCGAGTTTTTAAGACTGAGCGTGTCCCTGCAGGCGGGTTGAGTGTTGGTGGCCACAATCAAGGTTACTGTGTAGTGCGAGGGCGTCTGGTATTGATGGGTTGGCTCAAATTCGGTACTGGTGTTTCCATCGCCAAAATCCCATAAAAATGAATATCCTCCCTGCGATCTGTTTGAAATTCTTAGTTGATCGTAAGGCAAAATTAACAAGGGGTTTTCTATATAAAAATCTGCTACCGGGTTGGGATGTACAGTGATATACCTGTATGTGGTATCCCTTCCTCCATCGCCATAAGCAACCAGTTGTACCCGGAAATATCCCGGTTCATGAAATACATGTCGGGGGTTCTCATTCACAGAGTGTTTTCCATCACCAAAAGTCCAGAGAAATCTGTTTGCATGCCGTGAATAGTTTTCGAACATCACTTCAAAGGGCACACAACCCTCGATTGGAGAGTTAAAAATGGCTTCGGGGACAGGAGATGTAATAGTAACCTGCCTGCTTACCGATGAGCTGCATTGCTGATTTTCTACCAGAAGATTAACAGTAAAGGTTCGGGTGGTCATTGATGAAGGCGGCCAAGGGGCATAAGTGTGGCTAAGTGGTGCAGTGGAAGTGGTTGAAAAATTAGTTCCATCGCCAAAATTCCAATGAAAATTCCAGGTTCCCGGGTTGCTCAGATTTTGAACCATGATGGTTCGGGAAGGATAGGTTTGAACCCTCGGATTTGCTTCAAAATTGGCCACTGGTGATGGGTAAACGGTTATATCGAGGTAGTTGCTGGCAAAACAGCCAAAGTGACTTGTGCTTTCAACCTCAACCCTGAACACAGCATTTGTTGTGCCTGTATTAACAAAACGGTGTGAGGGATTGGATCCCCTGGCCGTGTTGCCATCACCAAAACTCCAGTTATAAATTAGAGCCAGTTGTGAAAGGTTTCGAAACTGAACATCGAAAGGAGAGCATCCGCTCACCAGACCGTCGGAAGTTGTAAAACCAAAATTCACCTCCGGAAACACAGTAATGGACTGGCTGCTATAGTCAGTACAGCCAAAATCGTTCTCAACGGTTAAGGTAAGCAGGTTATTTACATGTGAGGAAGTACTGTTGCTCCAAACGTGCGTAAAAGATTGCGGATTTCCACTGAACTGGTAATTTGAGAGGTCCCATGATAATTGGGTAGCACCCTGTGACAGATTGAAAATTTCGGTCTGGAAAGGAGAACACCCCATGCGTTCCTGAACATCGAAATTAGATAAGGGCCGGGGCCATACAATAATTGAATCATTTCTTACATCAAAACAACCCCATCGATTTTCGGCATAAAGTGTTACAGCAAATGTATCGGTTTGAGTATAACTATGATTAAAGTACACATGTTGGGGATTTGGCAATTGGGAAAAATTGCCCTGTCCAAAATCCCAGGAAAGGAAATCTGCCCCAACCGACTGATTTGTAAAGTTTACCGTCAGCGGATGGCATCCTTCGGTAATAGAGGAAAATACAGCCTCTACTTCCGGATATACTGTAATCTCCTGCTCAAGTACCCGGCTGCAACCCAGATTGTTTGTTGCGGTTAGACTTACAATAAATTGTGCCGGACTATTTCCGGCAGGGTTGACATATCCATGGCTGACCGGCCCGCTTCCACCTGTTGCATATGTGGTTCCATCGCCAAAATTCCAAATAAACTGATTGGCGTGTTGCGACATGTTTTGAAGAGTTATGGCATGGGGCGAACAACCATCCGGATCGGAAACAGCAAAACTGGTAAAAGGTGCTGGAAATACAGTAATCTGTCTGTCAATTACATCAAAGCAGGCTGCTGCATTCATGGCCAGAAGCTGTACCGTATAGGTAACTGGCAAGTTATAGCTATGGTTCAGAAAAGTATGTTGGTGAACTGAGTCGTTTTGAGTGCTTGAAAAGCCGTTGCCATAATCCCAGAAATATGCTGCATATGCTGTGGCGCCTTGCGAAAGGTTTGTAAATTCAACTGTTAGCGGGTGACAGCCTGAAATTTCCGACACATTGAAATCTGCAACTATTTGCGGATATAGGGTAATCTGTTGGGTTACTTCAGAAGAACAACCAAAATTGTTGGTAACCTGCAAGTTTATATCGAATGTCGTTATATTGCTGCCAGGGGGCAGAAAATATGTTTTAATTATGGATGAATCGCCTGAGGCGGAATTGGTTCCATCGCCAAAACTCCACAAATGGCTTGTTGCGCCCTGCGATTGATTGTTTATGGTTAAATCGAGGGGGGTACATCCTGCAAGAGCTGAAAGTTCAAAACGGGCTAAAGGCACCGGATGAACCCTTATAATATGATCTGTTTCTGCATAGCATCCATAAACCGAGGTTGAGCGGAGACGCACCGTGAATTCCTCTGTCTGGGTATGATTGGTGTTAAGGAAAGTATGTACGGGATTTGCAATTAGTGAACTGCTTCCATCGCCAAATTGCCACGAAAAGAAGTGAGCATTTTGCGAATTATTTACAAACACAGTTTGTTTTGGATGGCAGCCCTCATTTATGGCAGTAAAATCTGCTACAACTGCAGGGAACACTGTTATTGTTTGCTCAAGCAGATCTTCGCACCCAAACCGGCTTTGAACCCTTAACCTGAGAGTAAACTGAACCGGCGCATTGGTGTTGTTAACATAAGTGTGCGACAAATTAGGTACTCTTGCCGTTGATTGAGTGCCGTCGCCAAAATCCCAGAATACAAGGGAGTCGCCTAATGAAAAATGGTTAATGTCAATAGTGAAGGGGCTGCATCCAGAGGCATTTTCAACCGTGAACAAGGCCTCTACCTCAGGTAAAACTTCAATGTCAATAGCAATAGTGTCGTAACATTGATAAATAGATTCTGCATGAAGTCTGACTCTGAAGGTAAGAGGGTCGGTTGTTGATAGGTTTTGAAAAATGTGCTGGGGGTTTTCCAGGTTCGACGAAGAACTATCCCCAAAATCCCAACGCCATATATGGCTATTTGAAGATTGGTTGGTGAATTGAACGGATAGTGGTTGGCAACCTTGCAAAGTACTTGCTGCAAAGTCTGCAATAACCTGAGGATTGACCCTCAGTGGCAATTCCTTACGGCTTCGGCAGCCCTGTATGTTTGTTACCTCGAGCGAAACAATAATATGCCTTGGGTCAGGGCCGGCATTGTTAAAAAGATAATCAATATTTGGGGTTGTGCCAATAGGTGTTGTAATCCCGCTTTCTGTCAATGACCAGTTCCATTGGTTTACGTTGCCAGTCGAAGTATTAATCATTGAAATTGTTGTTGGAGCACAAACTTCCCCCGAAGGAAAATTAAAATTTGCCTCTATCTCGGGGTGAACAACAATATCCATATAATACCATTCACTGCAATGATCATTGCTTGTGGCCCGAAGGCCTACCCTGTAAATAATAGTTTGGTCTGTTTTATTTTGAAAAACATGGGTGGGATTAGTTTCCGTAGTAGTTCCCCCGTCGCCGAAATCCCAGAAAAATTGTGTTGCCGCGCCATACGATTGGTTTGTGAAATTAACCCTCAATGGAGCGCACCCTTGAATTACATCAGCACTGAAGAGTGAAGTCAACTGTGGAAAAACAGTAATATTCTGCTCGAAAGTCTGAGAGCAACCCTGTGCATTCGAAACAGTTTGCCTCACCGTAAAAACTCTTGTGTTGGGCGTTGTATTTACAAAATTATGGACAACCATCGAATCGTTTGAAACCAGAACTGGTGATCCATCTCCAAAATCCCATTGTGTGGTGGTATTTAGTCCTTGCGAAATGTTAAACAGTTGTGCGCTGTATGGGCTGCAAGCTGTTGCCGGTGAAACTGTAAAACCTGCTTCGAGAAATGGTCTAACAGTAATATTCATTGTGTGCCTGCTTACACACATCAAGTTCTCGGACATAATGGTAAGTTCTACAGTGTACGTAACATTACTGTCAGTAAAATTCTGAAAGGTATGAACCGGATTTGGCTGGGTTGAAAAATTACCGTCGCCAAAGTTCCAGAAATAGTTGGCAACAGGCCCGCTCACTTGTTGCTGAAAGTTGACAGTGTATGGGGCGCAACCTGCAGCAGGCTGATTAATTGTAAAAGATGCACTGGTAACAGGAATAATCTCAACCATATGGGTTCTTACGTCAACGCAGCCGGTTGTGGTATTAGTTGCCGTCAGGGTAACAGGAACAAAACGCGTGGTGGTCGGAATGGGAAAGGTGTATTGGATTGGGGGTGCAGGATTCACCAGGGTGGCTTCGGTACCTATCTGCCAAACATGATGGTTGGTATTTCTTGAAAGGTTTAAAAAAGTAACTACGTGCATGGAGCAAAAATCCTGCTGGGCATAAAATCTAGCTTCCGGCCTTGGGAGAACCTGAAGAAACTGTGAAGCAACCGCACGGCAGCGGCCCGATACCACAGTATAGGTTATTGTATGAAATCCCTCACCCAACTGCATTGGATTTACACTTGTAATTCCATGGAGATTTTTGGCTGGTACTGAATAAAAGCCGCCTGGGGGCGATGCTCCCGTCAGAGGCAAATTGGTTACGTTTCCGCAAACAGGTGGAAAAGGATTCAATGTAACCACCGGAAGAGCTTCTACCGTAACACTGATAAATCCAACAACAGGTGGCGCAGCCGGTGTAGCGGTGTCGCGAACCTCCACCCGGTAGGTGATGTTTGCCACCGGAGCGTGCGAAAAAGAAGAACTGGAAGACAGGAGTGCTCCTGAACCGTGGTTAAACCAGGCGAAGGTGTACGAGCCTGACCCCCCGGTGGGTAAAACAAACAGATTAACCGTCTCGCCCTGACAAATATTGGTTGAGCTTGCCTGGACTACCACAATAACAAGCGGCCCGCCACTTACTGCCACTGCCACCTGATCCGTATTTTGGCAACCTGTAACCAGATCAGTTACCGTTAATGTAAAAAGTTGGGAGGTGGTAAGAGGAACTGTTGGGGTAGAAGGGCTTGTCGGGTTAACAACCAACGCTGCAGGCGCCCAGGAATAGGAATATAATGTAGTGTTGACAGACAATGCGTTTAAGGTTGCGGATGTTCCTCCAGGAATTGCCATGTCAGGTCCTGCATCGGCCGGAGGTATTGGATTTACTCTGACCGTAGCCTGAGTCTCGGCAAAACAGCCTTCGGGAGTAGTATAGCGGTAAGTAACCGTAAAATTACCAATGCCGCTTAACCCTG
>DATIKK010000008.1:0-62639 GCA_035477635.1 Bacteroidales bacterium | reverse complement strand
CGTTATGCCTTAAAACAAGATGCAATGCAATTGACTTCGCTGCAAAATGAATTGGAGAATGTGCAGCTTTATCTGAATATTGAAAGAGTACGTTTTGGTGACAGGTTGCAGACCTGTTTTGAAGAAGTTGAGGAGACTATGCTTAACCTTGAGGTTCCAGTTATGATCCTTCAGCCTTTGTTCGAGAACTCCATTAAACATGGGGTGCAAAATACCCCGGGAAATGTGAAGATTGTCTTCACTGCCGAAGAGAATTCTGATAATTCTGTAACATATTCGGTAAGCAATACCTACGACAGTAATTTAGCCAGGTTTAAAGCTGAGGGCGTGGGGCTAAGCAATATCAGAAATAGGTTGCGATTGATTTATGGAAATGGCAAATTGCTCACCATAAATGCAGGGCAAACTACCTTTACTGCAAGCCTTACCTTTCCCAAAAAAATTTTCCGTGAATAAGGTGACTACCATAATTATTGATGATGAAAAGCCTGCCCGCGACCTGATCAGGATTTTCCTTACAGAATTTCCTCAAATCGAACTCATAGCTGAATGTATTGACGGGTTTGAGGGAATTAAGGCAATAGGGCAGTATAAACCCGATTTGGTTTTTCTCGACATCCAGATGCCAAGGCTTAACGGGTTTGAAATGCTCGAACTTCTTGACGATGAAGAGTTTCCTGTGGTTATTTTTACTACAGCCTATGATCAGTATGCAATTAAGGCATTTGACCATAACGCAATTGATTATCTCTTGAAACCAATTTCGGCTAACAGGTTTAAGCAATCAGTTGAAAAAGCCTTACAAATACTTAAAGTCCAGAAAGAATCAGGAGGCAGGCGTAAGAAAACCATTGAGACAACGGCACTGCCTGGTAAATATCTTGAAAGGGTAGTACTGCGGACAAGCCAGGGGTTGCAGATTATTCCGGAGCATTTAATCCTGTACGTTGAAGCTGCCGACGATTATGTTAAAATATGTACCGCAAATGATACCTTTTTGAAGAAGAAAACACTTAAATATTTTGAAGAAAACCTTGATCCTGACTTTTTTGTGAAAGTTCACCGTTCATATCTAATACGCATCGATGCAATCAGAAAGATTGAACCTTATTCGAAAGACGCTTTTATAGCTAAATTAAAGAACGGGCAGAAGGTTTCGGTTAGTAAATCGGGTTATGCAAATCTTAAACAATTTTTCAGATAGGGAAGGTTTCAAAAAGGGTTCATCTTCCAATAATTTGCTTGAACGTTAAAAAATGTTACCTTTGCAAATTATTTGAACGAATTTGCTTCCTTTGTCAAAGCAATTTATTTCTTTGAAACATTCATGTTAAAAACATTATCCAGAACTCCTGTTATTGCATCCCTGCTGATTTTGCTTATAGCCGTTTCGTGCAGTGGTTATCAAAGATTGCTGAGAAGCACTGACCATGAACTTCAGTTTACCCGCGCCGTAGAGTACTACGAAAATGAAAATTATGACAGGGCGCTTGGATTACTAACTAATCTTATACCTGTCTTCAGGGGTACATTACGATCGGAGGACGTAAACTATTATTATACAATGGTGCATTACAGAATGCGCGATTATATAATGGCCAGCGAACTTTTTATGAATTTTTACCAGGCATTTCCACGTAGCAGGCACGCTGAGGAATTTCTTTTCCTTGCTGCTTATACAAAATACCTGATTGCTCCTCGCTCAAGTCTCGACCAAAAGGCCACCCGTGAGGCAATTGCTTCATTTCAAACCTTTGTGAACCGTTTTCCTGCCAGCGAAAGGGTGGAGGAGTCAAACCGCCTGATCGATGAGCTTCGGAAGCGCCTCGAACAAAAGGTTTTTGATCAGGCAATGCTTTTTTACTATCTGTCGCAATACACGGCTGCTGTTACTACATTTAATGTTCTTATCAGGGATTTTCCTGATACCCGCCTAAGAGAGGAGGCACTTTTCCGCATTGTGCAGGCTAATTTTGAGTTTGCCTACCATAGCATTGTTGCCAGGCAGTTAGAACGATTTGGTGCTGTTATTACGGCACATAACCGATTAATCAGGCAGTTTCCGGAAAGCAGGTTTCTGGCACAATCGGAACAGTTACGTGATAATGCCCAGGCAAGTATCAACCGCCTAAAGCCTATCGACCAAATTTCTGAAAATCAATAAAGATTATGGAATTAAAAAAATCGAAACCTGAAATTAACACTGTTACTCGCGATCTGAGAGAATTTGCCCGTGAAACCGGAAATATATATCAGACAGTTGCAATTATTTCAAAAAGATCGAATCAAATTGCCCTTAACGTTAAAGAAGAGTTGAGCAACAAACTCGATGAATTTACATCTTCAACAGATAACCTGGAGGAAGTTTTTGAAAACCGTGAGCAAGTTGAAATAGCAAAGCATTACGAACAACTTCCCAAGCCAACCCTGGTTGCTATTTATGAATACCAACACGGGAAAATATATTACCGGATTCCATAAAAGAGTAATACCAGAACTGATGAGAAAGCTCATAGTTTATGGATTTTTTCTGATTTTCGGTTTGTGGAATGGGGCAGGTGTTGCCCAGGAGCTTAACTGCATAGTGGTTATAAATTCGCCGGGACTGCAGGAAACAGACAGAAGGATACTTCATACCTTGCAAACCGACCTAATGGAGTTTGTTAATCAACGAACCTGGACACAGTATAAATTCTTGCCACAAGAAAGGATCGAAGCCTCAATCACCCTGACAATAAATGAACGTAACAACGATCTATTCAGGGGAACCATTCAAATCCAATCACGCCGTCCGGTTTTTCAGACTTCATATAATTCCCCTATGTTCAATCACCTCGACAGAGATGTTGAGTTTCTTTATCAGGAAGGGCAACCCCTCGAATTTGCCGATAATGTATTTACATCAAACCTCACATCACTAATTGCATTTTATGTCTATGTAATACTTGGTTTCGATTTCGACTCTTTTGCACCCCTTGGCGGAAATGCATTTTTTGAGAAAGCCCAGAACATTGTAAATCAAGCCCAAAATACCCATGAAAGGGGCTGGAAATCATTCGAAGGACAACGGAACCGTTACTGGCTGATCGAGAACATGTTCAATACGGCTTACAGACCTGTACGTGAGGCCATGTATAAATACCACCGGCTGGGGTTCGACATTATGACTCAAAATGTAGGTATGGCCCGTCAGCAAGTAATAGCGGCGCTTGAAATGATACAGAACGCTAACAGGCAGCGGCCAGGAAGTTTTCTGATTCAGATTATTCTTACTACCAAGGGCGATGAAATGGTAAATCTTTTCTCACAATCTGCACCGGCCGAGCGAACCAGAGCAATTGCCCTCCTGAGCGAATTGGATCCGGCCAATAGCGCCAAATATCAACGGATTAATGAAGATAGCGGAATTGGAGTCCGTTAAACGCTTGATTAATTTTTCCTTTTTCTTTATTTAAAGTTTTTTAACTTTGCGCCATCTATATTTTGCCATGTATGCTGAAGCACCTGTTGGTAGAAAATTATGCCCTCATCGAAAGGCTCAACATTTCGTTTAATGATGGTCTTACCGTAATAACAGGTGAAACAGGGGCAGGTAAGTCAATTTTGCTTGGGGCTTTATCACTGATACTTGGCCAGCGCGCCGATACACTCGCCCTGCTTGACAAAGAGCGCAAATGCATTGTGGAGGGCACCTTTTTCCTCGGCAACATTCAGATAAAAGACCTGTTTGAGCTTCATCAACTGGATTACGACGACAACAGTACATTCAGACGTGAAATCACCCCGCAGGGAAAATCGAGGGCTTTTGTAAACGATACTCCAGTAAATCTGAATGTTCTGAAAGACCTTTCGGAGAGACTCATTGACATTCATTCGCAGCACCATAACCTTATTATCGGGAATTCAACATTCCAGTTCGACGTGGTTGACAGTTATTCGTCAGGACTGCAGCAAGTTGCAGAATACAGGCAGCTTTTTAGGCAGTGGCAACAGCAAAAAAATGCTTTGGCTCAACTTCAGGCATCTGAAAAGAGGTCAAAGGCTGATTTCGACTATTTTAATTTTCAATTTGACGAACTCGACAAAGCAAGTCTTAATCAGGGAGAATACAGCCGCCTTGAGAGCGAGCTTGAGGTGTTGCGGCATGCAGAAACTATAAAACATAATTTTCAAAAGGCCTCTTTTCTGCTGTCGGGTGACGAAGTAAATACCTTTTCTGTTTATGGAGAGCTTGTGCAATTGCTTAAGCCTCTTGCGCGTTACAATGAAAAATACGCCGGGTTGCTCCAAAGAGTTGAATCTTTGTTAATTGAGACTAAAGACCTGAACGGAGAATTGGAGCGTGAAGCCGATAATGTAGTACATGACCCCGATAAGGCCATATTAGTTCAACTGAGACTTGATTTGCTTAATAAGCTTCTTCAGAAACATCAGGCAGCAGATATTGAAGAATTGGAAAAAATTCGCGACGAATACAGGGGAAAAATTCTTGCGGTTGAATCGCTTGAAGACAAAATTGCTGAATCCCAGAAAGAATTAAGCGTTGTTGAAGAAAAACTTTTCAGTATAGCTTCACATATATCAGAACGAAGAAAAAAAGTAATACCGGCCATTGAAAAAGAAGTTACCACGTTGTTGAAGCAACTCGGAATGCCAGGTGGTAAGTTTATAATTTCGACCGAAACAGCACAGGGACTTACCTTTAACGGAACCGATCAAATCTCTTTTCTTTTCAATGCCAATGTGGGCGGCGAACCACGCGAAATTGCAAAGGTTGCTTCAGGTGGCGAACTTTCGCGTCTCATGTTAACCATTAAATCAATGATTTCTCAAAAAAACCTGTTGCCAACAATTATCTTCGATGAAATAGATGCAGGTATTTCAGGTGAGACAGCCTCGCGGGTAGCAAACATCTTATTTTCAATTTCCAGGAATATGCAGGTGATTGCAATCACGCACATTGCTCAGATTGCTTCCCGAGGTAACAGCCACCTGGTTGTACAAAAAATTATAGAAAAAGGGAAGGCCCGAACCGACATAAAAACCACCGGAAGCCATGAACGTATTTTGGAAGTTGCAAAAATGCTTGGTGGCTTGAACCCGACAGAGGCCATGATGGCAACTGCCCGTGAACTCATTTCCAATTCAGGTAATAATTAAATTGTAAACTCATGTCAATTCAGTTGCTAAAAGGCAAAAAGGGCATCATATTCGGCGCCCTTGACGAAAACTCGATAGCATGGAAAGTAGCCGAGCGAGCATTTGATCACGGTGCTAAGATGGTACTTTCTAATGCCCCTATAGCCCTTCGTAAAGGCGATATTTTCAGGTTGGGTGAAAAAATTAATGCTGAAGTAATTTCGGCAGATATTACCCAGGTTGATGAACTGGATCATCTTTTCCAGGAAAGCATGAATATTTTTGACGGCAAGATCGACTTTGTGCTGCACTCGGTAGGAATGTCGCCCAACGTAAGAAAGGGATATGCCTATACCGACCTCGATTACAACTACCTTAACAAAACTCTTGATGTTTCGGCAGTTTCTTTCCATAAGGTGCTTCAGGTTGCTTATAAGCTCGACGCCATAAATGAATGGGGAAGTGTTTTGGCCTTAAGCTATATCGCAGCACAACGCACATACTCAACTTACAGTGATATGGCGCAGGCTAAAGCCATGCTCGAGTCAATAGCCCGTAGCTTTGGCTATCACTATGGATTAAAACGAAAGGTACGTGTTAATACCATTTCGCAATCGCCGACAATTACCACTGCCGGAACAGGGGTCGGTGGTTTCAAAAGTTTTTATGCTTACGCCCACTGTATGTCGCCACTTGGAAATGCTTCATCCGACGATTGTGCCGATTTTTGTATTGTTATGTTTTCTGATCTTACAAGGAAAGTAACCATGCAGAATATCTTCAACGATGGTGGTTATTCTACAATGGGTATCAGCGATAAACTAATACAAAGCTGCTTTACTTGCCAGGGCGAATGCTTCGACGACATTTTAGAGAAGGAAAAAGTAATGAAGAAAAAATAATACCCGCCTGGTATTTGACTGTTTTTCTTTTTTAATTGCCCTTGCTGATTTTTACAGCAGTTATCAAGAGCTAATAAAGTAAGTTTAAAATTTAAATCAGATAATATGAATATTTTGGTTTGCATAAGCCAGGTTCCAGACACAACAACCAGAATAAAATTTGTTGACGACAACAAGCGGATCGAAACATCAGGCATTCAGTGGATAATAAACCCATGGGATGAGTTAGCCCTTACCCGCGCACTCGAATTGCGCGATAATCCCAACATAGGTGTTAAACAGGTAAGTGTGGTACATGTTGGTCTTGCCACATCGGAACCTACCATTCGCAAAGCATTGGCTATAGGCGCTGATAATGCATATAGGGTCAACATCGATCCAACCGACGCATTTCAAACTGCCAATGCCCTGGCAGCCGTAGTTAAAAAAGGTTCGTTCGATATAATTCTATGCGGAATAGAGTCGAGCGATTACAATGGCTCAAATGTAGGTGGTATGCTTGCCGAACTCCTTGATTATCCCTCAGTTTCGGCCATTTCCTCCTTATCAATTGATGCTGGTAATGTTGTTATTACTCGCGAGATAGATGGGGGCAAGGAAGTTTTGAACATCCCAACGCCTTTTGTTGGAATTGTGCAAAAGGGTATTGCCAAAGAGCCGCGTATTGCGGCAATGAGGGGCATTATGCAAGCACGAACAAAATTCATTAACCTTGTAGAAGCTTCCCTGGTAGAGCCTATTGTCAGCGTTTCCGGTTTTGAGCCTCCAAAAGCCAGGGCTGCCTGCAGATTTATTGATCCTGATAAACCTGAATTGCTTATTGAACTGCTTCAGAACGAGGCCAAAATAATTTAATTATCTCTAAAAATTAATTTGAAAGCATATGTCAGTATTAGTTTATACCGAAAACTGGGATGGAAAGTTCAAGAAATTAAGTTTTGAGTTGGCATCATACGGAGCAAAATTGGCCGAAATGCTAAAAACCGGTCTTGTTGCTGTTTCAATAGGTAAGGTCGAAGAGGCTGAGTTAAAAAAACTTGGTCAATTTGGAGTTGGCAGAATTTTTTCAATAAACGACAACTTTTTAAATACTCACGATAGCCAGACTTATGCGAGGGTCATTTCGCAAGTGGCTCAACAAGTGGAAGCTCAGGTTGTTCTGCTTGGCTTTACTAATTCAGGCAAGGCAATTGCACCTCGGATTTCGGTAAGATTACATGCAGCTCTGGCATCAGGGGTTAACCAATTGCCGCTTGGTACTGATCCTTTTGTAGTAAGCAAAAAAGTTTTTTCTGGAGGAGCTTTTGCTAAATTGACTTTAAATACCAAAACAAAAGTCATTACCCTTGCGCAGAATTCCTATGAATTATCAGAAAAACCAGTAAATTGCAGTATCGAAAACCTGTCATTAGAAATTGAGGCTAACTCAATAAAAACAAGGGTTGTTGAAACCCAAAAACAAGGCGGTAAAATACTTTTGACCGATGCCGAAATTGTAGTTGCCGGAGGGCGTGGCATGAAATCGGCTGATAACTGGCAGCCAATTTTAGAACTGGCTGAACTTCTGAGTGCTGCAACGGCCTGTTCAAGGCCGGTTTCGGACGAAGGCTGGCGCCCACATGAAGAACATACAGGCCAAACAGGTAAGATAATTGCTCCTAACCTCTACATTGCAGTTGGTATTTCGGGTGCAACCCAGCATCTTGCCGGAGTAAGCTCTTCAAAGTTTATTGTCGCCATCAATTCCGACAAGTCTGCTCCAATTTTTGAGTCAGCCCAATATGGCATTGCAGGAGATGCATTAAAGGTGCTTCCGCAGTTGGTCGAGGCTGTAAAAAAGATGAAACTAAAGTAGTTAAAGACTAGCCCTAAAATGAACCGGTTATGACCAGTCAAATCATCTTCGCATTTACACTTCTAATCACCTTGTCAGTTTTCGCTTACACTACATGGAAATACTTCAGGCTATTTTCAATCACGAAAGCTGCTTTCCCTATTAAAGACCTGGTTAGACGAATTTCCATTACTATAAAGATTGCATTCGTTCAATCAAAAATGTTTCGCAAACCATTTTCGGGGATTTTGCATGCATTGGTTTTTTGGGGCTTTCTGGTTATTTTGCTGGGTAGTATTGAAATGGTGGTTGATGGCCTTTGGGGTGTTGAACGTTCATTAAAGTTTCTAGGGTGGTTTTACGATTTAGTAATGGCTTCGGGCGACGTATTTGCCCTGATAATATTAATAGCCATCCTGGTATTTCTATGCAGGCGTCTGTTTACTCTCGTTAAAAGGTTTGAAGGCTTGGAAATGAATAAAGTATCGCATGCCGACGCCAAAATTGCCCTGGGCATTATTTTCTTTCTCATGGTAACCCTTTTGGGATTAAATACGAGTTATATTGCCTATCAGGAAGCATCAGGCAACCCTGTTTACGGTGTTTATCCGGTTAGCCATTTTCTTGCCGGTCTGATGTCGGGTATGAATTTAAATGTAATTTACATTCATCACGAGGTTCACTGGTGGCTGCATATTTTGCTTATTTTTTTGTTTGCCAACCTTTTGCCATACAGCAAACACTTTCACGTATTCATGTCGGTGCCGAATGTTTTCCTTTCGAGACTTGAGCCTTTGGGTAAGTTGACCCACATGGAAACCGTAACCCGCGAAGTAAGACTTATGCTCAATCCTGATTCTTTTACTTCTTTAAAGGAAACTCAGAGCGAGCCAGAGCGCTTTGGAATAAAAGATGTGGAGGATGTAACCTGGAAGAATTATCTGGATTCACTTTCATGCACCGAATGTGGCAGATGTACGTCGGTTTGCCCTGCATCCATCACAGGAAAAAAATTGTCGCCCCGAAAAATTGTCATGGATTTGCGGGCCAGGATGCGCGAAAAAAGTCGCGGTCTATTAAAATCCGGAAAGAGATATACTGACCAAAAGGCCCTTTTACGCGATTATATAAGCGAAGAAGAACTGTGGGCATGTACCACCTGCAACGCTTGTGCCAAAGAATGCCCCATCAATATAAACCAACCTTCCATTATCGTAGATATGCGCAGATATTTGGTTATGGAAGAAGGCTCCGTGCCGGGAGAGTTGAAATCTGTATTCAGTAATATTGAAAACAATGGCGCTCCATGGCAATACTCTCGCGAAGATCGCCTGTTGTGGGCAAAAGACCTGGAATTAAAGTCCCATAAAGTCAGAAGTTTTTAAATTTACCTATGGATACAAAAAAATTGGAAGTTCCGGTAATGGCCGAATGTTTTGCCAGAGGCGAAAAACCTGAGTATCTTTTTTGGGTGGGATGCGCAGGGGCCTATGACGACCGTTACAAAAAAGTTGCTGCTGCATTTGCTAAAATCCTTTCCTATGCCAATGTGAGCTATGCTGTGCTTGGCAAGGAGGAATCATGCACAGGCGATCCGGCACGTCGTGCCGGTAACGAAATGCTTTACCAAATGCAGGCAATCAGCAATATTGAAGTCTTAGCATCATATGAAGTAAAAAAGATTTTGACCATTTGCCCGCATTGCTATAATATTTTCAAAAATGAATACCCTGATCTGGGAGGTTACTACGAAGTGATTAGCTATGTAGATTTTATGGATGAAATGATTTCTTCGGGTCGCCTGAGTCCTGACCCGGAAAAATTTGCTGAAGCAAAAGTTACCTTTCACGACCCGTGCTATCTTGGCCGTGCAAACAACATCTATGAGTCGCCGCGAAGGATTCTGAAAACCCTCACAGGCAAGCTAATAGAGATGGAACGCAACAGAAGTTTTGCTTTATGCTGCGGAGCAGGAGGCGGACAAATGTTCAAGGAAGCTGAAAAAGGGGAGAGGGAGGTATTTATTGAACGAATTGAAGATGCCCTGCAAACCAGGGCAGAAATTATTGCTACATCATGTCCGTTTTGCATGACGATGATGACCGATGGTCTGAAATACAAAAATTGTGAGGATGCAGTTAAAAACCTTGATATAGCCGAATTAATTGCACAGGCCCTTGAAATTTGAAAACCAATAATTAATAGAGTAATAACCAAGCAATGGAAAAGTTACTGAACCTGAAAAGTGGCGAATTTTTAACCAGGGATATCGATGCCAACGATGTTTTTATTCCCGAGGAGTTCAGCGAGGAACAGCGAATGATTGCCCAGACGTGCAAGGATTTTATTGATTCAGAAGTATATCCACATCTCGACAAACTCGACAAAGGTGATCGTGAGTTGATGAAGGAAATATTAAAGAAATCGGGCGAACTTGGTCTGATGGGTATCTCAATCCCCGAAGAGTACAACGGCTTTGGCCAATCGTTTGTTACACAAATGCTTGCTGCCGAAACCATGGGCGCTGCCTTTTCGTTCTCGGTAGCATATATGGCTCATTGCGGAATTGGCACATTGCCAATAATGTATTACGGCAATGCAGATCAACGCCAGCGATATGTTCCTAAACTTGCTACAGGCGAGTTGCTTGGGGCTTATTGCCTTACCGAACCTGGTGCAGGAAGCGATGCCAACTCGGGAAAAACCTCTGCCATACCTACACCTGATGGCAAATACTATGTGTTGAATGGGCAGAAAATGTGGATAACCAATGCCGGATTTTGCGATACACAGGTGGTTTTTGCCAAAGTTGAAAACGATCGCATATTGAGCGCTTTTATCGTCGATAGCGATACACCCGGAGTTGTAATTGGCCCCGACGAGCATAAGATGGGCATAAAAGGGTCTTCCACAGCCCAGATTTACTATAACGATGTGAAGGTCCCGGCCGAAAATATGCTTGGAGCCCGGGGAGAGGGATTTCGTATTGCACTGAACGTACTTCATATGGGCAGGATGAAACTCGGAGCAAATGTTATTGGCGCAGCAAAAAAGGCCATAACCGACAGTGTGAAATACTCTAACGAACGAAAACAATTTTGTGTGCTAATTTCTTCGTTTGGCGCCATTCAGCATAAACTGGCCGAAATGGTTATCAGAACGTTTGCTCATGAATCGGCAATTTATAGAGTCAGTAAAGACATCGACGACTTGATGGATGTCATAAAGCAAACAGAACCTGATTATGGACGTGCTGCAATTGAGGCTATAAGCCATTATGCCGTAGAAGATGCCATTCTGAAAGTTTATGGTTCTGAAATGCTTGATTATGTTGCCGATGAAGCTGTTCAAATTCACGGCGGGATGGGATACTCGGCCGAAATGAATGTTGAACGGGGTTACCGCGATTCCCGCATTAACAGGATTTTTGAGGGAACCAACGAAATAAACCGGCTGCTGGTAACCGACACGGCAATTAAAAGGGCGCTGAAAGGCGATTTCGATCTTTTTGGCAAAGCTGAAGAGTTGTATAATAACCTTAATCAGATAGATTGCAAAAACACAGAGCTAAACGATTACCATCAGGCCAAATCAAATACATTATCTAATCTGAAAAAAGTAGCCCTTCTTACTCTCAATGCAGCATCCGTTCAGTTTTCGAGAAAACTGGCCAAAGAACAGGAAATAACAATGAACATTGCAGATATTATATCGGAAGTTTATGTGGCTGAGTCGCTTGCACTGCGTGTTAAAAAGTTGGAGGCTTTAAACCTTGATTATGCTATCTACCGCGATATACTCGATGTATTTATATTTGATGCTTCCCTGAAAATCAGAAAATTTGGCCTTGATTGTGTTTATTCGCTTCCTGAAAAGGCTATGGCCGAATCACTTGCAGAAGCAATAGAATTACTTTCAAAGGTTGCGGGTGTAAATGTAAAAGAGACAAGAAGGAGAATCGCTGCAAAGTTAATTACAGATAACGAATACCGTTTTTAAAACCTGACAGCCTTATTTGCTTGGGTCTGATTTAAAAAGTAAGCACCAAAACCGGGATGTAATTATTTGTCAGTCTGAACTTCCAATTTCTTTGGAGTTATTTGGATTTCCTGGCTATCCTTATCGAAATCGACATAGATTACTTCGCCTTCTTTTACCCGGGCCTTGATGATCTCTTCGGCAAGCGGGTCTTCTAAATATTTTTGAATAGCCCTCTTCAAAGGTCTTGCACCAAAGGCAGGATCCCAACCTTTTTCAGCAATGAAATCTTTTGCCTCAGCCGAAAGTTCAATTGAGTAACCCAGGTCATGGGTTCGTTTAAAGAGCCCGGCCAACTCTATGTCGATAATTTTGAAAATGTGTTCTTTTTTAAGTGATTCAAAAATAACAACGTCATCGACCCGGTTCAAAAATTCTGGAGCAAAAGCTTTTTTCAGGGCACTTTCTATAACGCTCTGAGCATATTCGCTTGATATTGATTGTTTGGCAGCCGTGCTGAAACCTACTCCCATACCAAAGTCTTTGAGCTGCCTTGAACCAATATTGGAAGTCATAATGACTATGGTATTTTTGAAATCGACCCTTCGCCCCAAACTATCGGTAAGCTGACCGTCATCAAGAACCTGCAGGAGAAGATGAAACACATCAGGATGTGCCTTTTCAATTTCATCGAGCAGAACTACTGAGTATGGTTTACGGCGAATTTTTTCAGTAAGCTGCCCGCCTTCTTCATAGCCTACATATCCAGGAGGTGCTCCTATAAGGCGGCTTACGGCAAACTTTTCCATATACTCGCTCATGTCAATGCGTACAAGCGCATCCTGTGAGTCGAACAGGTGTTTAGAAAGCACTTTAGCCAGGTGGGTTTTACCAACACCCGTCGGACCAAGAAAAATAAATGTGCCAATCGGTTTGTTGGGGTCTTTTAAGCCGGCACGGTTTCGCCTGATACTTCTTACAACCTTCTCAATAGCCTCATACTGACCAATTACACTCTTTTCAAGGTCTTTTTCCATGTTTATTAGCCGCTCACTTTCATTCAGAGCGATCCTATGAACCGGAACACCTGTAATCATAGAAACAACTTCCGACACATTTTGCTCGGTAACAGTGTCGCGGTGCAGTTTCGATTCCTCTTCCCACCTTCGCTTTTCCCTGTCGAGCTTTTCGGTCAATTCCCGTTCCTGGTCACGAAGCTTGGCAGCTTGTTCATATTTCTGGCTCCTTATGGCTTTGGTTTTTTCATCTTTTACGCGGTCAATCTGTCCCTCTATCTCAATAATATTCTCAGGCACCCTTATATTGCTGATATGTACACGCGAACCAGCCTCATCGAGTGCATCAATAGCCTTATCAGGAAGGCAACGATCGCTCACGTACCTGTTGGTAAGATTAACACAAGCCTTTATAGCTTCATCCGAATAGGAAACCAGGTGATGATCTTCGTATTTTTGCTTAATGTTATGTAATATTTCAATTGTTTCTTCGGGTGTGGTGGGGTCAACAAGTATTTTCTGAAAGCGTCGTTCCAGCGCCCCGTCTTTTTCAATATGCTGCCGGTACTCATCAAGAGTTGTAGCTCCGATGCATTGCAGATCTCCCCTGGCAAGAGCCGGTTTAAACATGTTGCTGGCATCGAGTGAGCCCGAAGCCCCGCCAGCACCAACAATTGTATGTAATTCGTCAATAAATAAAATGACATCCGGATTCTTTTCCAACTCGTTGAGCAAAGCCTTCATACGCTCTTCGAATTGTCCGCGATACTTTGTGCCTGCAACCAGCGAAGCAATATCGAGTGTTACCAGTCGCTTGTTAAAAAGAGCACGGGAAACTTTACGTTGCACAATTCGTAAGGCAAGACCCTCGGCAATGGCTGATTTTCCAACTCCCGGTTCGCCAATAAGAATTGGGTTGTTCTTTTTCCGGCGCGATAAAATCTGAGCAATACGCTCCAGTTCCTTCTCTCTTCCAACTACCGGGTCGAGCCGGTTTTCTTCAGCAGCCTTTGTCAAATCGCGGCCAAAATTGTCCAATACCGGGGTTTTAGATTTATCCGATGTTTTTTTGAATGAGCTTCCAAAACCGCTTTCACCTGCTTCTTCATCCTCGCTGCCTGGCGACAACTCCGATTTTATTCCTGAAGGTTTTTCGCCTTCGGGATAACTACCTGTCCAATTCTGAACCTCATCTTTAAATAATTCATAATCAACACCTTGTTGGTGAAGCGTCTTTGTAGCAAGATTATCGGTATCTTTTAGGATACTTAAAAGCAAATGCTCTGTTCCAATAAGTTCGCTATTAAATAATTTGGCTTCAAGGTATGTTATTTTCAGTACCCTTTCGGCTTGTTTAACCAGGGGAATATTATCAAGGTTTTTATATCCACGCGTTGAAGGCCCTTTAAGAGTATTCTCAATAATGGCCTTTAGTTTCATTAAGTCAACACCAAGGTGGTTGAGAATTTTTACTGCAAGTCCCTCGCCCTCACGTATTATTCCAAGGAATAAATGTTCTATTCCTATGTAATCATTTCCGTTACGAAGGGCTTCTTCCCGGCTGTAAGTAATTACATCTCGCACTCTTTGCGAAAATTTTGCTTCCATGTAGATTAAATCAATTTAACCAACCAAAATTAATTAGAATATTATTTATTATACGTAAAAACCATTTTTAGTTAACATTAATTAACTGGAATTTGTTTAGCTAAAGCAGATATTTACACATTAACCTAAAAGATTGACCATAAAAGAGTAACTTTGATGCTTCGTTTTGAAACAAAATTTTTTTCCTAAAGCCTTATTAATCAATATGTCTGTCGAAAGGATTGTAAAGGTAGATATCGAAGATCAGATGAAAACGGCATACATCGATTACGCGATGTCTGTCATTGTATCGAGAGCATTACCCGATGTACGGGATGGCCTAAAGCCTGTACACAGAAGGGTCCTTTTTGGAATGCATGAGTTAGGCATGCTAAGTAACCGTCCGTACAAAAAATCTGCACGTATAGTAGGGGAGGTTTTAGGAAAGTATCATCCTCATGGCGATACCTCAGTTTACGATGCCATGGTTCGTATGGCGCAGGAGTGGTCACTTCGTTACCCTCTTGTTGATGGTCAGGGAAACTTTGGCAGTATTGATGGCGATAGTCCTGCGGCGATGCGCTATACTGAAGTAAGGCTCCGGAAAATTGCTGAAGAATTATTGATCGATCTGGATAAGGATACTGTTAATTTTCAAAATAATTTTGATGATACACTCGAAGAACCAACAGTGTTGCCTGCACGAATTCCAAATTTGCTGGTCAACGGAACTTCAGGGATAGCTGTCGGAATGGCAACCAATATGCCACCCCACAATTTAACTGAGGTGATTGATGGTATTGTGTCATACATTGACGACCCGGAAATTACCATAGAAGGGCTAATGAAATTCATAAAAGGTCCCGATTTTCCAACTGGAGGCCTTATATATGGCCACGATGGCGTTAAAGAAGCCTACCATACAGGAAAAGGAAAGATTGTAATCAGGGGCGAAGCTACATTCGAATCGGGCGATAGCGGAAAAGATGTTATTGTGGTTACATCAATTCCATATCAGGTCAACAAAGCCGAAATGATAAAAAAAACAGCCGACCTGGTAAACGATAAAAAGATTGATGGCATTACCGACTTACGCGATGAATCCGACAGGCAGGGAATGCGGATTGTATATGAATTACGAAAAGATGCTATTCCAAATGTAGTTCTTAACCAATTATATCAGCATACGGCGCTCCAAACCGCTTTTAATGTAAATAACATAGCCCTGGTCAATGGCAGACCATTGGTTTTGAATTTAAAAGATTTAATCGTTCATTATGTTGATCACAGGCATGAAGTGGTTACCAGGCGTACCGCCTTCGAACTTCTTGAAGCCGAGAAAAGGGCACATATTCTTGAAGGCCTTCTGATCGCTCTCGATCACCTTGATGAGGTAATTGCTCTTATCAGAGCCTCCCAGACCCCAGAGGAGGCCCGAACAGGGTTGATGGAAAAATTCGGGTTAACCGAAATTCAGGCAAGAGCTATTCTCGACATGCGCCTTCAGCGGCTTACCGGGCTTGAACGAACAAAAATTAAGGAAGAGTACGTTGAGTTACTCAAAAAAATTGACTACCTGAAATCTATACTGGCAGACAAAACTCTCCGTATGGAAATTATTAAAGAAGAAATGCTTGCCATTAAGGAAAAGTATGGCGATAAACCTAAAACAGAAATTGATTACACTGCAGGTGATTTCAGAATTGAAGATACAATAGCCGACGAAAATGTGGTTATTACCATATCACACCTTGGGTATATTAAGCGAACCCCCCTAAGCGATTTTAAAACGCAGAGCAGGGGAGGGCGTGGTAGCAAAGGTTCTGCTACAAGAGACGAAGATTTTGTAGTACACCTTTTTGTGGCTACAAATCACAACTATCTGCTGTTTTTTACCGAAAAGGGTAAATGCTACTGGATGAGAGTATTCGAAATACCCGAGGGCGCCAAGGCTTCCAAAGGAAGGGCTATCCAGAACATGATAAATATCCCTTCTGACGATAAAATCAAAGCCATTGTGAATTTAAAGGATCTGACAGATAAATTTTATATTGCGAACAACTACATAATTCTTTGTACCAAAAAAGGTGTCATAAAAAAGACCAGTCTTGAAGCCTATAGCAGGCCGAGAGCAAATGGGATAAATGCCATAAATATAAGGGAAGGGGACGAATTGATCGAAGCCAATCTCACGAGTGGAAAAAGCGAAGTTCTAATCGGGTTGAGATGCGGAAAAGCTATTAGATTTAACGAATCGCAGGTAAGACCCATGGGGAGGAATGCTGCAGGAGTAAAGGGCGTTACCTTATCAGGCCAAAGCGACTCGGTAGTTGGCATGGTTTGTGTAGAAGATGAAAAAAGCAGCGTACTGGTTGTGTCTGAAAAAGGTTATGGAAAACGATCACCGGTTGAAGAGTACCGGGTAACTAACCGCGGAGGCAAAGGTGTGAAAACTTTAAATGTTACAAATAAAACAGGCCCAATGATATCAATGGTTAATGTAATTGACACCGACGACTTGATGATCATTAACAAATCAGGACTTACAATAAGGCTTTCAGTTAATACCTTGCGGGATATGGGTCGTGCAACTCAGGGAGTAAGACTGATTACCCTCAGAAACGACGACGAAATAGCTGCTGTTACAAAAGTGAAGGAAACAAGCCTTAATGGAAACGGAACAAGTGGTGAAAAGAATGAAGACAAGCCTAATACCGAAACTCTTGATGAAAAATCAAATTGATTCAAATATTGACTCAAACAAATTAACTACTTTTGTGAAACATTATACTCAATCAAACAAAAATAACCTACAATGAAACGGACAATTTTTGCTTTAATTATTTGTATATCAACAGTTACAATTACCTACGGGCAAGCCAGAGATGTCAGAAGGGCAAATACTCAGCACAGCCGTGGTAATATTGCCGCAGCAAAGCAATTTATAGATGCAGCCCTAAACGATGAGGCCGCATTGCAGGATTCTTATACTTTTATTCTGAAGTCGCGCATCTATATGGATATTTTTAATAGCCAGGATACTGCTGTTAACGCATTGCATCCAAACCCCCTTCAGGTGGCTGATGAGGCTTTGCAAAGAGCAAGGGAAACAGACAAAATCGGATTACGGGTACTTGAAATTGAGCAACATGAGCGATTCTTAAGTGAGTTGCTGTATAACAAAGCTGTTGTTCAATATAATGCAAAGGATTTCCTTGAAGCAAGCAGATCTTTTCTTAGGTCATTTCAAGTTGCTGAATTTTCTGCAGCAATTGATACTACAACGCTTTATAATGCTGCCCTTGCAGCCGAACTGGGCGGGGATATAAATAAAGCAAAAACACATTATGCCCGTTTGATCGAGTTGAATTACCCTCAACCTTTCTTGTATTCTTCAATGGGTAACATCACTATGGTATTGGGCGATACAGCCAAGGCGCTAGAGTATATTACATTAGGCCGCTCGAAATTTCCTGATGACCTAAATCTGTTGTTTTCAGAAGCAAATATTTATATTTTTACCCGTCAGTCTGAAAAGGCACGCCAAGCCCTTAATACTGCCATAGAGCGCGACCCAAATAACCCCAACCTTCATTTTGCTCTTGGCGCCAATTTCGACAATGTGGCCCAGGACACCCTGCGTACACTTGAAGAAAGGCAATTTGCTTACAATGAAGCCATTAATGCTTATTCCAGAGCTATTGAATTGGATCCCAATTATTTCGACGCTATTTACAATCTCGGAGTGATTTACTTTAATGAAGGCATAAGGATATTCGAAGCAGCAGATGCCCGGCTTCGCAAAAATCCCACAGCTGCCGGTTTCCGCGAATACGAAAGAGAAGAAAAGCGTTTTCAGGAACAATGGCTAAAAGCTCAGCCGTACCTCGAGCTGGCTATAAACATGATTGATATAAACGATCCAAATTACGAGGTGGTTGTTGTCTCCCTTTTGCAGCTTTATGCAAGAACCAATCAGGCCGAAAAACTTCAGGAAATGCAGGAAATTTATGATAGCCTAACCGGAAACCCTCAATAATTCCTTTTTTTCCTACAATTTGTTCGAATCGAAACTGCTCCAGAATCAATATATGGAGCAGTTTTTTTAGTATATAGTTGCTATTTAACATAATATTAATTATAGGACAAAATTCTATAAACTTTAGGCCACTATTTTTCAAAAATAGCCTGGACTTTATCAGGAGACTTTGAGGGATTTATTCAGGCACCTTGTAAACTATAGCATTTATATTCATTCCGGCGCCAACCGATGCAAAAACCATATGTTCACCCGGGCTGATGGCATGATTTTCCATCTTGTTTTTTCTGACAAAATCGAGTAGCACAGGAACTGTAGCCACTGAATTGTTACCCAAACGCGAAATAATCATCGGCATAATATGTTCTGGAGTATCATTTAACCCAAACTTTTTGAGGGTTTTTTGAAGGATGACACTATCCATTTTTCCATTTGCCTGGTGAACCAGGATTTTTTTGATGTCCCTGATACCAACCCCGGCCTTTTCAATACATTCTTTAACGAGAATGGGAACATATGTAATGGCATATTCATACACTTTGTGTCCCAACATCTTGATGAATAGTTCGTTTGTCTGATATTCGGGATTGTTGGATTTATCCATCCAGAGCAATTTACAATGTTCAATTGTATCGCTTCGAGTTTTATGAGCAATAATTCCGACAGGTTCGGAGCTTTCTTCGGCCTGAAGAATGGTTGCACCAGCTCCGTCCGAATATATCATACTGTCGATATCATGTGGGTCCGAAATGCGTGAAAGGGTTTCTGCCCCAATTACCAAAGCGAGGTTTGCGTCGCCCGATTTTAAAAAATAATCGGCATGAATCATGGCTTGTACCCATCCCGGGCAACCAAACGGAAGGTCATATGCAATGGTGTTTGGATTTTTAATTCCAAGTTTTTTCTTAATTCTGGCTGCTATTGTAGGCATCATATCAACAGCTGAATTCCCGTGATAAACATCACCAAAATTATGCGCTACAATTATATAATCAAGGTTTTCAGGGTCAATCCCTGCATCTTCTATAGCTTCAAGTGCTGAGAAATATCCCAGATCTGAGGTATTATGTTGGGGTTCTGCATACCGTCTTTCCTCGATTTCGGTGATTTCCTTAAATTTCTCAATGATTTCGGCATTCGATTTCATCACAGGTCTTCCGTCCTTTCCAAAGAACCTGTAATCAAGAAAAAAATCGTTCTTTATGATAACCTCGGGAATATATGTACCCGTGCCTTTTATAACTGAATAGCGTCTGGTACTAACCATAACTGAAGATTATTAAAAGGTGTAAAGGTACATAAAAAGGCTGTCGGCGAAGGAAATATTTAAATAATTGTTTAAATTTTGAATTGATTCTAACCTGAATAATCATATTATAGCCTTGTGTCTGCGGCCATACCGGATGTAGAATGAATGTTTCTTCCATCCCCTACCCTTCTGGCCTCATTCATAATTTGATTATATATTTAGTTTTTCGCCTTCTGATTTGGCAATGATAACTGCTGCACATGTATCGCCCAATACATTCACGGAGGTGCGAAACATGTCGAGCAGGCGGTCAACGGCAAGAATTAGCCCCACACCTTCAAGCGGAAGGCCAACAGCCGAAAGGATTACCGTCATAATAACAAGCCCTGCCATAGGAATGCCTGCTGCGCCAATCGAGGCAACAAGGGCCATAATCATCACAATTAGTTGCTGAACAAAGGTAAGCTCAACCCCGTATGCCTGAGCAATGAATAATACAGCAACGCATTGATAAAGAGCAGTTCCGTCCATATTAATAGTGGCGCCTAAGGGCAAAACAAAACTGCTGGTTTTGTTCGAAACCCCGATATTTTGTTCCACCGCCTTTATGGTCAATGGCAATGTGGCGCTGCTGCTTGCAGTCGAAAAAGCAGTAAGCAGGGGCACTGATATGGCCTTATAATGCTTCCTCGGGTTGACCCTGCCCATAAACTTTAAAAGTAGCGGATTGGTAATCATTGAATGAAAAGCCAATCCAGCAATAACCGTAAGCATATATATGCCCAACTGCCTGAAAACCACCAGAAGGTTACCGGCCTGCTCGGCAACCATTGCCGAAACAATGCCAAAAATGCCTATTGGAGCAAGTTTTATCACGAACATGGTAATTTTCATCATAACTTCAAAGGTACCATTGAAGAAATTAGCAATCGGATCGCGATAAACAGCAGAAACCCTGGTAGCAAAAAATCCAAAAAAAACTGCAAAGAAAATTATGGCAGCCATGTCGCCCCTGGTCATTGCATCGATAATGTTGGTGGGAATGATCCGCATAAGAGTTTCGCCAAAACTGTACTGATGCGCATTAAGCCCTTCAATCGTTTCTTTCAGTCCAAGATCTGCTCCGATGCCTGGCTTGATTAAATTTACCAGTACAAGTCCGGTTATGATGGCCAACAAGCTGGTAAAAATGTAATATGAAATGGTTTTGAGTGTCATTCTACCCAGGTTTTCAGCAGAACCAATTCCCATTATTCCGGTAACAATCGATGAAAATATAAGCGGGACTATGAGCATTTGTAAGGCACGAAGAAATATTGTACCTAACCATTCAACATATCTTACCCAGCCAGGAAGAAACAACCCGAACATGATGCTAAGAGCAATTGCAATGAATATTTGCCAGTGTAATGCTATTCTCTTCATGAATTTTTGAATTAAGTTAGCAATATTACGAAAACAATTCAAAACCTCAACATTTTTTCAACCCTTTTGAGTCCCCTGAAAAAATGGCACTTTTATTCAAAAGTGAACCTCAACACGAAATTTGGTTTTCAAAAATTGAAAATTCTCTATGACCAAAAAATTAAAAATATTTCCTTGACAATTGCAAGGTTCCCGGATTTAGCATGAAAGGAACAGTTATTTTTGCAAGAAAATTGTGAATACTCCACTGTTCATAGCGCGGAAAATAAGTCCTTCAAAGCAAGGTAAGACTTTTACTGGCCTCATTAGAAAAATTTCGGTACTAAGTATTGCGCTGGGGCTGGCAGTTATGATTGTTGCGGTAGCAGTGGTAACGGGATTTCAGATAGCTATCAGGGATAAGGTCATTGGTTTTGGATCACATATCCAGGTAACCAATTTTCAGGCAAGTGCAACACCTGAACTCACACCCATTGTAAGGGATCCAGAATTATTAGAGTCAGTTGCCGGACTGCCTGGTATAAGGCATGTTCAGGAATTTGCCTCAAAAACAGGCATTATCAAGACAGAGGAAGATATTCACGGTGTGGTAATGAAAGGTATTGGCCCTGATTTCGACTGGTCATTCTTTGAACAACGCATGGTTGAAGGTGGCAGGCTAGTTTTTTCTGACACAGCCGCAACCAACGAAGTAATAATATCTCGCTATATTGCTGAGCAGCTTTTCCTTGAAACTGGCGATAGATTTTTTCTTTATTTTATTCAGGATCCACCTGCTTTGAGAAGGTTGCAGGTTGCTGGAATTTATGAAACAGGACTTGAGGAGCTTGACCGGATTTTTGTGTTAGGAGATATTAAACATATTCAGCGTATAAACCGTTGGGAGCCGGATCAAATTGGCGGATACGAAATCCTTGTGAATGATTTTGATAAACTCGACGAAGTTGCCGGTCAGGTTTTTAACCATATACCATATCACCTTAATGCAAGGAGCATTCGCGAAATATACCCTCAAATATTCGATTGGCTTGCCCTGCTCGATATGAACGTGTATGTTATTTTGTTTCTTATGGTATTGGTGGCTGGTATCAACATGGTAACCACCTTGTTGGTTGCAGTTCTCGAAAAAACCAACATGATTGGAATATTAAAGGCGGTTGGAGCATCCAACCGCCTTGTGAAAAATGTTTTTTTGTATAACGCTGCTTTCGTAATTCTAAAAGGCCTGTTCTGGGGTAATGTTCTGGGATTATCTTTTTGCCTTATCCAAAACTATCTTGGCATTGTAACCCTGCCTCAGGATTCATACTATGTTTCGGTGGTTCCTATAAACCTTGAATTGGTTTATGTTTTAGGTCTAAACGCGGGAACCTTTGCCGTTTGCATGTTTATGTTAATCGGACCGTCAATGATTGTTGCCCGAATATCGCCTGTTAGGGCTATAATTTTCAGATAATTATCAGAACAAAAAGCCGAGACTCAAAATATATTGCCTTGGCCTGTTGTCAAAACTAATAGTTTGACCTCCAACAGTTACACCTGTACCCAAATCGGCAAAACTTCCCTCATAGCGAAAATCGATAATTAAACTTCCAAGTTTTAAACCTGCTCCCAACTGGTAGCCTAAAGTTAATCTGTTCATCGCCTGCTCGAAAGAAATGTCATCCAGGTCGTTCCACTCATCCAGCAGGAAATTAAACACCGGACCACCCCCAATTTTAATCGGGCCAAGGTTCATTCCCACATGAACAGGCATTGTAAGATGACTATATTTTTGGACAAAGTGCTCACTAACGTTTGGTGTGGCGCTCCTTATAACCACCATATCGCGTCCATTCTGGGTATAAAGAAATTCAGGCTGAAGAAAAAAACCAGGCAACCTGAAAAATCCAACTACCCCGATATGAAATCCGGTGTAAGCATCTTCCAAGGCCGAAACCGTGTAATTAACGCTTTGCCCGGTACGTAATTCGGATATGCTGGAAAAATTCAAACCACCTTTCAAACCAAATGAAGCGGTTTGCGAGTGGGCTGCACTAATTGAAAAAACAACAATAACTGCCGTAATCAAAATCTTTTTCATCCGTAAATAATTTTAAGATTAAGGTCGGATGAATCTCGCATGATGAATTTTCATCCGTAATGTGTTTTGCGAATCATGCTCGTTTCTTGCCAAATAGTTAGCTTAAAGATACTGACTAAATAACAAACAATGTTCCAATAAAACTTACGTAAAAGACGGAAATTTTTCTCCTTTTTTTTACGTTTCACGTAATATTCGCAGTTTCTCTTCCAGAATATTTATTTCCTGCTTAGCTTTTTCAATTTTTTCTTCAAATTCATTCTTTAAAATATCGGCTTTTTTGGATGAAGCAAAGAATCCGATATTGTTTTCCCAGACCTTGATCTCGTATTGCAAGTCGCTAACCCGTTTCAGAATGAAACTCCTCTCTTTCAGGATAACATGGGTAGCGTTGGGTGAGTTTTTTAAATTTTCGATCTTTGTTCTGAAAGTAAGGGTGCTTTTAGCTTTTTGGCTTATACCAAGCTTTTCAAACTGTTCGTCAATAGCATTGCGATACTCAGCCTGCAGTTTATCTTTAAGTTTGATAGGCACATGCCCTATTTCCATCCATTGTCTTTGAAACTCATTGATTATGCGCAGGTTCTCAATGTTGTTTGAAGAGTAATTGAAGGTTTTTATATTGGCAATGAGTTCCTTCTTCAGGTTAAGGTTTTCTTCATGGGCTCCCTCAATGCTCGATATATGTTGAGCTTTTCGAATAAAAAACTCATCGCATGCTGCCCTGAAGCGTTTCCAGATTTTATCCGAAAATTTATTTGGCACCGGCCCAATTTTTTTCCATTCCTGTTGAAGGGCAATAAGTTCGTTAGTAGTGCGACGCCAATCTGTGCTGTCTTTTAAAGCCTCAGCCTGCAAGCACAGGTTTAACTTTTGATTATAATTCTCGGTTTGATTTTCTTTAAACTTGCTGAAAAATTCCTTTTTATTCCGGAAAAAGACATCGAGAGCAGCCCGGAATCGGTTCCACACTTCATTATTAATTTTTTTCGGGGCAAATCCAACGGTTTTCCAGGTTTGAAAGAGTTCGTTAATCTGGTTAGTAAGGTTCTGCCACTGGCGGGGAGTATCAGGGGTTGAGGCCGACAGCAATTCTGCTTTTTCACAAAGCTGCTGTTTTGCCTCAAGGTTTTCTTGCTGTTCTTCATGGAGGGTATCGTAGTACTCCTGGCGGCGCCGATTAAGCTTCTCGGTGGCAGCCTTAAAGCGATCCCAAATTTCATCTTTTTTATCACCCGGGACAGGACCAGATTCTTTCCAGGCCTCGTGCAGTTTCTGAAGACGCTGAAACGATGTGATTATTGAAGGTTCGAGCAGCAGCTCTTCTGCCTTCTCGCATAATAGAGTCTTTTGTTCAAGGTTCTTTTTAAGGTCAAGGTCTTTTAGCTCCTTGTTTATTTTTATTTTATCAAAGAATTTTTCGACCAGAAAATGGTAATTATTCCATAGTGTATTCTTTGAAGTTTGTGGCACTGGACCATAATTGCGCCATTTCTCCTGAAGGTCCCTGAATTTATCATAGGTTTTTTTTAGTTCCTCTTCCGATTCTATTAGGTGACGCAGTTCTTCAAGTAATTGTTCTTTTGCCTTCAGGTTTTCAACCTTTTGCTTTTCAATTGCCTGGTCAAACAAGGCCTTTTTATCCTTGTAAATCAAAAGAGCGTCATCAAAGCGTTTGACCAATGGATCAACTTGTGCAACGGTTATTTCCTGTATTTCAATGAGGGAATCCTGATGGGCAATGGTTTTTTCATAATTCTCCAGACTTTCTTCCTTCAAATGCTTTCTGAAAGCAGCCCTGATGAACCCAATGTGGTTCCTTATGAAGTTTATATCTTCGTGCTTTACTAATGCTTCAAGCACCAAAACCAATTCCGAACGGCTCATTTTGCCGTATTTTTCGGCTGGATCCTCGTCTCCTTCCGATATCTCGGCCCTTACAGCCTCTTCTTCCTCCTCTTCTTCCTGGTCTTCAGGAAATGAAATACCCTTTAGCGAATCGTCAACCTGAATACCTGAGGCAACATCTTGTTCGATTACCCCTGTTAACGCTACTTCCTGGTTGAGGTCCTGGTTGTTTTGTTCCTGGTTTTGTTCCTGTAATTCTAAATTCAGATTCTCATCCCCTTGTTCGTTTGACTCGACTTTGGGGTTCAGTTGTTCCTTCATTTTTATTCAGCAAGGTTAATAATTACTAATTAAAGTATTGGTAATCACGCATTGGGCAATATTTATGCTGACAGCGAACCAAAAAATGGTGTGAGCGTACTTTATTTCTTAGAACAGGCACAAAAATAGTAATATTTTCAACGGTATTAACCATTTAAGTTAAATGGCATGGCTAACCAGATATGCTGCTTAGCAATTGCTCTATCAATTGTCAACTATATTTCTACACTTTGGCCAGAGCCTGGTCCAAATCGCTGATAATATCATCAACATCCTCTATTCCAACAGAAAAACGAACCAGGCCATCAGTGATTCCTGCCTTTAACCTTTCTTCTTTAATTAACTTTGAATGAGTCATACTTGCAGGGTGTTGAATAAGAGTTTCCACTCCTCCCAACGAAACAGCGAGCATGCAAAGCTTAACGCTGTTCATAAGCACCCTGCCGGCTTCAATACCACCCTTTAGCTCAAAACTGATAATCCCTCCTGGTCCTTTCATTTGCTTTTTTGATAAAACATATTGTGGGTGGCTTTCCAATCCGGGATAATTGACAGACAGCACTTTAGGATGCTGCTGAAGATACAGGGCAATTTGTTGCGCATTTTCCTGAGAGCGCTCCAACCGCAAGGCAAGTGTCTTTAAACCGCGAATGACCAAATAGGCCTGGTGCGGATCCATATTGCATCCCAGATTGATCATTACCGGACGAAGAATCTTATCCAAACTTTCATTACGCGTAATTATTATTCCTCCAACCACATCAGCATGCCCGTTGAGGAATTTGGTAATGCTGTGAAAAACTACATCAAATCCAAAATCCAGCGGTCTTTGCAGATATGGGCTGCAAAAAGTATTATCAGCAACTGTGATTATCTTGTGTTTTGATGCAATTTCGACGATCCCTTCCAAGTTGGTAATATCCATTGTGGGATTGGCGGGTGTTTCAATAAAAATGACCTTGGTGTTTGGTCTGATAGATTTACGAACATTTGATAGATTAGTGGTATCTATATATGTAGATTTTATCCCAAATTTTGAATAATGATTTTCCATAATCACCCTCGATGGGCCATAAACAGCTGCAGAGCTTATCATGTGGTCGCCCTTGCTGAGTAAACCCATGTATATGGTGTTTACGGCTCCCATGCCAGAGCTGGTTGCAATTCCACGATAACCGTTTTCCAGTTCTGCAACCAGTTTTTCAAGGGCATCGATAGTCGGGTTGTTTATTCTTGTGTAAATGTATCCATCCGATTCGCCCGAAAAACATCTTGCACCATGGTCGGCATCCTTAAACCTGAATGTGCTGGTCTGGTAAATAGGGACAGTGGCGCTCCCAAACTGATCGTCGAGGTTTCCGGCGTGTATTAGTTTTGAATTAAAACCCAGCTTATTTGTTTCCATCTATTTATAATTTTTGGTTAATCGGGCCAAATGTTAATAACACCCTGAACTTACCATTATAAGGGTGCAATCGTTTTCAACTTCAATACCAATTTTTTCAGCTTCTTCCGAAAGTTTGGGATTCCAGGTTCCGGGATTGAAAATTATACGCTTGGGTTTCAATTTTAAAATATAATCCAGATACTCCTCCTGGTTAGGCGGGCTTAAGTACATTGTAACTGTGTGAATATTCAGTAGCTCAGGGAGGCCTTTAACTATGGTTACTTTTCCAACTGTAGCCTCCCTCCTTCCGATAGCCACCACTTCGTGCCCATGCTCAACAAGCGATAAAATTGCTCTGTTTGAGTACCTGTCAGGTTTGGGGCTTGCTCCAAGAACCAGAGTTTTTTTTCCCATGGAATTAGTCTTTTGTTGTATTCAAAACAAATTCGGGTGCCATGGCAATATGTTTTTTTACGGTACAGGCATTGGCAGCAGCAATAACCGACTCCCGATACTTTTCAGGAAAATCAGCCGGAAGGTGGATAGTAATTTCAATGCTTTTGACCATGCGGGTTTCCATATCGCGATGCATTATTTGCACAAGCCTGATATTTTCGGTCGGAATGCCTCGTTGCTGGCAGAAGCTTTTCACGTAAAATCCTGCGCATGTTCCTATTGAGGCCATAAAAAGGTCGAATGGGCCAGGAGCGCTTCCATCACCGCCTGACACTACCGGTTGGTCGGTATGAATAATAAATCCTTTATAATGAGCCTCGACTCTTTTATTTTCTCCAAGAATTATTTCCATGTTCATTTTTATAGGCACTTTAAGGTTTTTGGTTCATCAATGTGTTCAATTTTTCAATTAACCAGTCTGGAGCCGGACATGGCCTGTTGGTTTGGGTTTTTACGAATGCCAGTACAGTGCTTCCTGTGCAGAGAAGTGTTTTATCTGTGTTATACACTTCATAGTCGAATGTCATTCGCGAAGCAGGCATTTCCCGTACTATGGTTCGCACTGTAAGCAGGTCGTCGTAGCGGGCAGGCTTAAGGTATTTCACATTAAGTTGTGCAATTGGCATATAAACACCTTTTTCTTCCATTTGCCGGTAACTCATACCGAGCTTTCGCATGGCTTCTGCCCTTCCTACCTCAAAATACAGTGCATAATTGCCGTAATATACAAACCCCATCTGGTCGGTTTCACCGTATCTTACCCGTATTTGCGTTTCACTTATCATCATAATCAACCTATCCAACTATATCACCCGTGGCAATGTTTGAATTTTTTACCACTTCCGCATGGACATGGTTCATTGCGCCCGACTTTCTTTTCGACCCTAACGGGTTCAGTTTTACGACGGACACCGCCTGCAAAATCGCTTCTTCCTGCCTGCAAGCGGCTCATATCGGTTCGTTCGGGGGTTGCAGCCTTTTTCACCTGGTCGGCACTTTGAATTGGAAGCCGCGCTTTGACCAGAAACGAAATGATATCCTTATTTACTTTTTGAATCATTCGCTTGAAAAGCTGAAACGACTCGAACTTATAAATGAGCAAAGGGTCCTTCTGTTCGTACGTAGCGCTCTGGACAGATTGCTTCAGGTCGTCCATTTCACGCAGGTGTTCCTTCCAGGCGTTGTCAATAAAAGCAAGGGTAATACTTTTTTCGATTGCAAGTGAAACCTCGCGCCCATCAGTTTCATAAGCTTTTTTCAGGTTTGCAACTACATTGAGGTTCTTTTGACCGTCGGTAATAGGAATGGCAATGTTTTCGTATTGTTGTGCAGAATTTTCGTAAACATCCTTTATAACCGGATATGCAGATGAGGCTATACTTTCATTTTTCACCTTATAACTCTGAATAACTTTTGAATAAAGAATTTCAGTAAGTTTTTCAGCCTTTTCGTTTAAAAACTCCTGGTCGTTAAATGGGGATTCAATGCTAAAGGTTTTTATCAGGTCCATTTCAAAAGCCCCATAGTCGCCCTGGTCCTGATGTTCTAACACGTACTGCTCGCAGGTGTCGTACATCATATTTGCTATATCTACTGCCAACCGTTCGCCAAACAAAGCATTTCGGCGTTTGCGATAAATGACCTCCCTTTGGGCGTTCATCACATCGTCGTACTCGAGCAGGCGTTTACGGATGCCGAAGTTGTTTTCTTCCACCTTTTTCTGTGCTCTTTCGATGGATTTTGTTATCATGCTATGCTGTATCACCTCGCCTTCCTGAAGGCCAAGTCGGTCCATGATCCTCGAAATTCTTCCAGAGCCGAAAATCCGCATAAGGTCATCCTCGAGCGACACATAGAACTGTGAGGATCCCGGATCCCCCTGTCTTCCGGAGCGGCCACGCAACTGCCGGTCAACCCGCCTTGACTCATGACGCTCTGTACCAAGTATGGCCAAACCGCCAGCTTCTTTAACTCCTGGCCCTAGTTTAATGTCGGTACCACGTCCTGCCATATTTGTGGCAATGGTTACAGTTCCCGCCTTTCCGGCTTCGGCAACAATATGGGCCTCCTTTTGGTGTTGCTTGGCATTGAGTATATTGTGCTTTATTCTTCGGAGACTGAGCATGCGGCTCAAAAGTTCGGAAATTTCAACCGATGTTGTCCCTACAAGTACAGGCCTTCCGGCATCGACCAAAGCGCTTACCTCATCAATCACTGCATTGTACTTCTCGCGTTTGGTCTTGAAAATCATGTCCTCAGAGTCATTCCTGATAACTTTTCGGTGAGTCGGGATGACAACAACATCGAGCTTATAAATACTCCAGAATTCACCGGCCTCAGTTTCTGCTGTACCAGTCATGCCAGCCAGTTTGCGGTACATACGAAAATAGTTCTGCAGGGTAATGGTGGCATAAGTTTGTGTAGCAGCTTCAACCTTTACGTTTTCCTTGGCCTCCAAAGCCTGGTGCAACCCGTCGGAATACCTGCGGCCCTCCATAATACGGCCTGTTTGTTCATCAACAATTTTTATCTTATTGTCAATAATTACATATTCGGTGTCTTTTTCGAAAAGGGTATATGCCTTAAGTAGCTGATTTACCGTATGGATACGTTCGCTCTTTATGGAAAAATCACTTAGCAACAGATTTTTCTTTTCCAGCTTTTCTTTTGCCGAAAGGTTTGATTTTTCAAGTTCGGCAATCTCTGAACCCATGTCGGGCATGATGAAAAATCTTGGATCGTCGGTTTGGCTTGTAATAAGGTCGATACCTTTTTCTGTAAGCTCAATAGAGTTGTTTTTTTCTTCGATAACAAAAAACAACTCGTCGTCGATAATGTGCATATGCTTGTTTTGCTCCTGCATGTAGAAATTTTCGGTTTTTTGCAGGATGGTCTTCATTCCGCTCTCCGACAGGAGCTTGATCAGCGCCTTGCTTTTAGGAAGGCCTCTGTGACACCTCAAAAGGAGTTCTCCGCCTTTTTTCTCGTCGATCTCTCCTTCGCGCCCTGTAAGCAATTTACGGGCATCTGCCAACATATTTGTAACCAGATTTCGCTGAGCGCTGTATAATTTTTCAACCTTTGGTTTAAGTTCGTGAAATTCATGTTTCTCGCCCTGTGGTGTTGGTCCCGAAATGATAAGTGGTGTTCGTGCATCGTCAACCAGTACCGAGTCAACTTCGTCAACAATGGCATAATTGTGCTTTCTCTGCACCAACTCTTCAGGGTTTCTGGTCATATTGTCGCGCAGGTAATCGAAACCAAACTCGTTGTTTGTTCCGTAAGTAATGTCGGCCTGGTAAGCTTTTCTTCTCTGTTGCGAATTGGGCTCGTGTTTGTCAATGCAGTCAACAATTAATCCATGAAACTCGAAAAGCATACCCATCCATTCGGCGTCGCGTTTAGAGAGGTAGTCATTGACCGTAACTATATGAACTCCTTTACCAGGAAGTGCATTTAAATAAACAGGCAGGGTTGCAACAAGGGTTTTTCCTTCGCCTGTGGCCATTTCGGCAATTTTTCCGCTGTGCAGGTGAATTCCGCCGATTAGCTGAACATCATAATGCACCATATCCCAGGTAATCAGGTTTCCTCCGGCTATCCATTGGTTTTGATAAACGGCCTTATTTCCTTGCACCGTAATGCTCGGTTTGATGGCAGCCAGATCACGGTCGTTTTGGGTAGCTGTTACTGTAACGGCTCCCTCCTTTAACCTCCTGGCTGTTTCCTTAATAACGCAAAACGCCTCCGGAAGGATTTCCAATAAAATGGCCTCAGTTTTTTCGTCAACGATCTTTTCGATGGAATCAATATGGTTGTAAATTTTTTCTTTTTCTTCCACATCCATCGCATACTCCGTTTCGATCTTTTTGCGAAGGGCATCTATCTGATCCCGCTCTGTACGAACGTGATCATGTATCCTTTGACGAAATTCCGGTGTTTTAGCCCTTAAAAGGTCGTTGTCGAGTTGCCTTATGGTTTCATAGGCTGCAAAAACTTTGTCGAGAAGTGGTGTGATCTCACGGAAGTCTCTTTCTGCTTTGCTTCCAAAGATTTTTTTTAAAATATGGAGCATAACTTATTGGTAAGTGTTCTTTTTAAATTTGGCGAAATTAAAGAAAAGCAAAGGTAAACCAATTTGAAAAAAAAATCTGCGTATTGCACTTAACCTACGGGATAATAAGCAACAACCGGCTTGGCGCCGGTTGTTGCATTTTTCAGTTAGTACTCATCTTCGTGGAAGAAGAAATCCTCTTTTGTAGGATAATCAGGCCAAATGTCCTCGATGCTTTCATAAACTTCCCCTTCATCTTCTATTTCCTGTAAATTTTCAATTACCTCCATAGGGGCGCCCGAACGCAGTGCATAATCAATTAGTTCCTCTTTAGTGGCTGGCCAGGGCGCATCTTCGAGTTTTGAAGCCAATTCAAGCGTCCAGTACATAGCAATTTGGTTTGTATTTTTTAAATTTCTGCAAAAGTAATTTTTTTTGAATGATACGCAAACTTTTAAAAAATAATTTAGGACATTGATTTATAAGGTTTTAAATAATTTTAACTAATTGTTGGATTAAAATTGGCATAAAATACAATGCCCAAAACATTTGGCCAGACAAAACCCGAAATACTTACTCTGTTTTGCTAATTTTGCCAATCAATTAGAACTATGGCCGGAAAAATTTCCATAAGGAACAAAAAAGCAGGGTTTGAGTATTTTCTTCTCGAAAAATACATTGCCGGTCTAGTTCTTACCGGAACCGAGATTAAATCGATCAGGGCTGGTAAGGCAAGTATCAATGAGGCCTATTGCGCTTTTGTTGGAAGAGAGTTGTATGTTAGAAACATGCACATTTCTGAATATGATTACGGAACATACAATAACCACGACCCTAAACGGGAGAGGAAATTGTTGCTTAATGCCCGCGAATTGCGAAAGCTAAAAGCAAAACTTGACGAAAAAGGGCTTACTTTAATTCCTACATTCCTATTTATAAACGAACGCGGGATTGCAAAACTCGAAATTGCCCTGGCAAAAGGTAAGAAACTTCACGACAAGCGCGATACCCTCAAAACCAAGGATATGCAGCGCGAAATAGACCGGGTAGATAGCTGAAATTAACACCTTGTAGGAATACAACCATTCAGGTTTACATTTGTAAACTCCTTACGGCATCCTCTTTATCTCTTTTTCAATAGAGTCATTTTTAATTCCAGGATCAAAGTCTTCATCTACTTCATCTTTTTCATCTTCTTCAATCTCCCACGAATATATTCTTCGTACAGGGCCTGTATTTTTAAAAAATATTGCGAGCACAACACCCGATGCCATACCAAGGAGATGAGATTCCCAGGAAATCCTTTCCTGAATAGGAAAAACTCCCCAGGCAAGGCCGCCATAAAGAAATACTACCAGCAAGGTTATGGCAATAAGTTGAGGGTTGCGTCGCAACAAACCGCTGGTAAAAAGAAAAGCAGCAAGGCTGTAAACCACTCCGCTTGCTCCTATATGCCAGGCATCACGGGCAGCAACCCAAACCCAAAACCCGGTAACAACCCAACCATAAATTAGTACCCTTAATGCCAATTCCTTGTAAAAATAAAACAGCAATCCGCCCAAAACGATTATCGATATAGAATTTCCGGCAAGGTGTGAAAAATCGCTGTGAATAAAAGGCGACACCAGTATTCCCACAAGGCCCTGTGCAGACAGGGGGAATATCCCCAGACCTGTGAACCTGACATTGAAAATTAACTCAGCAAGTTTCGAAATCCACATGATCAATACTATTCCCAACGGAATGGCCAGAGTATTAAGTAAAAGTCTCTTTACATTCGGAGCGTTAGAAATTTCTTCATGTTCGGCATCCATCTGATTTCTGTTAAATCAAACTAAAGTAATCACAAAATTGTTAATTGTACAAACTGAGGATGAAATTTGTAAAGGTAACTTCGGCTAAAAAGGCTAATTTTGTTGTTCTCTAAAGGCCATGTTTTCTTTAATGGGTTATTGAAAAATTTAAAAAAAGATTAACCTATTCTGGTTTGGTTTTTGTAATATGAGTTGAGGTAATCTTGTAATTCCATTTCTAATTTTATTTGGTACTCGTCCAGCGTGGTCATAACATTGTTGTTCAAAAGACTTGAGAGAAACCAAAATTGTTCAAAATTTAAGGTATTTCAAAATGAAGCTTCCATTTGTTCAAATTAAAGGCATTTTTATTCTATTTGTTTTCTTTTTTGTTTTCGTCCCTGAGCTAAGGGCTCAGAGCGGGAATATCCATTATGAAAAAATGCTTCGCGCACTTCAGATAGTCAGGTCGCTTTATATTGAACCTGTAACTGATGCTGCACTGGTAGAAAATGCCATTAGAGGTATGTTGCGCGAATTGGATCCGCACAGTGTTTATCTGACAGCCGAAGAACTTCGCCAGGCCAACGAGCCACTTCTTGGCAGTTTTGATGGAATTGGCGTGCAATTCAATGTAATTAACGACTCTATTGTGGTTGTAAGCGCTGTTCCCGATGGGCCATCTGAACGCGTAGGAATTCTTCCGGGTGATAAAATTGTTACTATTGATGGTAAATCATCAGTGGGAAGCCACGTTAACAACCAATTCGTACTCGATCGTTTAAGAGGTAGGCGGGGTACGCAGGTTACGGTTGGAATTGCTCGTCGTGGCAGCAACGAAGTTTTACAGTTTAACATAACCCGCGACCGAATCCCGATCAATTCAGTTGATGCAGCATTTATGGCTGCTCCCAGGATAGGTTATATCAAGATAAGCAGATTTGCGGTAACCACAATACAGGAGTTCTTAGAAGCCCTTTCGCAACTTGAAAAGCAGGGAATGGAGCACCTTATTCTCGATCTGAACTTTAACTCTGGCGGACTACTGGATGTAGCCATTAATCTAACCGACCAATTTCTGGATGCTAATAAACTGATTGTTTATACCGAAGGTAATGCTTCTCCAACCCAACGGCGTTACAGCACAAATCAAGGAGCCTTTCTCAAAGGAAAATTGGTTGTATTGATCAATGAAGGTAGCGCCTCTGCGAGCGAAATTCTTGCCGGTGCCATTCAGGACTGGGATCGCGGATTCATTGTTGGCAGACGTTCTTTCGGAAAAGGCCTTGTGCAACAATCTTTCAACCTGCCCGGAGGATCGGCTATCAGGCTGACAACCGCCCGTTATCATACTCCTACCGGTAGAAGCATCCAAAAACCTTATGAAGAAGGAAGCGATGCTTATTTCGACGAGCTTACGCAAAGACTTCGTTTAGGTGAGTTGGTCAGTTCAAAAAATGTTACTTTTCCCGATTCACTCAAATACTACACCAAAATAAACAAGCGTGAGGTTTTTGGAGGCGGCGGAATAATGCCCGATTTTTTTATTCCCATCGACACAACACTTGTATCAGAGTTTTATGCTCAATTAGTCAGAAGTGGGGTTTTAAACAATTTTGGGATAGAATTTACAAACCAAAACCGTGAACTTCTTTTACAGCAATATCCTGACCTGTTCAGTTTCATGGAAAAATTCAATGTGGATGAAGCTTTGGTTAATCAAATGTTGGCCTATGCCGTGAAAAATGGTATTAATCCAGGCAATGAGGCAATTGCAACCCCTGAAGATTTGTTTTATTTACAATTAAAAGGTCTTGTTGCGCGGAATTTGTTTGGATTCGATGCCTATATACAGGTTTTGGCACAAGAAGACGACTCCATCAACAAAGCGATAGAGCTTATTCAGGGCAACCTATTCCGGGAAATGAACATTCGGTACAGATAAACAACCTTGTCAGTAAAAATACTTTCGAAGGAAATCATCCAGGTATAGGCTATACCATTGCCTTCAGTGATAGCAGATCGGGAAGCAAGATTTTACCGGCGACCCTGAGGCGGCTTTGGCTTTGATGGCCTCTGCCTATCAAAATTACATCAACTCCTATTTCGTCGGCTACTTCGACATCATGCAGGGTGTCGCCTACCATGATGGCTTCGGAACTCCTGATATTGGCATATTCCATCATCTTTTTTGCGCGACCAGCTTTCGAGAATGCCAAATTGTTCTCAATCCCGCACACTTGTTCAAAAAAATGAGTTATACCATTGTCCTGAACTGATTGTTTAAGGGCTTCATGTTTCATGGCCGAAAGGATAAACTGCCTGAAGCCTTTTTCCCTGTAATGACTTAATACTGCTTCAACATCATCGAACAACGAAGCCCGATGGAGCAATTGCTGGTAGCAGAGAATAAATTCCTCGGCAGGCTTTTCGAATGGCTCATCCTCGAAATTAAAACCTGCTGCCAGGTAATAATCTTTTACAGGAAAAGTAAAAATTTCAAGGTAATAATTCAAACTTAGGCTGGCTAAATTTCTTTTTTTTAAAAGTGTGTTTATCACGTCAAGACAAATCTTTACATCATTAAAAAGAGTCCCGTTCCAGTCCCAAATAATCGTTTTTATCACCTTGTAAAATTTGAATTAGAGGGTCAAAAGTAGCTTTATGTGGCAAATACACGAACAAGTGCAATTAAAATTATCTTTGCATAAAATCTTCATATGAGCATTACACTTTTCCTGATAATCCTGACAGTATTGGTTTCTTTTACTGCCTTCAGAAACAGCCTTATGCTTGAGAGAATGAAGTTCAACGCTTTTGAAATTAGTAAGCGTAAGTCGTTTTATCGTTTCTTTTCATACGGATTGTTGCACGCCGATTGGATGCACCTTGTTGTAAACATGTTTGTATTGTTTTCATTCGGTTCGACGGTTGAAAATATCCTGGTGCAGGAGTTTGAAGCAATAGGCAGGTTTTTTTTTCTGATGCTATATGTTTCTTCACTATTATTCAGCACACTTCCCTCCTACTTCAGACATAGAAAAAACTATTACTATAATGCGGTTGGTGCAAGCGGGGCCGTTTCGGCTGTTTTGTTTGCCAGTATAATTCTAAATCCGGAGGGAAGCGTCTTCATCATGTTCATTCCGATACCCATTCCCGCCTTTGTTTTCGGGCTATTTTATCTTGTTTATTCTGCATACATGGCAAAGAGGGGGACAGATAACATTGGGCATGACGTTCATTTCTGGGGCGCTGTCTTTGGTATAGTGTATATTTCAATAATTAACCCTGACTTTTTACTCGAGTTTATCAGGGCCATACTATAAGTAAGGGATACAGTGTTCTTGGCCTGCAAATAGCTTCCGGCCTGAATAGCATCTAAGAACTTTCAAGAGCCAAAACCAAATTGATGCCTATGATTTGGAATTTTTTTACCATGGTCAAACATGGCAGGGCATAACCATGGCTAAACCACGAACATAAACAGGCTTAAAGCCATAATAGCCATTCCTGCCATAAGTCCGTAAATGGATAAATGAGGTTCGCCATATTCGCGTGCAGCAGGCAGCAGGTTATCTACAGATATAAAAACCATTATACCGGCAACTGCTGCAAAAAGGAAGCCGAACAAGGTTTCGGTCATCAAAGGGGCAAGAATCAGAAATCCGACAAGCGCCCCCAAAGGTTCTGCAAGTCCCGAAAGGAATGAAAGACTGAATGCTTTTCGCTTGCTGCCGGTAGCATGATAAATCGGAACCGATATGGCAACACCTTCTGGTATATTGTGTATCGCGATAGCTACAGCAATAGGAATTCCTAGCGACAAATCGTGCAAAGCCGCCATAAACGCAGCCAAACCTTCAGGAAAATTGTGTAAGGCAATAGCGACCGCCGAAAGCATACCCATGCGGTATAATTTTACTCGGTTACCGTTAGTTGGATCACTGATAAAAATTTTCTCAACCAATTTAACTTCATGAGGATTTTCGAAGGTAGGAACCAGCTTGTCGATTACGGCAATTAAGACCATGCCTGTGAAAAAAGCCGCCAAGGTTATAATGTAACCAACTGCTTCGCCATGTTCGAGAGATAGTATTTGTCTGGCTTTAAAGAGTATTTCAACAAACGAAACATAAATCATAACGCCAGCCGAAAATCCAAGCGAAACTGACAGAAATTTGGTGTTGGTCCTTTTTGCAAAAAAGGCAATGGCGCTGCCAAAACCAGTTGCAAGTCCTGCAAATAGGGTTAAGCCAAAAGCTATCAAAACCCTGTCCGGATCACCAAAAAAACCAGAAATTCCTTCTACTTCCATTGGTCCTTTAATATAGGATTAGCTAACGGTTCAAGTTCTTTCAAAAGGGAATTTTTAATATCATTTATGCTGAAACCACAATCGATATGTAGCTCATCAAGAGTACCCTGCTCAATGAAACGGTCTGGAATGCCCATTCGCACTACCGATGCCTTGTATTTGTTATCTGACATAAATTCCACCACAGCCGAGCCCATACCACCTGCAACCGAGTTGTCTTCAATGGTAATAACTAACGAAAAATTTAAGAATACCTTATGAAGTAATTCGTTATCAATGGGTTTCAAAAACCGCAGGTCATACAGGGCAACAGAATATCCATGCGAAATTTCGAGTTCAGTAACAGCCTGCAAAGCCGTATTTCCAACAGGGCCAATAGTGATTACTGCTGCTTGTCTTCCCTCCTTGACGATCCTTCCCTTGCCGACTGGCACTTCAGTAAATGGTCTTTTCCAGTCTTTTATTACCCCTTTACCCCTGGGATAGCGAATCACAAACGGACCCTGCTGTTTTAGTTGTGCCGTGTACAAAAGGTTTCGAAACTCTTCCTCATTCATTGGCGATGCAATGGTAAGTCCTGGAATACAACGTAAAAAAGCAAGGTCAAATGACCCATGGTGTGTAGCTCCGTCCTCACCAACCAGGCCTGCCCTGTCAAGGCAAAATACTACCGGTAATCCCTGAAGGGCCACATCATGAATAGTCTGATCGTAAGAGCGTTGGAAAAACGAAGAATAAATATTGCAGTATGGAATAAACCCCTGGCTTGCCAAACCTGCTGCGAAAGTAACGGCATGTTGTTCGGCAATACCCACATCGAATGTTCGTTCAGGCATGCTGGCCATCATAATGTTCATGGAGCAGCCCGTAGTCATGGCTGGAGTAATACCAATAATTGCAGGGTTAATTGTTGCCAATTCAAGTAATGTTTCCCCAAAAACGTCCTGGTACCTGGGGGGTTGACCAACGGATGAACTGGTTTCAATGCTTTCTCCGGTGTGCTTATCAAAAAATCCGGGAGCATGAAAGCGTGTTTGTTCTTTTTCAGCAAACGGGTAGCCTTTTCCCTTAACTGTTATAACGTGCAACAATTTAGGACCCCTTATCTGTTTAAGATCAGCCAGGATGTTTGTCAGGTAGTTTACATCGTGCCCGTCAATCGGTCCAAAGTAGCGAAAATTGAGCGACTCGAACAAGTTGCTTTCCTTGAACACTGATGTCTTTATAGCTGCTTCAAGTTTCTGGATTAATCCACGTGCATCAGGGCCGTATTTGCCGATGGCGCCCAAAATGTTCCAGATTTCGTCTTTTATGCGGTTGTAGGTTCTTGAAGTGGTAATATCTGTCAGATATTCCTTTAATGCTCCAACATTCTGGTCAATTGCAATGCCGTTGTCGTTAAGGATTACCAATATATTTGAATTTGAAACCCCGGCATGGTTAAGCGCCTCAAAAGCCATACCTGCAGTCATACTGCCATCGCCAATCACTGCAATATGCTGTCTGGTTGTTTCTCCTTTTAGTTTAGAAGCCACTGCCATGCCGAGCGCTGCCGAAATACTGGTTGATGAATGACCAGTTCCGAAGGCATCGTAAGGGCTTTCCTGCATTTTAGGAAAACCGCTTATCCCTTTGTATCGCCGGTTTGTATGAAACAACTTCTTTCGGCCCGTCAGAATTTTATGCGGATAAGCCTGGTGGCCGACATCCCATATCAATTTGTCGTATGGTGTATTGAAAACGTAATGTATAGCCACCGTAAGCTCCACAACTCCAAGGCTGGCACCGAAATGTCCGGGATTGGAACTGACAGCGTCAATTAAAAATTGTCTGATTTCCGAACAAAGCTGCACCAACTCATCAGCCGTCAAAATTTTCAGATCGGATGGATAATCAACTTTGCTTAAAATTGGATAAATTGACATTAGCAGAAACTTGAGCGATAATATCTACAACGGGACAAAAATAATTAAGTTTAAGCGATGCAAAACATTGGTAATTAAGCTTTGTTTCTAAAAAATCGGTAAATAAACAATCTTTTCATGGAAAAAATCAGCATTAACCTCAATTATATATCACCACTCCATGTACGTGATTGAAGGCAGAAAAATTTACAACTGTCAACAAGGAAATTTCGGTGAGGTTAAAACCCTAAGAACCGACCCGGGGAGGGAGGTAACTTTGCAGCGTTTGCTCATTAAAATAGGCCTTGAATTGAAGAGTAACATCCTTGATAAGGCCACCCATCAGGCATTTATCAAAAGGACATATAGGCCGGTCGAGGGGACATTCAGGAGTATCAATTTTTCCCTCAATAGCTTCATAAATGTTAAGAATAGAAATTTCATGAGCTGGTTTGTTGAGAACAAATCCACCATTCGGGCCCCTGACCGAGCGAAGATAGTTGAACTTTACCAACTGTTGTAGCACCTTGGCCAAGTGATTTCGCGAGGCTCCCATTTCCTCCGATAAATAATTTACGTTGACATGAATGTTGTTTTGGGCAATAATTACCATTGCATGCAGTGCCAATGATGCCGCCTCAGAAAAATGTACCAGTTTTGCCATAAGTTCTGCCTGTTCAAAAGAAAATTTCAAAAATATCGCTAAAATACCATTTTTTGCAATTTGACTCCCGATACTTCCAACAATTCATTTTCGAGTCTGTTACATTCCTCCTCATCACACGACAGTTCCAGAATAATCAGACCGCAATCCTCGCAGTCGGGCTTATCCAGCTCATGCAAGCCAAGTCGGGTTTTAATGCAACCACCGTACTTTGTTAGTATTTGCTGAACCGAAACTGCAGCCTTGCTTCGTTGCGATACTAAGATGCCAAGAATTCTTAATTCAGCCATATCAGGTAAATTTTTTAGTATAAAATTCGAAGGTAAACTCTTTTACTTCTATTCCTCCGATTTTCGACAAATCGTCTGTAAGAGCTTCCAAGCCAGCCTGGTCACCTTCGAGAACAAGCAAAATTGTGCCTACTCTGCTACAAACAGAATCCGAAAGTTCGTGAAAGCCCAGGCGCGTTTTTATAATACCTGCATGCGTGGACAGTACCTTTTGGGTGCGCCCGGCTTCTTTTATCCGGTCAAAAACAAGTATGCCAAGTATGAGGTTGTTTTTCATCCGTATTTGTGTTTAACGAATCATGCTCGTTGCATTTTATACTGGTTTAAAAATATAAGTCCCTTTTGCCTTGTTTTACCTGGTTAAGTTTCTCTTTTAGACTTTCGACTGGTTGTGTTTCCGAAAGTTCTGAAATCTTTTGGTCAATAAGGCGGTACCCGCTTTCTTTAGTTTGAGGCGGAGCATAATCTTCAAGGTATTCAGCAAGCGTAAGCAAGGCATTTGGTGAACAGAAACGTTTAATAAAACCAGGTACGGTAAATTCCATGAAATGTTCCCCTGTTCGGTCGAGTCGATAACATGCCGTGCAAAAAGAGGGTATATATCCGGTTTTAATCAGTTCGTCCATAATTTCGTTCAACGACCTGGTGTCGTTAATCTGAAATTGTTCCATAGTAAGATCCTGTTCTCCTTGCTTCTTAGCTTTGGAGTAACCTCCCAATTCAAGATTTGTTCCCCCATCAATTTGTGATACCCCAAAGCGCAGCACCTGGTCGCGGATGTGCGAAGGTTCCCTCGCGGTGAGGATCATACCAGTATAGGGTACTGCAAGGCGAAGGATTGCAACAAGTCTTACAAATTCATCATCCTTCACCAGATTACATTTTTCTATGTCGAACGAAAGTGCATTTTGAATTCTTGGAAATGAAATAGTATGCGGCCCGACGTTATAAACCGCTTCCAGGTGATTGACATGGCGCACCAGCCCCAATACTTCAAAGCGCCAGTCGTACAAGCCAAAAAGCGCCCCAATGCCGACATCGTCAATTCCGGCTTCTTGAGCACGGTCAAGGGCAGTTAACCTATAGTCATAATTTTGCTTTATCCCTCCGAGATGAACCTTGGCATAGGTAGGCTGATGATAGGTTTCCTGAAATATCTGATACGTACCTATACGGGCATCTTTTATCACCCTAAAACCAGGAATGTCGAAAGGGGCTGCATTGATGTTTACACGGCGGATTTCACCGTTGACATGCCTTACACCGTAAACAATCCGAACAGTTTCGGCAATAAAATCGGCCGAATATTTTGGATGTTCACCATAAACGAGGATTAAACGTTTATGACCATGATCAATAAGAGCGCGGGTTTCGGCAATTAGTTGATCCTTAGAAAGTGTTATCCGTTTTATACCTGTATTTGCCGACCTGAAGCCGCAATACTGACAATTATTTGTGCAAAGGTCGCCCACGTACAAGGGAGCAAAAAGCACGATCCGTTCGCCATATATCTTCTCTTTCAGCTTTCTGGCTCCTTCCTTGATTTCTTCTATCAAATCAGGATCGTCGGTGTTAAGAAGAACTGCAGTTTCTTCAACCGACAAGCGTTTTTTGTCAAGTGATGCCTGAATTACTTCCCTGACCCGCGTTTTTTCGGCTTTTACATTTGTGATAAAACCCAATAGTTCTTCCGGATCTATAAAGGGCTTCATCCGTTCATCTTTAAGCCTGTATTTTTCAGGGTTGTAAATCATGTTTCGGTTAATGTAATTGTCTTACAAAGGTAGGTAAACCTAATGGTCGAAAATCAGATTGACATTATTTTCTGCAAAAAAAGGTTTAAATACCAGAAATACCTAAATAGATTTGGCGGTATCAAATTTCCACTTTCAGTCCATCGTAGGCGAGAAAAACATTGGCAGGCAATCCTTTCTGCACAATTTGATGGAAACCAATGAAGTGGCTCAAATGGGTAATATAGGCGCGGCCAGGCTTAAGCTGGTTAATCACAGCGAGAGCTTCTTCGAGCGAAAAGTGTGAAATATGCTTAGATTTGCGCAATGCATTAATAACAAGGACATCAGAGCCAATAGCCTTAGGGATTTCGTTTTCAGATATAAAACTGGCATCGGTAATGTAGGTGAACCCACCTATGCGAAAACCCAATACCGGCAACTTGTAGTGCAACACTTCAATGGGTAAAACATCGATGGAACCAATACTGAATGGCTTGTTTTCAATTACATGAAACTTTAGCTGGGGAGCGCCAAAAAACCTCTTTTCATTAAGTATGTATGGAAATTCCTTGTTGATGTCGTTAATTACCTCCTGACTTGCGTAAAGGTTAATAGTTTTATTAAGTACATAATTAAAACCTCTTATGTCGTCAATACCGGCAATATGATCACGATGACCGTGTGTGAACAATATGGCTTCAATGTCGTCAACTCTTTCGCGAATCATCTGGTAGCGAAAGTCAGGCCCACAGTCAATAACAAAATTATTTCCGTTTATTTCGACCAGAACCGAAGTCCGCAACCTGCTATCACGTTGATCGGCACTCCGGCAAACAGGGCAATTGCAGGCAACAACAGGCACACCCGTTGAGGTACCTGTACCAAGAAAAGTAATACGCATAGGTGTAGAGCCTGACATTTTTTTATTGCTTAATACAGAAGCTCCTCTGCCATTTCTTTGGCCTGTTCAAATTGCCGGAGGTCAATAACACTGTCTAATGGGCAGGTCAAGTCCATCAATTTCTTGTAAAAAAGAATGGTTCCCTTATTACTAAACAAATTATGCTCGCCGGAAATTATATGAGTCAACACCTCGGGTTTTTCTTTCCCATCGGAAGTAGCAACCAGAGTAACTGATTTATTTACCATTTTTTCGCAAACCAAGCTCGTTGCATAAAAGGCCGGCGGGGGAATTAACTTTTCTTCCTCTTCAATTTCAATTGATAAGAAGGAGATTTGCGGGAGCAGTTCTTGTTTAAAATTTTGATGCAGGTAGCCCCTAATGATATATTGATGATCCAGGTAAGCATTTGCCCTTTGTATGTTTCCCTCAGCCAGTGCTTTCCGAATCTTTGTAGAGCTTACAATTTCATTTTCGATATCGCGCAGCGAAATCTCCTCTACCCTAAAACCCAATGTTGAACCGAGGTTATATAAATATGTAAAGTCACCCTGACGGTTGTGCCCAAAGTGGTGGTTCATGCCCACAACTACTACCTTGACCTGAAGCTTTTCAACTAATATTTTGCTGACAAAATCGTATGAGGATGTTTTGGAAAATTCGGCGGAAAACGGAAGTATAATGAGGTTCTGAAGGCCAGTTTTGCCAAGGAGTTGAATTTTTTCTTCCTGCGAATGAATAAGTTTCAGGTCGGTCTGATCAGGATATAATACTTTGCGGGGGTGAGGATGGAACGTAATCAATACCGATTGTCCACCAGATTGTGCGGCCAGGTAGTTTAGCCGGTTGATAATGGCTTTGTGACCAACATGTACGCCATCAAACGACCCTGTGGTAACAACAGCATTAGGTATTTTACCTTCAGTTGCGGCAATGCTGTAAAAAACGTTCATGGGTTTTATAAAAAAAAGGTCAGGAGAATCTAATGATGCTTCACAAGGAAAGCGAGTTTTTCGAGCGATGTTACAATATCGTATTCTTCGAGGTGTACGCCTTCAGGCACAGTAAGGGGTACAGAAGTGTAATTTAGAAGTCCCTTTACCCCAGCATCGAGAAACATCTTTGCTACATCGTAGGCCGCCTCGGGGGCAACGGTGAGAATTGCAATATTTATGTTTTCGAGCTTAACCACCTCTTTGATTTTATTAATATGATAACAAGGAATTCCGGCAATCATACGATCGGTCTTTTGAAGGTCGTTATCAAAAGCTGCCACGATTATTAGTTTTTCGCGTTTGCCTGAAAAATAACTCGAAATAGCCCTGCCAAGATTCCCCATTCCTGCAATTGCTACACGTTGGCCTTGGTCGCTGTCAATTATATTGCTGATTAGTGAAATAAGGCTTTTTACCTGATATCCTTTACTTTGACTCCCCGAATAACCTATAAGCATAAGATCACGTCGCACTTGCACTGAAGTAAGATTCATCATGGTTGCCAACTCATGGGAGAATACATGAGCCTTATCTATGTTGACCAGGTTGTAAAGCAACCGACGGTATTGACTCAACCTCTCAACGGTTCTACCAGGTAAGCCTTTTAATTTATTGTTTATCATAAATCGGTTATTAATTTTTCATTGGAAAATAAATTACAAAGCTGCTGCCTTCGCCCGGAGTGCTATCTACTTGAATAATTGCTCCATAAAAATCGAGGATTTTTTTTACAATTGACAAGCCAAGCCCGCTTCCGCTTATATGCCTGGTTTCTTCAGATTTTATCCTCACAAAATCTTCGAAGAGTTTACCCAGGTCATCGGGTTTCATGCCTATGCCTGTATCGGTTACCTTAATTACGGCATTATTTTGCTCAACACCCAGGTTCACATCTACCCTTCCCCCTTCTTTATTGTATTTTATTGCGTTGCTGATTAGGTTATTAAAAACAATTTCCATTTCTTTTTTATCGGAGTTAACCATTATTTCCTGCACACAGTTCAGATAAATTTCAATTCCCTTCTGGATGCTCAATGGCTGAAATGTGTCAATACACTGTTGGGCAATTTCACAAAGCAAAATTGGTTCAACAAACCTGCTCTTTTTTCCACTTTCGATCCGCGTCAGGTCCAGCATATCAAGAATGAGATTCCGCATACTCTGCAACCTCATTAAAGCGCGATCAATCATTTCCATATAACCTGAAATGTATTCTCCGGCTTTCTTTTCCTGCATCATTTTAAGATAACCCTCAATTGCGTTTATTGGAGCTTTGAGTTCGTGCGACAATACCGAAAGGAATTGGAATCTGGCATGCCTTCCTTCGAGGTTCATTTTTTGGGTCATTCTTTTCAAAAAGAGATGCTTTGTAATATTTTCGAGGTTGGCCCTAAGCTCCTTTGGGGTAAAAGGCTTTGGAACAAAATCAAAGGCGCCCTGCCGGGTTGCTCTTACTGCCAGATCAAGCGAAGCGTATGAAGTAATCATAACCACAATTACTTCAATTTGCTTGTTGGAGATAAAATCTAAAACGTCAACGCCTTGAATACCGGGTAGTTTATTATCGAGCAGCACAATATCGAATTGCCTGTTCAACAATTGGTTGATGGCCTCCTCTCCAGTCGAAACCTCAGTTACTTCAAAATCGAAGTCTTCATCCATAAAAGGAAAGCTAACCGAGAAATTTTCGAGGATTCGTGTAACCCCGCTTCTGATTCCGGGCTCATCATCAACAACCATTATGGCAAGTTTTGCCATGCCTAAAGTTTTAGTAGTTTAAAAATTTCTCGCTGTAATTGATCCTTCCTGATACCCTTATCGAGGAACAAATCGGCTTTTATCCAGCTTTGTTCTTCAAGACTTGTTACATCAAAATCGAAACCGGTTTCGGCCGTTACTGCCGATACTATAATAATGGGCACATCGGGATAAAGGTCTTTGATTCTATGGCTTAAAATAAATCCTGAATCATGGCTTTCCATCATAAGGTCTAAGATTGCCATATCGGGTTTAAGCCGTTCAAGAATTTTCTCTGCTTCCTTTTGCCCTTCGGCTGTAATAACTTCAAACCCCATTTCCAGTAAACCGGCTTTTAACTGGAAAAGGTAGTCGAAATCGTCATCTACGATCAGAATTGTAATTTTTTTACTTTGTTGCATCTTCCAATTTATTAATTTGACGCCTGTTGCTCTTTTGTTTCACCAACATCAACCTTGTGTCTTGGAATCCATACCAGAAAAGTAGTTCCCGTCTCTTCTTTCGAAGGGTCATTATTGCTTTCGACCTTAATATTTCCGCGGTGCATTTTTACAATTCCATAAATTATTGGTAAACCAAGTCCTGTACCTTGTCCGCTTTCTTTGGTTGTAAAAAATGGTTCAAAGACTCTTTCCATGTTTTCGGGCGAAATGCCAGTACCGTTGTCAGAAATCTCAAACAAAACCTCATCAGTTTCTATATCATCACTAACTTTTATTTTGAGTACACCTCCTTGTGGCATTGCATCAACGGCATTTTTAAATAGATTTCCAAAAGCCTGCACCATTTGATCGTGGTCGCATTCCAACACAGGGTCTTTTGTACGAACATTAATCATCAATTTAATATTGTCGGGGAGAACAAGTGTGCGTAATCCGTCTTTAATCAGTTGGTTAACATTGGTTTTTGTAAAATAAACCTTGCTTTTGCGCGCAAAATTCAGCAGCCCGCCTATAATTTTTTTGCAACGGTCGGCCTGTTCAACGATTAGCTGCAAGTCGCGAAACAGCGGGGACCCCGGGTCAATTTCATCAAGAAGTATATGGCTATACATTATGACCACACCTAAGGGGTTATTTACTTCGTGTGCAATCCCTGCAGCAAGCTGTCCCATTGAGGCAAGTTTTTCGCTTTGTTTTAGTGCCGCCCTGGTCGATTCGAGTTTTTTGTTAGATATGTCAAGTTCCTTTATGTATTCATGCAGTTTTTCTATGGTATTTGGAAGGCACATTTCGATTTCGGCATTCCCGTTGACTATTGCAATAGCATGGTCCATACAGGTATCATATCCGCATGCGCCGCAATTGAGTTCATCTTCCGGAATTTGCTTTCCAAGTTCCTTCATTACCTTTTTTACCTCATCCACTCCTACAACATTATGAGGTCGCTGGTCATCAGGGAGAAAAGTTCTTGTAAGGTCAAGTTCCAGGTAAGTTGTCAGGTTCCTTTTCCACTCCTCCAATTCTAACATGTCGAATTTACGCTTTGTGAAATTGGAAATGCTTTTTCTTTTATTGAAAAACTGATGTTTGTGACTCATTCCCGGGCCATTTATGCACCCGTTGCAACATAAAAGGTCAAACAGTTTGGCCTCAAGATAACCTTCTTCAAACTCCTTAAGTACTCCGGTGATTTCCTGTTTACCTTCAGCAACAACTATTTCACCCTTAATGAAATCTTCTTCAAGGTCAACTGTTTGAAGCATACCTCCGCTAATTGGGAAAATTGCCCCTTTGCCAGCCAATGGAGGATCAAATTCAAAAGATTCTACATTATTTTCGGTTAATCCCTTTTCTAAGAACATTCTCCGAAGCTCAATAAAAGAAATTACCTCATCTATCAAACCACTATACTGGTTGCGTACGGCTTCTCCTTTCTTGGCAATACAAGGACCAATGAAAACAATCCGCAGGTTGTCGCCATGCAACTTTTTCAGAACTTTTGCAGTGGCTATCATTGGCGAAACAATTGGAGAGAGGGCACCAATTACCTGAGGGTGATGTTTTTCCACAAAGCTTACAATAGCCGGGCAACTTGTTGAAATATAAGTCCGGTCTGGATGCATGCTCAACAGTTCCTGGTATTTGTGGGCGACCAGTTCGGCCCCAAATGCTACTTCATTTACATAATTGAAACCCAGGGCTTTTATCATCCCCACAAATGCCCTGTAATCGGAAATATCGGTAAATTCTGCTGCAATGCTTGGGGCTACCATGGCAACTACTTTTGGCTGCTCACGCAACAATTTCTTTACCCTGTCAATCGAAAATGAGAACATTTTGGCGCTCCTGCTGCACACTTTAACACAATTGCCACATACAATACATCTTGACTGGATGATTTCGGCCTGCCCATTTTCAATCCTTATGGCCTTGGCAGGGCATTCCCGAATACAGGCATAACACACCCTGCATCTGTCCTTGACAGTGAATATAAATTGATTTTGTGCAGGTTGCTCCATCTGATTAAAGATATACTTTAACTTTTAAAACTTTTAGAGAATTGAACCTCAAATATATCGCCCTATGCCCCATGCTCAATGACCCAAGTTGTATGCCCAATACTCAATGTCATTTTAAAAGATGAAAATAACCATGTAAATCTTCTGTTCCGGCCTCCTTCATCATTTCCTTCAAGACCTGCCATAATTGTTGATTATGGCTTGGCAGAACACAGTGGGAAAATTTTTCTAATTCCTGGCAAGTTTTTTTACGGTTCTGAAATTTATCATTGCCAAAGAATATTGGTTGTCCACCGCCGCCCAGACAGCCATTTTGGCAAGCCATTACTTCAACATAATGAACATCCATCCGCTTCTCTTCAAAAAGTTGGTCAAGGTAGGCGCATGCATTGGCAATTCCACTGACCCAGGCAAAACCAAAGGTTCTATCTCCAGCAACCATTTTGGCTTCCCTTATTCCTCCAACTTTTTTTACAGATTGAAATTTAAAAGTTTCTTGCCCGGATTTTCCCAATCTTTCGTAAAGTTCAGCAGCAACAGCCTCAGCTTTTCCGCCAGAATAGCTCATTTTAAATGAAAACGAGGATGCCTTACGAAAGGGTTCATCAAAGGGGGCTGGTTCAACATATTTATAATCCAGCCCGAATGTCCTTATCAAGCGCAAAAACTCCCGTGTGGTAAGTATTGCATCTATCTCAGATATTCCCTTTTGGGTCATTTCCTGACGGGAAGCCTCAAATTTGCTGCCAACGCAGGGCATTATGGCTACGGTGTACAGGTTATCAGGATGTATATTATTCTGCTTTGTATAAAGTGTTTTCAGCAACCTGCCGAAAATTTGCTGTGGCGACCTGTATGGAGCCAGCCTCGATAAGACATCCGGCCTGAATTCTTCAGCAAATTTAACAAATCCGGGACAGCAGGAATTGATAAGTGGTCCGGTTACCCCCTGTTCAATGTTTCTTGCCAAAAGTTGCGCGTCCATACTTACATTAATATCGGATGCAATGCCTAAATCGAAAACTTTTTGAGCTCCAATTTTTTTAAGACATGCGCATGCATAGTTGCCTGCATCTTTTTCGGGTTTCATTCCAAAAATGTCGTCTAAAGAAGCGGTAACGGCAGGCGAAACCAAAAAAATTACCTGCTTTTTGGGATCACCAAGGGCGGCCTGCACCTTTTCAAGGTGTGGATGGTCGGAAAGTGCGCTGGTAGGACAAACCATAATGCATTGACCACAATGAATGCAGCTTTCTACATTGAGTCCCTTTTTATAAGCGCTGTTCACATGCGTTTTGGTGCCTCTTGCAATAAAATCAATAGCCGAAACCATTTGAGTTTCATCACATATCCGCACACATCGGCCGCATAAAACACATTTAGAAGGGTCGCGCAACACACTTGGACTTGAATAGTCGGGGTACAAAGGCTTTTTCTTTGAAAAAAACCTGCGCTCCTTTACATTCATTTGTTCAGATAACACTTGTAGCTCACAATTACCATTACGTTCGCAATAAAGGCAATCGTCAGGATGCGCCGACAGTAGCATTTCAACAATTATTTTTCTTGCCCTGACAACCCTTTGGGTATTGGTAAAAACCTTCATGTTTCTTTCAACCGGGTAACTGCATGATGTAATCAAATCCCTTTTTCCCTCCACTTCGACTACGCAAAGCCTGCACGCTCCGGTGGGTGAAAACTTTTCCATATGACAAAGGGTTGGCACCCTGATGCCCTGACGTTTGAGCACATTGAGCAAGGTTTCCCCCTCCTGTACTTCGACCTGACTATTATCGACGTTTATAAAAAATTTCATAACTTCTGTCAGGGTTTAATATATCATAACAGCGTTGAACTTACAGGCGTCGTAACAAAAGCCGCAGCCTGTGCAGCGGTCTTCAACAACAAAATGAGGTACTCTTGGCGACCCTATAATAGCTTCAACAGGGCATTTTTTATAGCATGCTGTGCACCCGGTGCATTTCTCAACATCAATTGAAAAAACCCGCAAGTCGCTGCAAACTCCAGCCGGGCATTTTCTGTCGTAAAGATGACTTTCAAATTCGGATTTAAAACTTTGCAGGGTATTAATGATTGCATTTGGAGCCGATCTGCCAAGGGCGCATAGCGAAGTTTCCTTAATGACAGAAGCCATGGTGCGCAATTGCATCACCCCTTTGAAACGTTCAAGTGTATGCAATTTGTTTCTTTTACCTGGTCTTTTAGTTGTAAGCTGCATTATTTCAAGCATTCTGGCTGTTCCTTCCCTGCACGGAATGCATTTACCACAACTTTCCCTTTGAAAAAATCCGGTAAAATATTTTGCCATATCTACCATACAGGCCGTTTCGTCAACCACCACAAATCCTCCACTGCCCAAGGCTGCTCCAATATTCATCATTTCGTCGAAATCAACCCGCACATCAATGGTATTTTCGGTGATGAAGTTTCCGGAGTTTATTCCAAGGAATATGGCCTTAAACCTTTTTCCATTCAGAGTACCGCCTGAAATTTTATTCACAATCTCCCTGAATGAAATACCCATTGGCACTTCAATTATGCCAGACCGTTGAACCTTTCCCGAAAGGGTAAAGAGTTTTGTTCCCTTGCTTTTTTCGGTTCCAATGGCTTTGTACCAATCAGCTCCGTTCTGAAGGATAAGAGGGACATTAAAAAGGGTTTCAACATTGTTTACAATGGTAGGTTTATTCCAAAGGCCTCTTTCAGAAGGGAATGGGGGTTTGGAGTCTGGCATGGCCCTTTTTCCTTCCACAGAGTTGATAAGGGCGGTTTCTTCGCCGCAAACAAATGCCCTTGCACCTTTTATTAACGTTATTTCAATGTTTACTCCCGATTCCAGGATATGGTGGCCTATCAGGCCAAATTCACGGGCGTTGTTTAGTGCCTTTTCAAACCGTTCTGTTGCCAATTTAAACTCCTTACGGATGAAGACAAATGCTTTGGTGGCACCTATTGCATAGGCTCCAATAAGAATGGCCTCAATAAGGCGGTGAGGGTTGCTTTCGATGATGGCCCTGTTCATATAACTTCCCGGGTCACTTTCTACTGCATTGCAAATGAAGTATTTTTGACCAGAAACGGCATTAAGAACAAGTCTCCATTTTTTTCCAACTGGAAAGGCTCCACCTCCACGACCTGCCAGCAGGCTATCTTCAACTTCTTGGCAAACAGCAGCCGGAGTATGGAAAGAAATAGATTTTGCGAAGGCCTTGTATCCACCCCTTGCAATGTATTCATGGATCGAAACCGGGTCAATTAAACCGCAGTTATCCATAAGAATGCGGTTTTGTGACGAAAAAAAAGAGTGCGAAAACAGGTTAGGGATTCCCTCCCAGTTTTGGAAGATTTCGCTGGCATATTGCCCTAAAACATTAACATTTTGTGGCATGCAATGGTTCAAAACTTCATCGAGTATGTGCGAAACCTTATCAACAGTTACATTGCCAAACGAAATCCTTGCCTTGCCTGGCAACTGAACATCAACTATCGGTTCTGCGCTGCAAAATCCCAGGCAACCTCCTGCAATCAGGTCAACATTTAATGCCTGGTCGTCGATATATTGACGGATGGTCTCAAATACTTTTCCAGCGCCTGCAATGACCCCACAAGAGCCCATCCCTACATAAACCATAGGTTTGAAAACCCTTTCCCGGCAGATATACGACAGTTCCCTGGCTACCGAAGGATCGGCCTGTGCCTCGGGCGAGAAGAGTACCTCCGATATCAGGAAACGTTTGATGTTATCAGTATCTTCAGGTTTCATATAAGGCCTGGTCTTTTGTTTGAAGGTGGTGCAGAAGTAATTGAAGTTTCTGAATTGTCATTTCTGTATAAAATTCGCCGTTCACTTCAATTATTGGAGCCAATCCGCATGCCCCGAGACAAGAAACTATTTCTAAAGTAAACAATGAAGAATCTTCGGGTTGTTCTGAAGAAATTCCAAGTTGCTTTTCCAATTCCCTGATAAGCATAGTAGAACCCGATACTTTACAAGCGGTCCCGTTGCATATCCTGATATGATATTTGCCAACTGGAGCGAAACGAAAATTGTCGTAAAAAGTAGCAACTCCATAAATTTTATTGACCGAAATGTCTAAAAACCGGCTAACAACACCAATTGCTTCGGCCGATAGGTAGCCATGTTCATCCTGTATTTCATGCAAAAGCTGTATGAGGTCCTCAGGTTGCCTGTTGGGAAATTTTTGAAGAATTTCCTCATAAGATTGTGTTGGCACGAGTTGTAATTTTTTTCACAATATTAATAAAGTTAAGACAAAAATCATTCTTTTTGATCATAAATTTTTAATTTACCTATCTATTTATGTTAAAACAACAGGTTTTCACATGCAACAATCAATAAATCAGATTAGGACAAACCGTTAGGGAGCAGATGCCATGCTACTCAATAAATGAATACATGCTGGTTGTTATTTAATTAACCAGGTAATTTGAAAAGGTTTATTAAATTTGGAAGTGTTAAAAAAATACCTGATTTGATACCAGGCCGGGTGAAATCCAGTCCGATTGAAAAATTGCGGTTTTCCTTTGCGGTTGGCAAATAATTTCTGGTGTTCAAATGCATTAAGGCCCTGTAATCTAATGTTATGCGAATGGAAGAGCCTGTTCTCGAAATTACAATATGCATGGGTAGCAGTTGTTTTTCACGTGGCAATAAGAAAACCCTGCCAGCGATAATGGATTACCTTCGTGAAACAGGTCGGACCCGCAGAGTTATTTTTAAGGGGTCGCATTGTTTGGGAAAATGTGTGGAAGGGCCTTTACTCAAAATTAATGACAACCTTTTTTGTCAAGTTACCGAATCAAATGTTATCGAGTTTTTAGATGCGTTTTTTGAAAACAAATAGAAAGAAACTCCGCTCACCTTTTACGAAAATCCTTTAAGAGTAAAAGACATGCAAATAATTAACATTGATCTGAATGCCTGCAATAAATCATATGCCTGCGTGCGGATTTGCCCGGTAAAAGCCATTTCATCGCGCGACGACGGAAAGCCTGTGGTAAACCACGACAGGTGTATAGGATGTGGCAGTTGCCTTTCGGTGTGCGGGTCGAATGCGGTTTCGCATTGTAGCGACCTCGACAGGGCGGTCGAATTGCTGGCTTCGGAGCAAAAGGTTGCAGCTATTGTTGATCCAACCATAAGCGGCGAATTTCCGGATATACTCGACTACAGGAAATTTGTTGAGATGATCCGAACCCTTGGGTTCGATTATGTTGTCGAAATTTCGTTTGGAGTTGATCTGGTAGCCGAAAAATACAAAACGTTGTTGGAAAACTTCAAAGGGAAGTATTATCTGACGGCTAATTGTCCGAGTCTGGTTTCTTTTGTAGAAAAATTTCATCCTGAACTTACCGAAAACCTTGCCCCCATTGTAACTCCCATGACTGCCACTGCAAAGGTGGTTCGAAAAACATACGGGATGGATGTGAAAATTGTTTGCTTTGGCCCCTGCCTGTCGGCCAAATATGATGCACATCTTTTTGAGGATGATGGACGAATTGATGCAGTACTCACTTTCAGGGAACTTCGCCAGTTGTTCGAAAGATTTAACATAAAGGAAGGTATGGTCGAGTTTTCTGATTTTGATCCACCCATAGGCTATCTGGGGTCTCTGTACCCATTGCCAAACGGATTCACATATGCATCGGGAGTCAGTACTGATTTGCTTTACGGCTCGGTGGTATCGGCAAGTGGTAAGGAGAATATGATTCACGCAGTTGAAGAGTTCTCAGCCGAATCAGATTCCATGAAAAAGCATTTCAGCCTTTTCTACGATCAGGGCTGCCTGATGGGACCCGGAACAACAGTGTCATCAAACAAATTTCTTCGAAGGTCGATGGTGGTTGCTTATGCCAATAAGCGCCTGAAAGATTTTGACAGGCCAAGATGGGAACAGGAAATGAGAAACTATTCTGCACTCGACCTATCGCGAACCTTTGTTAAAGACGATCAGAGACTTCCGGTACCGGGCAATGATCGAATAGAGGAAATAATGAAAAGCCTCGGAAAAGACCTGGAAAAGAGACCATCGTGCAGCGCTTGCGGATACCGGAGTTGCCGCGATTTTGCCATTTCAATCAGCCAGGGGCTTAGCAAACCCGAAATGTGCCTCAATTATTCCATTAGGAGCAAAAGTGAGTACATAAGGGTACTAAAAAGCAATAATGATAAACTGAAAAAGCTGACCGATACCCAGAATGATGTTGAAAAAGGCCTGAAGGCTGAAAACCAGAAGATAAAACAAGAGGTCCAAACCATTTCGGCCCTGTTTCAAAACCTACCATCTGCAGCCGTTATTGTGAACGAGAAATTACAAATTATTGAGTCGAATCAGAGTTTCGTAAAAATTCTGGGTGAAGATGCTGCCGTAATCAACGAGGTAATTCCTGGCATGGTCGGAGCTGATTTAAAATCGCTTCTCCCCCATAATATTTATAACCTGTTTGCCTATGTACTTGAACAAGATGAGAATGTAATCGGAAAGGATGTTAACCATGGTGAAAACCTGCTTAATGTAAGCATATATTCTTTAAAAAGCAATAAAATAGTCGGTGGTGTTTTTCGCGATATGCACATTGCCGAAGTACGCAAAGAAGAGGTTATAAATCGGGTAACAGAAGTTATTGACGAGAACCTGAAAATGGTTCAAAACATAGCCTTCCTCTTGGGTGAGGGCGCCAGCAATACCGAAAAGATGCTGAACTCAATCATCGAAACCTATCAAAAACTTAAGAAACAACAAGGCTCATGAAAGATGAGTTTTATATTGAGGTTGGGTCATTCCAAAGGAATCATACAGGCGAACGCATTTGTGGCGATTCGTTTGCCTCGCAAAAGGTAAAGGAAGAAAAACGCACTGTTGTGGTATTATCTGATGGTATGGGTCATGGAGTTAAAGCAAATCTCCTTTCGACCATCACTGCAACGATGGCACTTAATTTTACCAAAGAACATAAAGATAGTCGCAAAATTGCTGACATTATCCTGAACACCCTTCCTGTGTGCAGCGAACGGAAAATTAGCTATGCTACCTTTTCAATAATTGATATTGAAGAATCGGGCAAAACCACCATTATCAACTACGACAATCCCACCCCTATTGTTTTGAGAGATAAAAAACTGCTGGAACTCACCTGGACCAATATAATGCAGGATAGAGAAAACACTGCAGGAAAAGAAATTATGGTCTGTACTTTTAACTCCCGAAAAGAAGATCGTATCGTACTTATGAGCGATGGAGTAACTCAGTCGGGCTTAGGAAAAGGGAAATTCATGCTGGGCTGGGGGCATGACAATGTGGCACACATGCTACTCGAAAGTTTGGAAGAAAAATTTGAGATTTCGGCAGATAAACTAGCAAGCCGGCTTGTAAACAAAGCACACGCAAACGATAATTATCAGGCAAAAGACGATATCAGCGCAGTGGTGGTTTACCTGCGCGAACCCCGCAACCTTCTGCTTTGCTCAGGCCCGCCATTTGATAAGGAAAAAGACCGGGAGTTGGCTGCTATGGTCAGGGATTTTGAGGGAAAGAAGATCATTTGTGGTGGAACAACTGCGAGCATTATTGGACACGAATTAAACATCACCATCAAAGACTCCCTTAATTTTGAAGATCCCGACCTCCCCCCGGTGTCTTACATGGAAGGAATAGACCTGGTTACTGAAGGGATTCTTACCCTAAGCAAGGTTTCCGAAATTTTGGATAAATTCAGCCCTAGAACTGATTTAGGCACGGGCCCTGCTGATTCGATAGTGAAAATGTTTCTCGAAGTTGACAGCATAACTTTTGTTGTTGGAACGGCAATCAATGTAGCGCATCAAGACCCGAACCTGCCGGTCGAGCTGGAAATCCGCCGTACAGTAATCAAAAAAATTGTCCAATCGCTTGAAAAAAAATTCCTGAAAGAAACAAACATTCAATTTGTTTAAAATGTATGAGTTACAAATTTTCTGCACCACGCATGTAAATTTTATTTGATGCGTTTTCAAAACCCATCACACACCCGTCTAAACCCTTGTAAGCTCCAAGGGAAACACCTAAATTGCTTAAGTTTTTTATGCAAAAATGTAGATTTATCTACGTTTAGTATAGTTTTGCCAAAATAAATTTATTCTAAAACGTTTATATGTTAAAAATTAACCTTTAATTTTGAAAAAACCTGTCCGGCATAAGAATTGAGTGTGTAATCAATATTTTTTGTGTGAAAGAACTTTTAATCTTATTTCTAACTGTCTTGTTTTCATTTCAATGGCTGCCACCTGCCTGCAAGAATTCCGGTACTATGGTTGCAGCACCTGAAGTTTATCCCTTTCAAACTTATTTGTTTCCAGTTGATTACAATCTTCTTTTTCTCGATGCAAGTATTTTTTATACCATTGCGATTATTATCCTTTTATTATCCCTAATTTTTCTCGGTATTTATGTTTTTTGGATGATAAGAACCAAAAAAGAGGCAGAAGCTGAAAAGGATTTCTATTACTATTTAACCGAAGAATCAGCGGCAGGTATGGTAATTTTTCAGGAAAATAAAATTAAGTATGTAAATAAGGCGATGGAGCGCTTAACAGGTTTTTCGCGGAAAGACCTTATGTCGCTAGAAATTTGGCAAATAATTCATCCTGAGAGTATTGCTGATACAACAGTTAAAAATTGGTTTTTAAACCAAAAAACGCCTCTCATTAATGGACAGTTTAGGCTACTCCAAAAAGGCAAAGAAGAAATTTGGTCAGAGTTAATGACAAAACAAATAGAGTTTCTTGGCCAGGCTGCATTTCTGGTAACAGCCATTGATGTTACCAATAAACATGAACAGGAACTCAAGATGCTGGAAGCCGACCACAGGCATTCGTTGCTGATGCAGGTCAGTACTGATGGTTTGTCTGAATATAATATTGAAACAAATGAACTGTTTCTTTCGTCCCAATGGAAAGAAATGCTTGGTTATTCTGATGATGATTTAAATAATACCCTTAGGGTACTTAAGGATTTGATTCATCCGGCAGATCTTGTTATATATGACGAATTGGAACGGTGTATGATGAAGGGTGAAGTGCCCAATCAGAAGCTCACATGCCGTTTTAGGTCCAAGGATGGAGGATACCTCTGGATTCTAATTAGACTTTCTGTGGTATATAACGAAGCTTCTCAACCGGTAAAAGTTTTAGGTTCATATCATGATATAAATCAACAGAAATTCTTTGAGGAAGAGTTTCAGAAAAGCATCATCCGTTTCAGAGGATTTTTCGATAATAATCCATTAGCAATTTTGGTGTATAACCCTGAAAATGGGTTCATTACCAAATGCAACAAGTCTGCTTGCGAATTTTATGGTTATAGCGAAGAAGAAATTACCAAATTGAATATTGAAGAGATACAGATATCACCTGCTTCTCCAATTCCCGGAAAGTTCTCAAAAGAATCAAGGCACAGGCTCAAGGATGGCCAGTTCCGTAATGTAGAAATATACGAAAATAAATATAGGGAAAATGGCAGGGATCTGGTTTTCGCCATTATTATAGATATTACTGACGACAAGCGGTTAGCCAAAGAATTGGAAAAAGCTAAAATCCTTGCTGAAGAGTCGGCAAGGCAAAAGGCAAACTTTCTTACAGGTATTAGCCACGAAATAAGGACTCCCCTTAATTCGATCATTGGTTTGGCCGAATTGCTCAGCCTCAACGAGAATATGCGCGAAGAAATTGCTGAAAATATTCGCTCAATAAAATATTCGAGTCGTCATCTGCTTGGAATAATTAACGATGTACTTGATTTGTCGAAATTAGAAGAGGGTCAGGTGGTTTTGGATAAGGATTATCTTAACCTTCCAAATCTGATAAAAAATACCACAAAAGCCATTGAATTTAAAGCACGGGAAAAAGGCTTAACGGTAAAAATAAGTATAAATTCCAACCTCCCTGAATATGTTATGGGCGATGAAGGAAGAATCAGACAAATATTACTGAATTTGCTCAGTAATGCGATAAAATTTACCGCAGAAGGAAATATTAATATATATGTTAAGCAAGTTAGCAGAACACTTAAGCATAGTCGGATCAGGTTTTCAGTTTCCGATACCGGCATTGGTATCCCCCCCCAAAAGCGGACAATGATTTTCGAGAGTTATACCCAGGCAGATAAAAAAACCTATCGTAAATATGGGGGTACCGGTTTAGGCCTTCCAATTAGCAAAAGGTTGGTTGAACTTTTGGGAGGAGAAATTGGAGTTGTTAGTATTGAAGGTATAGGGTCAACCTTCTTTTTCGAGGTTCCTTTTGAGGTTAGCGAAAAAGCGCCCGAAGTAATGGTACAGGAAACCGGCCCAAAGGATAAAAATCTGAAAGGTTTGAAATTCCTGCTGGTTGAGGATGACCCGATGAACAGGTTTGTTATCCTTCAGTTTCTCAGAAAATGGAATGCAGATGTTGAGGAAGCGGAAAATGGCAGGGTAGCCATGGAAATTCTTTCAAAAAAGGCTTTTGATGTAGTATTTATGGATCTTCATATGCCCGAAATGGATGGGTTTGAAACGGTGGAGAAAATTCGTAAAGGCTTACCATATGTATTGAATCCTGACGTAATTGTCATTGCACTTACAGCCGATGTAAATGATGAAACCCGTACTATGGTTCAAATGGCCGGCATGAACGATTATATTGTAAAACCTACCGACTCAGAACTATTATACCGTAAGATTATCAGCCATATTTCGACAGTGCCTGAAGAACAGAAAATTGAAACAGCCATTACTTCGAGTATCGATGAAGGAGATGAGCCTGAAATCAACGTATTGAAGCAAAGGACCATTGATTCATTAACCAAGATTTTCGATGATAATTCAAGCGCAGCAGCTTCGTTGGTAAAGCATTTCATGAACAATATTCCCCAGGTCATTGAAAGGGTAAAAAAACATTTGAAAAATAATGTGGGAGAGCTGGCAGCGCAGGCATTACACAAAATAAAACCAGGTTTCTCACATTTGGGTTTCTCCGAAGTATCAGTAAAGATAGATCATTTGCAAAATCAGATCCGGAGCAACAAAAAACCTCAGGATGTCCAGAGACTTCTTGGCGAAATCGAGAAAGACATATCCTTAATAATGCTTGTATTGGAAAAAGTGCTCCAGGGTTTGGAGGAAAATGAAAACAACAAACACGAGGCAACCAAATAATTATCTCCTTAAGAGGTTGTAAAAAGGGCAATTCCAGCCTACTTTCGTAATTATAGCTAATTTTGGGAGAACATTAAAAAATTTCTTCCAGCAATTTTCATGAACAGGGATGAGCAATTTATGAATCGCTGCCTTGATTTGGCAGCGAAGGGTCTTGGTTCGGTGGCGCCCAACCCTTTAGTCGGGAGCGTGGTTGTTTGCCATGACAATATTATTGGAGAAGGCTTTCACAGGGTTTTTGGTGGACCTCATGCCGAAGTTTATGCCATCAATTCAGTGCAAAACCGATTGCTTATTCCAGAATCTACACTGTATGTAAACCTTGAGCCGTGTAGCCATTTTGGCAAAACCCCTCCCTGCTCTGATTTGATTATACAGAATGGGATAAAAAGAGTGGTTGTAGGAAGTATCGATTCGCATTCGGTTGTTGCCGGTAAAGGGATTGCAAGGCTAAGAAATCACGGGTGCGAGGTTACGGTTGGTGTTTTAAAAAACTCCTGCCTGCATATCAACCGGAGGTTTTTTACCTTTCACGGAAAAAAGCGCCCTTACATCGTTTTGAAATGGGCTCAAACAGCCGATGGTTACATTGATGCCCCCAGAGAATTTCCATATGAAAAACCACCGGCAAGAATTTCCAGCGAAAGGTTTCGGCTTTGGGTACATAAATGGCGAAGCGAGGAGTCTGCAATTATGGTGGGAACAAATACTGCATTGGCCGATAATCCGAAACTCAGTGTACGTGACTGGACGGGCACAAACCCACTGCGAATTGTTATCGATCGCCATTTGGAATTGCCTAAATCCCTGCAAGTCTTCGATAATTCGCAGGATACCCTTGTGATAAACGAAAAAATAGATAAAACCGAAAACAGGGTTACATATTGCAGTATTCCCTTTGCAGGAGGACAAATGAATTTACATCACTTATGCAGCCTGCTGCATTCATTGAATATACAATCGGTTTTAGTGGAAGGAGGAAGACAATTATTGCAAACTTTTATAGATGAGGGACTTTGGGATGAAGCCAGGGTAATGGTTGGGCAACAATTTTTCGGACAAGGAGTAAAATCCCCTGTTGGAATTTCTGGAATCCCTGAAAAAGTAATTTGCGGCGATGAAACATTTTATTGTTTTTTCAATTAAGAAGCAACTCTTCTCAATATTTCTATTTGTTCTTTTCTCAAATCCGGTAGTTTTTTAATTCAAATCCTTTTGCTGTCAAAACAGTTTTACCGCAACTTGTGGTTGATTTTCAGTTGTGTTACGTAGGGTGGGTCTTAACCATAAAACGAATATATGAAAAAATCTAACATTTCATAGTAAGCCGTTACTGGATCTGATTAACCTGAGTTGTCAATCTGGGTTAAATTTTTTTTGTCATTGTATTGCTTTATTGCCCTATAAGTCTTAATATTGTTTTTCTTTAACGTTTTCCTCAATTCCTTTTCAGTAAAGCACATGGTAAAAAACCACTGGGTATTTTTTGCACTTTTGGCTTGTATTTTGGTCGTTCCGACAGCTTGCCATAGAGGTGAATTACAGCAGAGTATTTCGGGGCAATTGGCAGTTATTGACTCAGCACATGTGCCTCACCCCGACCCGACCGTAGATTCTATTGTTACCGTTTATCGTGGCAAACTTGGTGAAGAGATGAACCTTGTTCTGGCAGCATCTGCCCAACCTATGCGGCGGGATAGTCCGGAAGGGCTTTTGAATAACTTTGTGGCCGATATTGTGTTCGGCATAGCCCGCGAAAAATATGAACCTTCTGACGGACTTCCAATAGATTTTTGCCTGCTTAATTATGGAGGGTTAAGGGCAAGCCTACCTTTAGGACCCGTTACAATGGGTAATGTTTATGAATTGATGCCATTCGAGAACGAGATCATGATCATTACCCTTAGTGGACAAAAAACCTGGGAGCTTTTCCAGTACCTTGCCGCTTCAAGATTTGGTATGCCAGTTTCGGGAATTAATCTGACGATAAGGGACAAAAAACCAATCAAAGTTCTAATTCAGGGAAAGCCCTTTGACCTCAACAGAAACTATAAAATTGCCACATCCGACTTTTTGGCTCAGGGAGGGGATCAAATGAATTTTTTTCTTAATCCTGTTAACTCCCATATTGTTGGAATCAGGGTACGGGAGGCTATCATTTTGTATATGCAAAGTCAGCAAGCGCTTGGCAGGAAGCTTACTTCCAGTCTTGATGGCCGCATTACAATATTAGAGTAACTTCTTGCACATATTCATTATTAAAACTATGGTTCCTCTTAATCGAAGAAAATTTTTGGCCATGGCCGGGATATCCGGGGTTGCAGCACTCGGGGGGTTTTCCTTATGGGCTGCAATTAATCAAAACCTCCGAAAGGTTACTATTCTTCACACCAACGACACCCACAGCCGTCTTGATCCATTTCCACCCGGCGACCCTGATTATCCGGGAATGGGAGGTTACGCACGCCGGGCAGCCTTTATCAGCCAGGTAAGAAGAAATGATCCAGAAATACTATTGCTCGATGCCGGTGATATTTTCCAGGGAACGCCCTATTTTAATATGTTTGGTGGGGTTCCGGAATTGAAATTAATGAGCCTGATGGGTTACGACGCAGCCACAATGGGCAATCATGAATTAGATAACGGTTTGCAAGGATTTTCGAAGGTGCTTCCTTATGCCCAATTTCCATTTGTTTCATCCAACTATGATTTTAGCCATACCATACTGCATGAAAAAATAATGCGTTATCTGGTACTGCGAAGAAATGGGATAAAAATTGGAATATATGGATTGGGTATTAACCTTTCAGGCCTGGTCTCCCCCGCATTGTTTGAAGGCACCTTTTACCTCGACCCGGTTGAAGTAGCCCGCGATACTGAAACAATCCTTAAAAACCGCTTTAATTGCGATTTGATAATTTGCCTATCGCATTTAGGATATCAATACAATCATCAGCAAATCAGCGACTTGAAACTTTCAGGTGAAACTTCCTTTACCGATATAGTAATTGGTGGCCATACCCATACCATACTCGATACTCCTGTTGTGGTAAACAATGCCCGGAACCACCCGGTTACCATTGTCCAAACTGGCTACGGAGGCGTTAGAATTGGTATGATAGACGTGGTTTTCGACAAAAATACCGGTGAAAAGTTTGTCGATTTTAATACAAAAAAAATTGGAAAAAATCAATAGCCGAAGTACTTTTTTATTCACTTTTTTAGGCTAAAATTTGTTAAGAAATTCTTAACAGACGAAAAATTCTGCGCAATATTGATTTTCAGCC
>DATIKK010000007.1:0-2882 GCA_035477635.1 Bacteroidales bacterium | reverse complement strand
GCACCTTTACCGCCAAGCAAGTTGCGCATGGAGGCGTCGCCATCTGCCTTTTTGCCTCCGAAAAAATAGACCTTCTTGTTTTTCAAAAGGCCGTTCACCAAGTTTTCAACCTCGTTGCTTTTCATTTTCAATCAGTAATTTTTGGAAATTTGAAAGTTTAAGAATTATGTGTTTTTATTTAAAACTATCGTAATGCATTGATAAACAAACAAATAAGTCGAATTTGTTTTCAAAAATGCGTACAAATTTAGTAAATTTTTAGCTTTGTATTGTTTCGCTCCAGATTAATACCGTTAGTTTTATTGATGCTTGTAGGCAATAGCGCATTTTGTGGGCTGAGAAATTTTAATTGCGATTGTCCAAAATTTTAAACGAAAATGTATTTTTGTGTTCGCTCTCAAATTTAATTTTCAGAAGTAAATTGGGGTGCAATACTTCTTATCTTTAATATTCCTGCTTCAGAGTCAGCTAATCAGAAAAAAACTTTCCCGGCGAGTATGCTTCCTTTTATTGACTTTCATACCCATAAACCTTCGGGGTCAGGTGTTGTTTCGGTGCTGAACGCAAATCTTGAGGATCATTCGCTGTTTAGCGATGCTTCGCCTCAATTGGTTTCCGTAGGTCTGCATCCGTGGAAAATAGGCGCAAATGTGGATCTGGAGGCATTGCAAAGCCAGCTTACTTATCTTGGAGGTTATCGCAATGTTGTTGCCCTCGGCGAAGCGGGAATAGACAAGTCCCTTCAGGTATCCATGGAGTTGCAGACTGCAGTTTTGGAGGTGCACATCCGTGTTTCGGAGCAGTTGCAAAAACCTCTTATTCTGCATTGTGTACGGGCGTATCAGGAATTGCTCTCTCTTCGCAAAATGACTCGTGCTGTACAACCATGGATTTTTCATGGTTTTAATGGTCCAGCACAACTTGCTATGCAATATTTGAAGGAAAACTGTCTTTTGTCGTTTGGTAAGGCAATTTTACACAACAACAGCCGGGCTACTCACACCTTGCTGCAATTGGATGTGGGGAGCTTTTTCATGGAAACCGACGACACTGCCTTAGATATTGAGAGTATTTATGAACACACGGCATTTTTGAAAAATATTGATGTGGATGCTTTGAAAGAGCATACTTTTGCACTCTTTAAAAAAACCTTCCCAAACACATCATTATGAACCCTACCTCATGGCAGGAGCGCACCGAGTTGCTGGTAAAATCGGAGAATCTTGAGAAATTGCGCAATGCCCATGTTTTTGTTGCCGGTCTGGGTGGGGTAGGGGCGTTTGCTGCCGAGATGCTGTGCCGGGCGGGTATTGGCAGTATTACCATTGCCGATGGCGACAGGGTGGTAGCCTCCAATCGCAACCGTCAGCTCCTTGCTCTGGAATCGACTCAGGGGCACCGAAAGGTGGATATTATGGCCCAAAGGCTTCTTGACATCAATTCCTCATTAAATATAACCATTCACGATGTGTTTCTGCGCGACGATGTTACGCGGCAGGTAGTAAACCAGCGATATGATTATGTTGTTGACGCGATTGATACCGTGAGCCCAAAAATATTCTTCATCCACCATGTGGTATCGAGTGGATTGCCCCTTGTGAGCTCCATGGGTGCCGGAGGCAGGTTAGATCCTTCGAAAGTGCTTATCGCCGATTTTGAAAACACCTACCAGTGCAGCCTTGCAAATCAGATCAGGAAAAAGCTCCGCAAATTGGGTGTAGGCACAGGGTTTAAAGCCGTTTTTTCCACAGAGCTGGTAAGTCCCGATTCCTTGTTGTTTTTAGAAAATGAAGCCAACAAAAAAACTTCTGCCGGCACCATATCCTATTTGCCCGCAGTGTTTGGTTGCTTCTGTGCGTCGGTGGTAATCCGCGATTTGCTAGCGATTCCCTACGATTTGGCTCAGCGCCCCACTCCTAAAAGAAAAAAACAGGTGCCAACCTACAGAACCAAATTGCCTTAATGTTGTTTAAGGTAATGCCGAACAATGATTGCAGCAATTTTCTATTCAATCCTTTTATGACAGAAAATACAGAAAAAAAATCCTTCAGGCCATTGCAAAAAATATTTACGGCCGTGCCCCATCGTTATGATTTGCTCAACAGGATGTTGACTTTACGATTTGATGAAAGATGGAGAAAAACTGCAGTTGAGAAGATTCTTGACAAAAATCCCGGCAGGATACTCGACCTGTGTACCGGAACCGGCGACCTTGCCTTCAGGTTGGCAAAAAACACGCATCACACTGTGGAGATACATGGGCTCGATTTTAGTAAGCCCATGCTTCAGCTCGCAAATGAAAAAGCCGAACGGCTGAAAATTTCACGAGTACAATTTCAGTTTGGCGATGCTGCAGCTATGCCCTATCAGGATGGGTTTTTCGATGCGGTGGGCACTGCCTTTGCTTTCCGCAATCTTACTTACCGCAATCCCGATACAAAAAAATTCTTTAATGAAATCCTGCGGGTGCTTCGCCCGGGAGGCCGCTTTGTTGCCGTTGAAACCAGTCAGCCGGATAATAATTTGTGGAGGAAACTTTTTCATCTGCAGATGAGATACATAACTCAACCTATTGGAGGATGGCTCTCTGGCGAAAAGGAGGCATACAAATACTTAGCCGATTCGGCCATCAATTTCTACAAGCCTAAGGAAATGAAGCAGATTTTGCTGGAGGCCGGATTTTCCAAAGTAAATTACAAACAGCTTACCGGAGGGGTTGCTGCAATATGGGTTTGCACGAAATAAAAACTGCTCTTTCAAAAAAAGCCAAAGGCGCCTTAACGCCCTCAGCTTTATGCAAATTTAGATGCTGTCGGTCTATTTCTGAATGTCGTAAAAGCACATTTTTGGCGAGTAGATCTTTCCGGAGGTTTTCAATTTCT
>DATIKK010000006.1:0-19891 GCA_035477635.1 Bacteroidales bacterium | reverse complement strand
ATCCATACAATGATTAATTTCGTTACCTGTTTCTGCAAGAATAACAAATCAAAATAATACAATACATTACCATATGAAACGAGCATGATTCGTAAAGCACAAACACGGATGAAACAAAGTTCAGCGAAGTTAAAATTCATCATGCGAGTTCCATCCAACCTTAATCTTAAAATTATTTCCGGATGAAAAAACTGATCGAATGCGTTCCCAATTTCAGTGAAGGCAGGGATATGGGGGTTATCAACCGTATTACGCAGGAAATAGAAAGCGTGGAAGGTGTAAAACTATTGGATGTTGATGCAGGCAGGGCAACAAACCGTACGGTAGTAACTTTTGTAGGCTCACCCGATGAAGTTGTGGAGGCTGCATTCAGGGCTGTGAAAAAAGCTGCTGAATTGATTGACATGTCGAAACACAAAGGCGAGCATCCGCGCATGGGCGCTACTGATGTGTGCCCGTTGATACCGGTGGCAAACATTACCATGCAGGAAGTGGCGCAGTACGCCAGGAAGCTTGCAGAACGCATTGGGAATGAGTTGAATATTCCTGTCTTTTGTTACGAAGAAGCGGCATTTGAACCAAAGCGCAGAAACCTTGCAAACTGCCGCAGCGGAGAGTATGAAGGCCTTCCGGAAAAACTGGTCAAGCCTGAATGGAAGCCCGATTTTGGACCGGCGGTTTTTAATGCCCGTTCGGGTGCAACTGCTGTTGGTGCCCGCGATTTCCTTATAGCTTATAATATAAACCTCAATACTACTTCGACACGGAGGGCCAATTCCATTGCTTTCGATGTTCGCGAAAATGGCCGTGTAAAAAGAGAAGGAGACCCCATAACCGGAAAAATTGTGAAGGATGAGAATGGTAACCCGGTTAATATTCCGGGAACCTTAAAGGCCGTTAAGGCCATTGGCTGGTACATTGAGGAGTATGGCATAGCGCAAATATCGATGAACTTAACCAATATCAGCATCACTTCGGTGCATGTGGCTTTCGACGAGGTTTGCAAAAAAGCCGCTGAGCGGGGCATAAGAGTTACCGGGTCGGAGTTGGTAGGTTTGGTTCCCAAGAAAGCCCTGATTGAGGCCGGAAAATATTTTTTGGTTAAACAGCAGCGCAGTGTTGGAGTATCGGAGCATGAGCTCATCAAAATCGCCGTGAAATCGCTTGGACTCGATGAACTTAAACCCTTCAACCCAAAGGAGAAAATTATCGAATACCTGATTGAAGAAGATTCCGGCGGAAAATTGATAAATATGAACCTTCAGGAATTTGCCAACGAGACAGCAAGCGAATCGCCAGCACCTGGCGGGGGTTCTGTTTCGGCCTATGTTGGTGCGCTGGGCATATCGCTTGCTACTATGGTTGCCAATCTTTCGTCGCATAAGCGGGGCTGGGACGACCGCTGGGAGGAATTCAGCCGTTGGGCCGAAAAAGGACAGGTAGTAAAAGATAACCTGATCAGGCTGGTAGATGGGGATACACGGGCTTTCAACAGGATTATGGATGCATTTGGTTTGCCTAAGGGTACGGAGGAAGAAAAAAATGCCCGTCACCAGGCCATCCAGTCAGCAACAAGGTATGCAATTGAGGTTCCCCTTACTGTGATGGAGGCCTCTCTCAATGCAATGGAAGTAATTGAAGCTATGGTTAAAACCGGAAACCCGGCCTCAGTTACAGATGCCGGCGTAGGTGCGCTTTGCGCCCGCACTGCGGTGATTGGAGCATATCTAAATGTGAAAGTCAATAGCAAAGACTTTGACGATAAAACCTTTGTCAAAACCAAACTGAAATTAGCCCTGGAAATGGTGGAGTCTGCAACAAAAAAAGAGGCTGCCATTTTAAAGCTGCTAGAGGAAAAACTTGCTTTATAAAATTTAGAATGCTTTTTCATATGGAATCTGACATCATATTGAGCGCCGTTAAAAAACCAATTATGTTGATCGACAGGGCTAAATCTGTCGCCAATATTGAACGGATGTCATGCAAGGCGCGTTCCAATGATGTTGTTTTGCGGCCGCATTTTAAAACACACCAGTCGGCCGAGGTTGGACGCTGGTTCAGGATAGCCGGTATTGACCGTATTGCTGTATCGTCAGTGTCAATGGCAAGGTTTTTTGCAGCTAATGGTTGGTCTGACATAATGATTGCCTTTCCTGCAAACTTGCGTGAGGTCGATGAAATTAACCATCTGGCCGGCTCAACTAATCTCAGCCTGACAGTTTCGGCAAAAGGTATAATGCCTTTGCTTGCAGAAAGAATTAGTGCACCGGTAAATATTTTTCTTGAAATTGATGTTGGCGCCAACCGGACCGGGTTCAACCCATTAGATATAGAAAACCTTTTGTGTGCAATTAATCAGGCAGCGACCAATCCAAAGCTCAGACTGGCCGGCTTTATGACCCATGCCGGCCATACCTACCAGGCCCAAAACAGTGGCGAAATTTTTCACATCCACAAAACAGGAATGGAATTGCTCAACAAACTGAAAAAGGATATTGGCGATCAGCTTCCAAACCCTGTTTTATCCTGGGGCGATACACCTACATGTGTGTTGGCTGATGAGTATTATGGGGCAGATGAGTTACGCCCGGGCAATTTCGTGTTTTACGACCTTATGCAGTGGCAATTGGGGGTTTGCAGCCTTGATGAAATTGCAGTTGCCGTTGCGGCCCCTGTTGTGGCTTTGTATCCTTCACGCAACGAAATGGTGGTATATGCCGGAGCTGTTCATCTTTCAAAAGAAGTGGCTTTATGTCCGGCCGCAAAACCGCATTATGGCATAGTGGTGATTCTTGATACCTCAGGCAGGTGGAAGATTCCGGAAGATAAGGTTTACGTGAGGCGGATTTCCCAGGAGCATGGTGTGATATCTGCTTCCGAACAATTTATGGAACGGTTTGTACCTGGCGACCTGGTTGGAATATTGCCGGTACATTCTTGCCTTACGGCCGATTTGCTTCGCCATGATTCAACCCTCGTTATTGGGTGAGGCATATCAACTTTTGATTGCGAAATTTTTTGAACTGATTTTTTGCCAATTTAACCCAATTGTTGCGATATTAGCGTCGGATTAAGAACAACAAACCAATCTCACAATTTAAATAACCAATACTAACATGGAACACAAAAACCTTCCTCAGCTTTTCGAAGACAGTGTAAAACGGTTTTCTGATCAGGTGCTTTTATGGGAAAAGAAGCACACTGAGTACAGGGGAACAACCTATAAGGAAACGCATGAACGTGTTATGCGCCTCGCGGCCGGATTTCTTACCCTTGACTTAAAAAAGGGCGACAGGGTCGCTCTCATATCGGAGGGTCGAAACGACTGGGTTGTAAGTGAACTGGCTCTGTTGTTTTGCAATGCCGTGAGTGTGCCTCTGTCGGTAAAACTTGAAGAACCCGGCGATCTGATATTCCGTATTACTCATTCTGGCTGCAAAGGTGTGATTGTATCAGGCAACCATAAAAACAAGGTTTTTAATATAATTGACAAGTTGCCTTCTGTTGAGTTTATTCTTTTGCTCGATGTTCCTGATCAGGAAATTTCCGAAAAGGGACTGAGAGAAAAGGTTGTAGTAATTGACGACCTTATCGGGAAAGGTGATAGTTTTCTTGCTGACAACAGCAACAAACTTGAAAAGATTAAAAACGACATAAAACCCGACGATTATGCCAACATTTGTTATACCTCAGGCACTACTGCCGATCCCAAAGGCATTATTCTTACCCACCGCAATTACCTGTGCAATGTTGACCAGAGTTTGTCAATGACCGAAGTTCCATCTTATTTTACTTCTATCCATATTTTGCCTTGGGACCACAGTTTTGCGCACACCGCGGGCATTTATACACTGATACGTAACGGCGCGAGCATAGCCTCTGTGCAGGTTGGAAAGACCCTGAACGAAACCCTGCGCAACATCCCTGTTAATATCCGTGAGGTGAAGCCACATTTCCTTCTCAGTGTTCCGGCTTTGGCCAAAAATTTCCGCAAAAACATTGAAAAGGGAGTGCGCGACAAAGGCCCTGTGGCCTGGGGCCTGTTTACCCTTGGCTTAATGGTAGCATACGCCTATAATCAGGATGGTTACAATAAAGGCAGGGGAATAAGGGCATTATTAAAGCCGCTCTACAAGTTGTTCGATACAATTCTTTTCAGCAAAATACGGGCAAACTTTGGAGGCCGTCTGCGCTATTTCATTGGCGGCGGAGCCCTTCTCGATATTGAATTGCAACGCTTTTTTTATGCTCTCGGAATACCAATGTATCAAGGCTATGGACTCACAGAAGCCTCACCAGTAATATCTGCCAATACGCCTGATTTTCACAAGCTCGGTTCCTCCGGAAAGATTGTCCCATGGCTCGATTTGAAGATTTGCGATGACACCGGAGGCGAACTGCCTATTGGCCAGCAGGGCGAAATTTTGGTGAGGGGCGATAACGTGATGGCTGGTTACTGGCAAAACGAAACCGCTACTAAAGAAACTATTCGCAACGGGTGGCTGCATACTGGCGACCTTGGCTATCTCGATAAAGACGGGTTTCTTTATGTGCTTGGCCGCAGCAAAAGCCTGCTTATTGGCAGCGACGGCGAAAAATACAGCCCCGAAGGCATCGAAGAAAGCATGGTTGAAAAAATATCATTTATCGACCAGATGATGCTGTACAATAATCAGAATCCATATACTGTGGGCCTGGTTGTGATTAATAAAGCCAGTGTAAAAGATTTCCTGGAAAAAAACAAACTCTCTCCAACTACCGATGAAGGCCAGAAGGCCGCCCTTCTCAGAATCCGGACAGAACTGGATCGCTTCATGCCTGGTGGAGACCAGGGTAATATTTTCCCGGCACGCTGGCTCCCGGCCGCCTTTGCGATACTTGACGAACCCTTTTCTGAGCAAAATAAGTTGATGAACAGCACAATGAAGATTGTAAGACCAGCCATTGTTAAATACCACGAAGAGAAGCTCAACTACCTTTTAACACCAGAAGGAAAAGAACTTCTTAACCCTAAAAACAAGGAGGTGATTGCAAGGTTGGGATAGAAAAATTCCTGGTAATTGTTTTCTTAAGATTGCTTTTCCCAAATAACCAATAACCTCGTGCTACCACTACCAGACAGAAGATTGATTGTAACTGACGACGGTTCGCACACCTATGCTTTGGAAGGTGTGAATAAGCATTACCATTCTACCTTTGGCGCCTTACAGGAAAGCAGGCATGTGTTTATTGAAAATGGATTAAAAAAAGTCCTTGCAGTTCAGGATTCCATCAGAATTTTGGAGGTGGGATTCGGTACAGGTCTCAACGCCTTGCTTTCTTTTATAGAGGGAGGCACCCGTAATGCAGTTATTTTATATCATGCATTGGAACCTTATCCCCTAAATGCCAAGGAATATAGCATTTTGAACTACCCTCAGCTTTTGGAATATGATAAGGCCTTGCAGGTTTTCTTGAGTATGCATGAGGCTCCATGGGGAAAGGAAACAGCAATAGCAAAAGGATTTTTGTTAAAGAAATACCTGGTTTCACTTCATGAAGCCAAATTACCTGAAAAGTTTTTCGACCTTGTATATTATGATGCTTTTGGTCCGGATGAGCAACCTGAAATGTGGGAGTTGGGGATGTTCAAAAAAGTATTCACGGCCATGCGAACCGGCGGCATTCTTACAACTTATTGCTCAAAGGGCGGGGTCAGGAGAGGTTTAAGAACTGCCGGATTTTATGTAATCAAACTGCCCGGCCCGAAAGGCAAAAGGGAGATTACCCACGCACTTAAACTCAAATAATACTACGAACCAATTATTCATTAATAATGGAAACAGGCAAATTCGTGGTTAGGGTTTATGGTATCGGGGTTCACGAAAATAAAATTCTGGTGATTGACGAATTTTGGTATGGGACACAGATGACTAAATTCCCGGGAGGCGGACTTGAATTCGGAGAGGGGGCAATCGACTGCCTAAAACGCGAATGCAGGGAGGAGTTAGGGCAGGAGGTTGAGATAACTGGTCATTTTTACACAACAGACTTTTTCCAGGAGACCAGGTTTCATCCTGGTAATCAACTGATTAGTATTTACTACATGATGAATTTTACCGATCCGCAAGCAATCAAAACGGCAACAAAACCTTTCGATTTTGAATTTAAAGAGGGAAATATTTCTCCCCGCTGGATAGAGCTTGATACTTTGAATATTGATGATCTTACCCTTCCGGTTGATAGATTCGTGGCAACTAAGATTCTTGCATGGTGGAAAAAATCTGTAGCGAGTAAGGTGGGCAAACGCACAATAAAAACAGACTGATTCATGCCAGGATTGAGCAAAATAGAAACTACCGGGAAAGCGGATATTTTTGGAGTTTGAAGTTAGAATTTTGAGTAATATTGAGTGGTATTTTTTTGAAGGAAATTTGGACTATAATTGATTTTGACTATAACGATATAATGCCCTGAAAATAATTATTAACGGATGAAACTTGAGTATGTATTTACCGACAACCAGGTTGTAACCTTTTGCAAGGCTACTTGCGATGTGAACCCTGTGCACGACCCCGACTATATGTATAGCCGCGAAAAACGTGTCATTGTGCCTGGTATGATGCTTTTTTCGAAAGTAGCAACAATGCTTTTCGGGGCAGTGGGCACCTCGCTCGATACATACAAGATTCTGATTAACTCCATTGTTAGCACCAACGAAACAATCGTGTTGGGTTACGAAGATGGCCCCGAAAATGAGAAATATATATTTGCAATAAATAAACAAGATTCCTTCTCTTTTGGGAAGGAGCGCTCAAAGGTTTACCTTCGTAATTTTCCGGTTGAATTTCCCCAGTCCGGAAGAATACAGTCATTACCAGTTGAAAAGTGGCAGTTAGTCGATTTTGGAAAGGTGATTGATTGCCAGAATGTTATACTTAGAGATTTTCTTTTTGGGATTGCTTACGCCAGCAATGCGCTCTTTAAAAGCATTTCCAATCCGGTTACGGAAGTGGAGAAGGAGATAAATAATTTTCTCGATAAATCGAAAAACCCGGACCAGGTATCCCCCTTTTATCAGTCGCTTGAAATTTTTCTGCCTCCCGATCCAAACCCACTGAAGTCAAACCGTACTATTGATTACTTTATACAATTTGAAAGGGAGGTAGCCGGAAGAGTTTACTTGGCCAAAGTAAGGTGTGAGCAGGAAGGCTCAGTACTTTATCACTCTGAATACAGGCTGGTTGCCATACCGGATAAGATCATCCTCAGAATGGCCAAAAGCCTTTAGGCAGGGTTACTTTGCACAGTCAATTTTACTTGAATTTTTTTTTAAGGATTTAACCGGTAAAACCGGATGGAAGGGGCTATTGCATTTCGCCCTTAAATTGCCCACTGCAGAATAGCGGGCTGACTCTCTAAGCATTTAGTGGGACGTACTGGATTCGAACCAGTGGCCTCATGCCTGTCAAGCATGCGCTCTAAACCAACTGAGCTAACGTCCCCCGGATAAAGCATTTTGCAATCCCTTTATGAAAGGGATTGCAAAATTAGCAGAAAAATTCAGTAAAAGTCAATTAACCAGGTCGAATCACAAGGGGATATTCCCGTGTTTTTTTGGAGGCGCTGTTTCCCTTTTTGTCTGACACATTTCGAGTGCCTGAATCAGTTTCTCCCTTGTTTGGCAGGGGTGGATCACCTCGTCGATATAACCATACCCGGCTGCCTGGAACGGAGTGCAGAACCTGTTTTTGTAATCTTCTACAGCCTTGACTTTCTCTTTATCATTCAGTTTATCGCGATAAAGGATGTTAACAGCTCCATCGGGGCCCATAACTGCGATTTCGCCGGTAGGATAGGCGAAATTCACATCGCCGCCTACGTGTTTGCTCGACATTACCACATAGGCTCCTCCGTAGGCTTTGCGGGTTATTACCGATATTTTGGGTACGGTAGCTTCGCAATAAGCATAAAGCAGTTTGGCTCCGTGCTTTATTATGCCCCCGAACTCCTGCCCGGTACCTGGCAAAAACCCCGGTACATCAAGGAAGGTGATAATCGGAACATTGAAAGAATCGCAAAACCTAACGAATCGGGCCGCTTTATTTGATGCATCAATATCAAGTACTCCGGCGAGCATTGCTGGCTGATTGGCTACAATCCCGACCGGCTTACCATTGAGACGTGCAAATCCAACAATTATATTCTGGGCATAAAGTGGCTGAACTTCAAAAAAGTTGCGATCATCGACCACCGCTGTTAGAAGTTCCTTCATGTCGTAGGGTTTGTGCGGGTCTTCTGGCACCAGTTTGAAAAGCGCTTCGTCCTGACGTGTAGCAGGGTCGGAGCATGGCTTCACTGGTGGGTCTTCCATATTGTTTGCCGGAAGGAAACTCAGCAACTCGCGTATCATCATCATAGCCTGCTGGTCGTCATCGGCTGTGAAATGTGCCACTCCACTTTTGGTGTTATGGGTGATGGCTCCTCCAAGTTCTTCCTTGGTTACCTCTTCATGCGTAACAGTTTTAATTACGTCAGGACCTGTAACAAACATATAGCTTGTTTTGCGTGTCATGAAAATGAAGTCGGTTATGGCCGGCGAATAAACTGCACCGCCCGCGCAAGGACCCAATATAGCCGAAATTTGAGGCACAACACCGCTGGCCAGAACATTGCGGTAAAAAACATCGCCATAGCCTGCCAGGCTTTCCACACCTTCCTGAATGCGAGCTCCACCGCTATCGTTAAGGCCTATGATTGGCGCGCCCATTTTCATAGCCGATTCCATTACCTTAATTATTTTGTTGGCGTTGGCCCGGCTGAGCGAACCCCCGAACACCGTGAAGTCCTGTGCAAAAACATACACCAGGCGGCCATCAATCTTACCATAGCCGGCAACGACACCATCGCCTTGAATTTTTTGCTTATCCATGTCGAACTCGGTGCACTGGTGAACTACAAATTTATCAAGCTCGACAAAGGTTTTGGGGTCGAGCAGGTCTATAATGCGCTCCCGGGCTGTCTTTCGCCCTGAAGCGTGAATTTTTGCAATACGCTCCTCTCCGCCACCAAGTTCGGCAAGGCGGTTTATCCTTTCAAGTTCGGTGTATTTTTCTTTAAGTGACATATTTTTTTAATTTTTTATTTTTCCGAATTGTATTCAATTACTACCATGGGTTGCCTGGCTTCAACGGTCTGTCCTTCGGTAACTTTAACATCCACTATTATACCGTCTTTGGCTGCCTTAAACTCACTCTCCATTTTCATAGCCGATATGATGACTACTGTTTGACCGGCTGCAACGGGCTTCCCTTTTTCAACCAGTACTTTTACTACCTTACCTGGTATCGGTGCCAGAATTATTCCTTCGCCATCTTCTCCCGAACCTTTCCTGCGGCTCAACAGGTATCTCGATTCTGCGTCAATAACCTCTGTTTCGAAGGTGGTTTTGAAATTGTTTACCAGGTATTTCTTAACGCCATCAATGGGTATGAGCACAATATTATTTACCACTGTGTTGTGTATGACTGAGTAATTACCTTCCTTTATTTTAACAAAGTCAAGTTGGTACTCTTTGCCATCTACGCTCACTGACAATTGATTTCCATTGCGACTCAACACCTCTACCTTGGCTGTTCTGTCTTGTAGCTTTACTTCGTATGACATGGTTTTTCCTTAAAATTTCATTACATTTCTAACCCGGTTATAGTCTTTCCAGTTGCTCCTCTGGCTGGTGTTTGTTGCTGGTTTCGCTGCTTTTACCTTTTCAAGGTATTCCATTAAGGTTGCGATCATCACCAAATCCTGGTCAGTTTCAGTGTTTTCAGCCCCCTTCATCAGAAAATCAAAGTTGTCTTCAATAAAGTGGGTGTTGTAGTTGCCTTTTACAAAATCATCGGCCAGAGCAATCCGTTCGAGAAACCTGACATTGTTTTTCACCCCCGTTACTTTAAACTCGTGAAGCGCCCGAAGGGTTCTTTCAATAGACTCCTTTCGCGTACTACCCCACACCACCAATTTGGCAATAAGCGGGTCGTAGTACATTGGTATTTCGAATCCTTCATAAATGTACCCGTCAACCCTAACGCCTAATCCACTGGGAGTTTCAATATGTGTTACCCTGCCGGGAGCCGGCATGAAATTGTTTTCGGGATCTTCGGCATAAACCCTGCACTCAATTGCGTGCCCGGTTTGTGTCAGTTCTTCCTGTTTCAGTGTTAATGGCAGGCCGTTGGCTATGTTTATCATCTCCTTTACCAGGTCAACTCCAACCACAAGTTCAGTAATTGGATGTTCCACCTGAAGGCGGGTGTTCATTTCCAGGAAATAATAATTCAGGTCATTGTCAACGATAAATTCAATTGTACCCGCGCCTTCGTAGTTTACTGCTTTTGCTGCAGCCACAGCGTGGGCGCCCATTTCCATCCGCTTTTCATGTGTAAGGATTGGCGATGGGGTTTCTTCAATAATTTTTTGGTGTCGTCTTTGTACCGAGCACTCCCTTTCAAACAGATGTATGGCATTGCCATGGCTGTCGGCCAGCACCTGAAATTCGATATGGTGTGGCGATTCGATATATTTTTCGATATATACCGAGTCGTCGTTAAAGGCTGCCTTAGCTTCAGAACGTGCTGCACGCAGTCCGCTGGTTACTTCTTCGGCTTTTTTGATAAGGCGCATACCCTTGCCACCCCCGCCGGCTGAGGCTTTAATCATTACCGGAAGCCCGATTTCCTTTATTGTTTGTAGGGCCTCTTCTTCGGTGTGAACCATATCCACCGTGCCAGGCACAACAGGTACACCTGCGGCAATCATGGTTTTGCGGGCCGTGATTTTGTCGCCCATATTGGCTATGGAGTAAGCTGATGGCCCTATAAACTTTATGCCTTCAAGCTTACATCGATCAGAAAATTTGGTGTTTTCTGACAAAAAACCATAACCTGGATGAACTGCATCGGCTCCACTTGCCTTGGCTACATGGATAATTTTATCAATATTAAGGTAAGACTCCAGTGAAGGCGAAGGTCCGATATGATAGGCCTCGTCTGCACTCAGAACATGCAAGGAGTTACGGTCGGCGTCGGAGAAAACCGCCACCGTTTTAATCCCCATTTCCCTGCAGGAACGAATTACCCTTAATGCAATTTCGCCACGATTGGCTACAAGAACTTTTTTAATCATAGATATGGGTATTGGTTATTAGATTTGTTTTAACAGGGGCTAAAGATAGAAAATATTTGAGAAGCCAAAATTTTTCTGTATTTAAATATCTTAAGTTTTTAAGAAAGAGAAACAGGGGTCGGTTGGGTTTGAAAAATCATTGGTTGCTCATTAACCGACGCTTATTTTTCAACTATTGTGATAGGGGTCATTTCGTATGATGCTGAAAGCCCTGTATAATTGCTCGACAAAAATCAGCCTCACCATTTGATGGGAGAATGTCATGGCCGAAAGAGAAAGTTTCATGGAAGCTCTTCGGTAAACCTCCTTATCAAAACCCCATGGTCCTCCAGAAATAAACAAGAGACGCTTTACCGACCTGTTCATTTGCTGTTGAATGAACCCGGCAAATTCGACCGAGCTTAAAGTTTGACCGCTCTCTTCGAGCAAAACGGTAACATCGCTTTTTTCAATGTATTTTATCTGTATTACTGCTTCTTTTTCACGAACTACATCTGAATTGCCGCCTTTCATTTTGCCCGCAAACTGGTGTTCGATGAGTTCAAATTTCGAATAGTGCCTGAGCCGGTTCACATAAATTTCAATGCCTTCGCGGAGGTAGGGCTCATCCGTTTTGCCCATGACCAAAAGAGTAATCTTCATTAAAAATAATTTTTTGGTTAATGCCTGGATGGAATTTCCAGCTTTTTCAACTAAAGAAACAGGGCAGTGAAATTAACTAATGAACGAATTCATTTAATATTAACTTTGTAGTAACATAATAAAAAGTTAAAATTTCTTAACAGTTTGGTTCAATTTTTGCACGAATTTACCCTGATTTGTCAATTAAAATGAACAGGTATTTCATACTAATATTAGCGTTTGGTGGCTTAATGCTTTCGGGAAGTTTGCGTTCTTTTTCGCAGGCTGAATCTATGACCAATGGAATAACGCTTGGCATTCGACAAGGTAATTCACGTGAAATTTCGAGATTTTTCGGTCCTAATGTCGATTTGACATTGCCAGGGAGTGAAGGTGCATTTAGTAACTCACAGGCCGAAGTTATTTTGCGCACCTTTTTCTCACGCAATACACCTGCCACCTTTTCCATATCACACCAGGGAACCTCACGCGACGGATCGGTTTATGCCATAGGTATATTGCAAACCCGGCAGGGGAAAACTTTCCGTGTTTATTTTCTCTTAAAGAGGGTTGGAGAAAATTTTCAGTTGCACCAATTGCAATTTGAGCCTAATTAAAACAAGTGCTTGTCATTTCGTGACGAAAGCCCTACACAGTCGCATTGGTGTGGGGCTTTGGTTTTTTAAAACAGCCTGAATCTAAATTTCATTAGTTGAAATAGCAGGTTGTTGCTGACAATACAGCGAATTCTCTGCTTTCTGGCTCTAACCAGATTTCTGCACTAAAATATCTCTGGCATTTTATAGCGATTATTACTACTTTTATCTCATCTGGCAACAGCCATATTGGGCAGTGTTTTTTTTCAGTCTTGGGGATATAGGTATGGAAATAGTATTGTTGTTTGCGTCATTGTTTGTTTTCATTGCTGTTGTGTCAAGCAAGATCAGTTTCAAGACAGGAATCCCTGTTTTGATTTTTTTTCTTGGTATCGGAATTCTTTCCGGGTCTGATGGTCTGTTGGGTATCCCTTTCGATGATCCCAAAATAACCCAATGGATTGGCTCCATTGCGCTTGCCATCATACTGTTTTCTGGGGGTCTCGACACCCGACTGCAAAGTATCAGGATTGTAAAATGGGACGGGCTATTGCTAAGCACTCTCGGAGTTTTGATTACAACCTTTACCGTGGGAGTATTACTTAGTTTTGTGCCTGGATTCTCACTGCTCGAAGGACTGCTGATAGGCGCCATAATAAGCTCTACTGATGCCGCAGCAGTATTTTCCATTTTGCGTTCGCGCAAGACTACTCTAAAAGGCAACCTGCGCCCCTTGCTCGAACTCGAATCGGGCAGCAACGACCCTATGGCGTATTTTCTTACAATCACATTTATCACCCTAAATCTAAATCCTGCCAGCGCGGGAATATCCATAGTAGGAGTTTTTATAAAGGAAATGTTGATTGGAGCTTTGATTGGTTTGGGTATTGGCAAGATTATGGTGTTTCTGATAAATAAGATTCAACTGGAATTCGAAGGACTTTATCCGGTATTCGCCTTGGCCATGATGCTCACAGCCTACGCCCTTTCTGATCTTCTCCAGGGAAACGGCTTCCTGACCGTATATCTGGCCGGACTAATTTTGGGTAATAACAGCTTTATCCACAAGAAGTCCATCATGAAGTTTTTTGATGGAATTGCCTGGATTAGCCAGATCACCATGTTCATCGTCCTGGGGCTATTGGTTTTCCCTTCCCAGGTAATACCTGAAGCAAAAACCGGTCTGGTCATTGCCTTTTCGTTGATTTTTGTTGCCCGGCCCTTGAGTGTGTTCATCAGCCTCGCATTCTCGAAATATTCCATAGCCGAAAAGGTTTTTATCTCATGGGTGGGTTTGAAAGGTGCCGTTCCCATCGTTTTTGCAACATTTCCTATGGTGTATGGCATAGAGAAAGCCGACCTGATCTTCCACCTGGTGTTTTTCGTGGTACTTGTTTCTGTGGTCTTGCAGGGTACTACCCTCGGGCTGGCTGCCAAGATTCTGGGATTGGAAGACAAGGATACCGCCCCCGGCGAGTACCTGTTGGACAAGGAGGTTATTGACCAAATAAAAAAGGATTTATTTGAAGTGGTGATTGCCCAGGATTGCAAATCGGCCAATCGCCGTATTATTGATTTGAATTTTCCTTCGACAGCCCTGATTGTTTTAGTAAAACGAGGGGAACAACTGATAACCCCCAATGGAGGCACCGAACTCAAACCCGGTGATCGGCTTTGGATCATAGCCGAAAGTGAAAAAGACTTTTCATCGGTAATGCAATGCATTGGAGTAGAAAAAGCCGCCGATGGCAGAATCAGAACCTAAAACCTACAGATGCTTTCTGGCATTTGAGGATTGATTCAGGGGGTGGTAAGACCGTCCAGAATGTTGGCCAACTGAGCGGTACGATTTCTTCGGGTATGTTGATGTGAGTTGCCGGAGCGAATGTCTAATTGCCGTAGCAGAAAATCCTCTTTCCAGCCCAGAAGGATTTGTATCATTGTATCCTTGTCGTCAAAATCTGCCACCCGACCGGTCTCCGTTTGCCGGATTAATGCGGCAGCATCTCCGTTTTCGGGGCCAATGGCCAGGATGGGTCTCTGCAGGGCAAAGTATTCATACAACTTGCCTGTGGCGATTCCCTGAGCATTTGGGGCATTGTTGATTGCCAACAGCAGAACAGCCGACTGAGATGCCCGATTTAGTGCCTGATCATGGGGCAGATAATCAATTTTTTCCAGGTAGCCCGTCAGGCCTTGCGCGGCAATGGAATCCATAACCGAAATATCCGTTTTGCCAATTAACCTTACTGAGAGTTTTTCGGCAAAAAAGGGATCCCCTTTAACCAGATTTGCAAGCGCTTCCCAAAGTTTATGCGGATTGCGGTCGGCATTGAGCGACCCAAGATGCGTGATACGAAAACTGTCGTACGAAAATGGGGGGAGATTACCAAAATCGTCTTCATCATAACCATTGGCAACAACCTCAATGTTCCTTCCACAAAGAATTTTCAGGTTGTGGGCACATGTTTGGCTAACGGTAACAACTCTATCTGCAGTTGCCAGCACTGCCTGTTCCAATTTTTTGTGCCGTGATTCCGCCCATGGTGTAAGCATGAGTATAGGAAAAAAATCTATTTGGGTCCAAGGGTCGCGAAAATCGGCAAGCCAGGGAATATTCATTCTTTTCTTTACACCCAATGCAATCAGGTGCATGCTGTGGGGAGGCCCGGTTGACACCAATGCATCCACCTTATTGTGTTGAAGCCACTTTGTAATGTATTTTATGGAGGGGTTAATCCAAAGGCAACGGGCATCGGGTATAAACAAATTGCCACGAATCCAGGCAGAAATTTTTGCGGCCAATGCGGGCCGTTTCGTCTCGCTGATAAATCCCGGCTGAATCTTTTCGCTGCCTTTAAGCCCGCTAAACCATTTGTAAAGCATATACGGCTCCCGGATAGGCGTTTTCAATACGGTGATACCTTCGGGGATATCCATTTGGAGAGCAGGATCGGTACTGGGATACTCAGGGTTTAGGGGTGTATAGATTACCGGTTCCCAGCCCTCACTGCGCAGGTACTTAGCAAACTTCAGCCAGCGCTGAACACCTGCACCACCACTGGGAGGCCAGTAATAGCTTATAATCAAAACACGCTTCACAGAAAATAACTACTAAATTTGGTTTAAAAAGTAATTTATAAAACAGCTAATCGGGCTAAATCCTTTTTAATAAAAGCCATTCATGATCCCGGACTTGAGGCCGGAGTTAAAGAAAACCAAAGAGTTAACGGGTTTTAGCCCTAAATTGTTGGCTCTCAGGGTTGTCGCACTATTGCTTATCAAATTCCTCCATAACTGGCTTCTTACGGTTTTTCAATATCTGGCGCCACAGATAGGCTGCTACCAGCAACAGCAGCAGAGTGCTGAAAAACCAGGATACCCGGCTTCCCGTAAAATATGCGGCAGGCCTGAACTCGAAAATGATCTCACCGCTTCCGGCAGGGATAACCAAGGCACGCAATATATAGTTTACACGGAAATTCCCGGCCGGCTCGCCATTTATTGTAACCTTCCAGTCGTGAGGGTAAAATATTTCGGAGAAAACTGCAACCTGTTGTGTGGCAGTCTGGTATTGATACCTAAGCCGGTTTGGCGCATACTCCATCAGTTGTATGGTGGCCAGGGTGTCGGGTTGGAACTGTTTCCCCTCTACATAGGCCGAGAACCTCCTATCGATAATAGCTGTCGTGTCCGGATTGAAATCATTCAAAGCAAGAATTTCCTCATCGGCATTTTCAACCATTCGCAAATCGGTTACAAACCATGCATTGCCCATAGCCTCGGGATTCAACCTTGCCTGGGGTTGCTGATTTTCGCCAGGAACTATAAAGTACTTGGTATTCAGCATGTTCAACACATTCATGTTAACCTGTGCAACTGTTAAATGTTTATCGATAATGTCCTGAAACCGTTGTAGCTTGGCGCCATGATACCCACCTATTGACCTGTGGAACCAGGAGGTGGAAGATTCGTTGAATGTATTGACTGTTGTGTTGAACACCCTGAAATGTAAATCCCTGTCCTGAAGTATCTGAAGGTTAGCTTCTGTTGGTCTGAAAGGAGTTTCAACATTACGCCGGGGTTGGAAGTGATTCTCGTTGAGGTACCGGTTGTTTACAGGCCACATATCGAGCGTTATCAGGGAGCCAAGTACCAGCAAAAATGCCAAAATCTTAATCTTTTTGCTCACAAAGAGAAGAACGGCCACTGATGCTGCCAATACAAACAAGAAACTCCGTATTGCATCCGCTTTGAAAACAGCCACGCGGGCATTCTCGAGGTTCATTAAAAAATTTCTAATCTGGCCTTCGGCCTGGGGATTTTGAGCTATCTGACCGGCAAAAAATTCTGCTTCGTGGTTGCTGGTAAAACTAAAAAAGGCTTTTGGCATTATAAAAAACAAAAATGCCAGGCCGGCTGTTAGAGCAAATGCGCCAAGAAATTCCCTGCTGTTCCATTTTATAATACCGGGATTATTAACCAACTGTTGCAGGAACAATACGGCTAAAGCGGGTACGGCAAGCTCAACAATAACAAGGATCATGGTTACGGCCCTGAAACTGTCGTAGAGCGGAATGTGTTCAATAAAGAAACCAGTAAATGAAGGAAAATTATATCCCCACGACAACAATATGGCAAGTATGGCCGACAGCAATAAACCCCATTTCAAGGGGCCTTTTAAATAAAAGACTCCTAAGAAAAAAAGGAATAATACTATGGCTCCAACATAGACTGGGCCCGAAGTAAAAGGCTGATTGCCCCAATAATGATTCTGTTGTGCCACAAAACTTCTGAAGGCTGGTTCAACGGCTTCCATTGCTACAGGGTTGTTGTCCAACGCTCCAGTAGCTCCTCCTTTCACATTTGGAATCAACAAACTAAAAGTTTCACCCAAACCATAACTCCATTGTGTAATGTAATCTTTCGACAATCCTTCGGTAGGCTCGCGATCTCCTACTGTAAGCTCTGAACCTCCCCGCATGGTTTCCTCGGCGAAGGTAAATGTTGCCCACAAGCTGCCAATGTTAATTCCGAGAGCTATAATCAGACCGCCCACAAGCACTGCTATGGCTTTGAAATACCGGGCAAGCAGTTTTTCTTTATAATGGTGGTACAATTCGAACAATCCGTAGAGAAACACCATTATCCCCAGATAATAAGTGATCTGGTAATGATTGGCAAACACCTGCAGGCCCATGAAAATGGCAAACAAGAGACCTCCGGCAAGCAGCTTGCCCCGGAAGGCATAAATTACCGATGCCAAAACCGGAGCCATGTAAGCAATGGCTACCGCTTTCGAATTATGACCTGCCTGAATTATTATAAAATGGTATGAGGAAAAAGCAAAGGCCAGGGAGCCTACTAAGGCAACCCATGGATTAACTTTTAGCAATAGCAAAAAAATAAAGAACCCCGCGAAATAAAGGAAAATCATATCGGCCGGACGTGGAAGCCACAGTGTCATTACGTTATGAAAAAAATTGGCAATATTGTATTTCCACACCACAGAAATCTGAAAGGCCGGCATACCGCCAAACATGGAGTTGGTCCATAGGGCTTCCTCCCCGGTAACCTCCCTGAAATCGCTGATTTCTTTGGCCATGCCCTGAAATTTTACTATATCGGGTTGCAGCAGTTGCTTGCCGCCGAGAATAGGATGGACGTAAATAACAGACATCATCAAAAACAGGCCAACAGCTACTATGTAAGGCAGCATGGTTTTTAAATCAACAGGATAGTTCTTTAAGAGTTTCATGACTTGAGTTTCAATATTGCCGAAATACGGGTTTATTATATCAAGAGCCGGATATGGTGAGGATTATTTTTTTTCATCATTAACCTCCTCAAAATCGGTGTATTCACCAAGCTTACCAGAATCACCACGTTTTTTTTTCTGGTCTTGGGTAATCTTTACTCCCTTGCGGTCGCCAGATGTGTTTTGGTTAAATGTTTGATTGTCCTGGTAAAACTTCCTCCTTACTCTTTCGATATAGCTTTTTACCAGGAAGGGTAAAACAAAAGCAGTTAAGACCCTGAATGCCAGATAGATTAAAACCAAAATGGCAATTAATTCGAGCATGTTTGTTGAAATTGCAGAAATACGGGAAAATTATTGCCCCCAAAAAATAAAACAGCCAAAGGTAGAAAAATTTGACAAAATACCTTTGCAACGCTTGCGTCAGAGTGTTTGTTTATGGGTTTTTAAGATGATTTGTGAAATCTGTTGCCCCGTTCATAAGGCTTACACATACAACAAGTAGGCTACATAAGCTATATAGGCAAGAAGCATGATAGCGCCTTCGCGTCGCGATATTTTCACATCAGTTTTCATTAAAGGTATCACGAGGGCTGAAAATCCGATCATCACCAAAATATCAACGGAACTTATCCCCGTAGCTTCTATGGGATGAATAATGCCCGAAATGCCAAGTATTGCAAGAATATTAAAAATATTCGATCCCACCACATTACCTATTGCAATGTCGCTTTGTTTCTTCAGCGCGGCAACAAGCGAAGTAGCCAGTTCAGGAAGGCTTGTGCCTGCCGCCACGATGGTGAGTCCTATAAAAGCCTCGCTGGCACCAAAGACCCTGGCGAGTGCGGTAGAGCCGGTTACCAGAAAATTCGATCCCAAAATCAATACCCCAATGCCCAAAAGAATAAAGCCAATATCTATAAATACTGATCTGGGGATTTTAGATATGCTTGGCTCTATGCCCAGTTCCTCAGCCTTCTTTTCATCCTTGCGCGACTTTACTATGTTGAATACCGTGTAAGCTACCGCTAATACAAACAAAAGGATTGCATCAAGCCGACTGATGCGGAAGTCTGCAAAAATCAGCAAAAAAAGCAATGCCACACCAAGCATCACAGGAGTGTCGAACCGCAACACTTTCAGATTCACCCGCATGGGGCTGATCAGGGATGAAATCCCAAGAATTACGGCAATATTAAAAATATTGGAACCCACCACATTGCCAACTGCGATATCTCCCGCGTCTTTGAAGGAAGCCATTGTGCTTACCACCATTTCGGGCATACTTGTGCCATATGCCACAACAGTAAGGCCCACCACAAGCACCGAAACGCCTGCCCGCATTGCTACTGACACGGCTCCTTTAATCAAAAAGGAAGCTCCAAAATACAATAATACCAATCCGCCAAAAACCGACAACACATCAAGTATCATGTTTTCGAAAAATTAAAAAGTTGAGTTTAAAAGTAGCTCCTTTTAGTTGAAACATCCGGATTAAACAAAAGAGGCCATACCGGTTATGGTATAGCCTGTAATGCGGTAAATCCCGGAAAATTCCTATTTATGGGTTTTTTCGTCAGACACGGTTAGTCTGGTGCGGCCTTTCGCCCTGCGGGCAGCCAAAATCCTGCGGCCGTTCTTGGTAGCCATGCGGCTCCTGAACCCGTGCTTATTCTTTCTTTTCCTTACCGAAGGTTGAAATGTTCTTTTCATAATTATTCTTATTTTCTAAGCTTCTTTTCTATTACCAGCAAAC
>DATIKK010000005.1:0-14926 GCA_035477635.1 Bacteroidales bacterium | reverse complement strand
TCATGCGGGCAGGCCGTTTCGACCGGCAGATACAAGTTGAAATGCCCGACCTTGAGGAACGCAAAGCCATTTTCAAGGTGCACATGAAGCCGGTAAAAATGGCTCCCGAAGTGAATGCCGAATTCCTGGCAAAGCAAACTCCCGGATTTTCCGGGGCCGATATAGCAAATGTATGCAATGAGGCTGCCCTGATCGCCGCAAGAAGAGATAAAGTCATGGTTGAAAGGCAGGATTTTCTCGATGCAATAGATCGCATTATAGGAGGCCTCGAGAAACGCAACAAAATAATTTCGCAGGCCGAGAAAAAGGTAATTGCCTACCATGAAGCAGGCCATGCCTCAGTAAGTTGGCTGCTCGAACACGCACCACCTCTGGTGAAAGTTACAATTGTCCCACGCGGTAAAGCTCTTGGGGCTGCATGGTACTTACCCGAAGAAAGACAAATTACCACCTTCGAACAGATGTTCGATGAGATTACATCAATTTTGGGAGGTAGAGCTGCCGAGGACATCATCTTTGGAAAAATTTCGACCGGAGCCTTGAATGACCTTGAAAAAGTTACCAAGCAGGTATTTGCCATGGTGGCATTTTTTGGCCTCAATAAGCGAGTTGGTAACGTTAGCTATTACGACAGTACCGGCCAAAGCGAATATTCGTTTAGCAAGCCCTATTCCGAAAGGACCGCGCAGATTATCGACGAAGAAGTGAGCCAAGTGGTTGAATCGGCCTATAAGCGGGCAAAAAATATTTTGACCGAAAATAAAGAAAACCTTATTAAACTTGGCGAATTCCTTCTTGAAAAGGAAGTAATTTTCAGAGATGACCTTGAACTTATTTTCGGCGAAAGACCATTTGATAAAGACAAGAAAAGTATTGCCGAAAGTAATGAGGGAGCAATGCCTTTGTCAGAAGAGCAGCAGTCAGAACCAGTTGAAGCGACCCTTGCTGCAAAAGGTGGAATGAACGTAATGAAGCAACCTGATTCTCAAGGACCATCAGAGTAGAAATTATTTTCCTGCAAAAAATTCCGGTGTTGTAAAGAGCCGCAGAACTAAATCATAATATGGGTACCCTTTGACAAGAAAATCAATTCTTTATTATATCGTTAATTAAACAACTTGCGTATTATGTCAGAAAACTGGCAAAAAGTTTATAGCCATACCTATATTCATAGAATTGAAATTGCCAGGGCAGTCCTGAAGGAGTATGACATTGATTCGGTAGTAGTAAATAATAAAGACTCGGCTTATCTATTCGGCGAGTTTGAACTATATGTGAATGCTGATGATGTTTTACAAGCAAAACAAATAATTCTTACCAAAAAATTGTGAATAATTTCCTGATTAGAACCTTAACCGGATTCGTTTTCGCAGCGTTGATTGTATCAGCAATAATAATCGACCTCCACGTTTTTTACGGACTTTTTCTGGTTTTTACTGTTTTAGGCCTTTGGGAGTTTTACAGCCTTGCCGAATTGTCAAAAATTTACCCGGCGAAAATACTGGGAGTATTGTCAGGAGTCCTGGTGTTTTTGATAAATACTTCAATTTCATTGGGATATCTCGACAATTCATATCTTTTATTTAATATAATTCCATTTTTTTTAGTTTTTTTGGCCGAACTTTACCGTAGGCTCCCAAATCCATTTACCAACATATCGTTCACTATTCTTGGTCATTTATATATTGCTGTACCATTTTCATTGCTGGGTTATTTACCGAACATTAACCCTCAGTCTGGCGCCTATCAACCCGAAATTTTGCTTGGCTTTTTTATTATGAACTGGTTAAACGATTCGGTAGCCTTTCTTGTGGGGTCTAATTTTGGCAAGATAAAACTTATAGAGGAGATTTCGCCCAGAAAAACATGGGAAGGTACATTGACCGGAGGATTGTTTACCTTGCTCGCGGCTTATATATTATCGATTTTCTTTGCAGATTTATCTCTTATAAACTGGCTGGCAGTGGCGATTTTAACTGTCTTTTTCGGAAATTATGGCGATTTGTTCGAATCATTGTTTAAACGTAGCTTGAAGATTAAAGAAAGTGGTTCAATTTTTCCAGGACATGGAGGAATTCTAGATAGATTCGACGGAGTATTAATTGCTGCCCCATTTGTTTATGTTTATCTTATTTTTGCATTGTAAATCCTAAGTTGGCTTCGGCGCATTGATTTTATCATTATCCAATATTGCCAAATTTTAAATAACCAATAGTTGCGCAACTATGAAGATACACAAAGAAGGCCACGCGACCATTACTCTGATTTCTTCCCTGCTGATTGTTTCAATCGCAACCATGCAGGTTTTTTTCCCAAAAGCGGGAGCTTTGGCGCTATGGATTTACCTTCCTCTTGTGTTACTGTTGGTAATGGTGGTTCAGTTTTTCAGATCCCCTCAGAGGCCGTTTAATTATAATGATTCTGGAGTTGTTAGTCCTGCCGACGGCCATATTGTGGTGCTTGAAGAGACCAGCGAAAAGGAATATTTCAACAAACCCATGAGGCAGGTTTCGATATTTATGTCGCCCATCGACGTTCACCTTAACCGGTATCCTGTTTCCGGAAAAATGATTTATTTTAAATATCATCCTGGAAAGTACATGGTTGCCTGGAACCCTAAATCGAGTTATCTAAACGAACGCACCTCAATTGCCTTTGAAACTTCAGAAAATCAGCATGTTTTCATGCGTCAGGTTGCCGGATTTCTTGCCCGGCGGATTGTTTACTATGGAAAAGTAGGAGACCAAGTAAAGCAATGCAGCGAGTTGGGTTTTATTAAATTTGGCTCAAGAGTCGATCTTTTGCTTCCGCTCAATGCAAAAATAGATGTCAAAATCGGGGATAAGGTAAAAGCTGGCGTTACATCCATTGCAAGATTTGAACCAACAGCCTCCAATGCAGGCGAATAAATTTAAATCATAGTTCACCTGCTTATCTCACATTAAAGAATGTTCTTCAATTCGAGTAGGTGTCCTATTTGAAACGTTGCTCTATATTGCGATGTTTCGTTGGGTTGTGCCATCCACACCTGATCAATCCCAGCCATCTGGGCTCCCAGAATATCGGTTTGGGGATCATCGCCAATAAGGATCGACTCATCGGCTATAGCCCCCGTTTTATTTAAGGCAAACTCAAAAATACGCTTCTCGGGCTTTTGTGCGCCGGCATCCTCGCTTACTATGATGTGCTGAAAAAAATGGCCAATCCCTGTTCCCGATATCTTCTTAAACTGAATTTCAGAAAACCCGTTGGTAATAATGTGCAAGGCGTATTTTTTAAAGAGATAGTTGAGTATTTCCATTGTACCCGGAAGCAAATTTTTTTGCAACGGACTTAACCGGATATATTCAGATGCAAATTTTCCGGCAATACCATGGTCAATATTAAATGCCTTCAGGGTTTCTGCAAAACGTGAAATATTAAGATATTCCTTCGAAATTTCCTGTTTTTTATACCTATCCCAAAGGGGCCGGTTTATAAGGTTGTAGGTTTGATAAAAAGCTTCGAAATCAGGTGCTCCAAGTTGCATGAGTCCGAACTTCAAATAAAGGCTATGGATTGTCTCGCGATTATTACGATCAAAATCGTAAAGGGTACGATCCAGGTCAAAAAATATGTGACGGTATAGTTTCATTGACAAACAACTTTAAATCTTGTGGATTTGGCGGTTAAGCGGCAAATTTGGAAAATGCCTTTAAATGGGTTTGTTTAAACATTATAAGTAGCCATTACATTTTAATCAACTTTATCAACCTGAAATTTCCATTGAAATCAGCGTCTTTATCAGAAATAACTTTTAATGTGGTTTGTTTAACAATCGATTCAAAATCGCGAGTTAAATCTGTAAAAAGAACTTTGGCAAACAAATTTAAAAGCCACCTTAACAAGGATACTTTCTTCCCTTTAGGTACAAACTTGTCATAAACAACTATTTGTCCGCCGGGCTTCAAAACACGTTCCGACTCTTTTAGGCAGGCAACAGGGTCTGGAATAACGGCCAATATCAGGTGCAAAATTATCTTTTCAAATGTATTATCGGTAAATTCAAGGGCCTGCCCATCCATTACAATTGCCTGTAGGTTTAGGTTTAATTTTTTATTTCGCCTGGCTATCCTTCTTACAACAGTTGGTGTAATATCCGTGGCATATATTTCACAACCGGAAGGCAAAAACTTTAGATCCAGCCCGGTTCCGGCTCCAACAATCAAAATTTTATCACCCGGTTTTATTTCCAACGATTCAATGGAATTTTTCCTCGAATCATTATAAAAACACGCGAAAAAATCATAGAACGGGGCATATAGCGTATATCTGAACCTGTTCCATGCATTTGTGTTAATTTTCATGTTTGGTTTTTTATCTACGGCTCACCAATACCCTGCAGCGCTTTGAGTTATAATTACCCCTTAAATATCAAATTCTGACCGACCCACGAAACCCCCTGGCCCCATAGTATGAGGAGGCTCCGTTGTGGTACACGAAAACATTACCGTACCGAAAATCACAAAACAGTGCTCCTCCGAGTTTTCTGATCCCGGGCGGGGTAGTTACCCAACTCGAAGTTTTGGTGTCAAAAGGCCCAAATTTTTGTAACTCCCTGTATTGTTCTTCGGTCAATAGTTCTATACCCATAGCGGCGGCCATTCCTACTGCATTGTTTTCAGGCTTAAAAGTCTTTCTCGACTCAAGCGCTTCGTTGTCGTAGCATAGATTTCTGCGACCTGCAGGGCTTTCAGCCGAACAATCAAAAAAAAGATATTCGCCGGTAATGTTATCCAGGCCAATCACGTCAGGCTCACCACCTGTTCGTTCCATTTCATGAAGCGACCATAGTTTTTCCGGCCTTGACTCCAGTTTTTCCTGTATCTTAGTCCAATTGAGGTCTTTATGCCGGTTTATATTATTCTCAAAACGGGTTTTCAGAATTCTGATTAATTCTTGACGTTGCCCTGCTGACAAACTTTGTTTGATAAGATTTTGCATAAGGGTTTGCTCAAAAAAAAATGGGAAGGTTAAAACATTAACACTCCCATGCATCACTTGTTTACCACGAATTCTAATTGCAGCGAATTAAAAGTAGGCAAAAGTCTCTTTTACTTTAACGCCATTATTCTTTTGTCCCGAAAAATATGGTTAATGGGTAAGCCCCTCCTCCAAGAAGGTAGCTGTCGTACAGGCCATTCAGAATTCTTGTATCCATAACAAAGCCGTTTCTTCTTAAAACTTCCATCCAGGTTGAATGTGAAAAAAGGCCTGCAACTGATTCTTCTACGTATTTGGTTAGTTTACCTTTGTGACGTATCAAATAAACCATAGTAATTTCGTATGTATTAGGCGAATAGGGATTTACATAATTATTTTCCAGCACGGTAACGTGGATATCACCTTTTTCTCCGGTATAGGCAAAATTGTTACTTTGAAATTTATCCTCCGTGTTGCCCACAATCAGAAAAACGCCTCCATGTTTCAAATGTATTGAGGCGGTTTGTATTGCTTTCTGCAAATCAGGCAATGTTGCCATATAATCAATACTGTCAGGAATTACAACACAGTCAAATTTACGATTCAACCGCACAGTTCTCATGTCATCTTCAAAGTATTCTATTTCGGGATTAGAATCTTTCGCTTTGTTTATCATTCCGGTACTTATATCAACCCCTGTAATTCTGAAATGCTTTTTAAAAAACCTGTCATGCCAACCAGCGCCACATCCTAAATGCAGCAGCGTTTGCACAGGTTCTTTTGCAGCCATATTTATCAAATTTACGTATCCATTAACTTCTTTTTCGTAAGCCTCCGGCTCAGCAAGAAGATCTTCCGTCCAGGCAAGCTCATTGTATGAGATCCAATTTGAAGCCATAGTTCTTGTGTCCAAATTAACTTGAAGAAAATGTAGCTAAGCAGTGGGGTAACAGTTTCAAAAGTAAGATTTTAATTGAATTGTGGATAAGATAAAGTAAATAATAATTTTCTCAATGTAAAAACAACTTTACAAAAGTTAACATTTATAAACAAATCAAATAATTTACATTATCACATTGTTTACAAAATAATACAACCAATAAATCACAAAAGTAACTAAGATAAAATTTCTCATCAATTGTTTAGAATTTATTGAGGTTTCACTTAATTGAATAATAGTTTAACTACATGAACATTGTTCAATTCGTAAGGTCTTTCTCAAAAATTGTTTAAAATAGTTTAGAATAGCAGGTTAAGTAATATTAAATCAGTATTTTAAAGCAAATATGTGAACTAATAGTTGAATTAAATCATTTAATTTTAAAATTTACCCATCGACAAGTACTAATAATAAATAATTAACCTAAAGCGGTTAATAATAATAAGGTACAAAAAATATATGCATTAAAGGTTTAATTTTTTAAATGTTTAAAAATGTGAAATTATACATTAATTTACAATATTAAACTTTAATTTTAACTAATTTATTAAATTTACAAAAATAATTGATGTTTAAAATGGTGAATTAACATGATTGACCGTATCCAAAAAATTATTCAACACAAAAAGCTTAGTTCATCGAGGTTTGCAGACTTAATTGGTGTACCACGATCAACTATTTCGCATATTATTTCCGGGCGAAACAATCCAAGTCTCGAATTTATGCAAAAAGTACTGGATGCCTTTCCTGATGTGCGAACCGAATGGTTGGTTCGTGGAAAAGGCAACATGCTGGTGACCGAGGGTACATTGTTTTCAGGTAGTAGCACTGGAAATATTGACCTTGCTGGTTCTAAAGGCCATAATCCCAAAGCAGTTGTAAGGCCAACTCATGAAAGCTCAGCTGAAGCTAAGAGTTCCAAAATTCCTTTTCCTGAATATGTTGAATTACCTAAAGAAACCTTAGATTCATCAAAAACGCTGACAGGGAAAGAAAAACAGGATGGCAAAGACAATATTTATTTAAATGAAAGCTTAAAAAATTCTGAAAAAACTGCTGAAACGGTCCACACTACAAACAAGGAACTATATAGGGTGTTGTTTTTTTATTCCGATGGCAGCTTTACAGAATTTAGGCCGGGAACTTCAAATTAAAACCGCTCGAGTTCAGAAAAAAAGAAGTTACACTCCTTTACGGCATTTTCGTTGCTATCCGACCCGTGAACAGCATTATGTTCAATGCTGGCACCAAATAATTTACGAAGAGTTCCCTCATCGGCTTTTTTGGGGTCGGTGGCTCCGATTAACTTCCTGTAGTCAATCACAGCATTTTCCTTTTCCAGAATTGCAGCAACTATTGGCCCATTGCTCATAAACCGGGTAAGCCGCACAAAAAATGGTTGTCCGCGATGCACTTCATAAAACCTTTCAGCCTCCTGCAGGGAAAGTTGAAGGTATTTCATGGCCGATATCCTGAAACCAGCTTCATTAATTCTTGCAAGAATTGGACCCACAAAACCGTGTTTTACGGCATATGGCTTAATAAGGGTAAGTGTTATCCTGCATTTTTCCATAAAATCTTTGCTTAAACATTGACAATAAAACTATCGGAGATTTATACATAAATATGAAGCATAAAAATAAATAATCTTTAATTAAAACCCAAAATCAGTCTTTTTTTTACCTTTGTTTGCTTAAATAATTGCCCTGATTTGGACCAGACAGCGATCAGCAATCTTAAACAGTTGCTTACTGACAAGCAGAAACCAATTACAATTGTAACGCACACAAATCCCGACGGCGATTCAGCAGGTTCATCGTTGGGGTTTTATGGTTTTTTAAAGGGCGAAGGTTTTATGAATGTTAAGGTTGTTTCGCCCGATCCCCTGCCTAAGTTCCTTCAATGGTTGCCTTGGCAGGAAGAAATACTTGTAGCTGATAAGAACCCTGATATTGCCGGATGTGCGATAAATGATTCTGCACTTTTGTTCTGTCTTGATTTCAATGGGTTCAGCAGGGCAAACTCACTTGAAGGTTTCTTAAAAGCTTCAAAAGCAGTCAAAATTCTAATTGACCATCATCCGGAGCCCGAAAAGGGGTTTGATATTGTGATTTCGGATGTAGCGGTTAGCAGTACAGCAGAGCTTGTCTTTGAATTAATTATGTTGCTTGGTGGCAAAGAGACCATAAAAAAGGAGGTTGCCGAGTGCTTGTATGCCGGAATAGTTACCGATACCGGTTCATTCAGCTACGCCTGCAACTACCCCAATACTTACCTGATAACAGCAAGCCTTATTGCGGCAGGTGTGGATGGCGAAAAACTTCACCGTCTGATTTACAATAACTTTTCGGAAGATCGAATGCGATTATTAGGCTTCTGCCTGGGCGAAAGACTTGAAGTAATTCCTCAAAAAAAAGTAGCTTATTTCAGTTTGAGGCGCGAAGATCTTGTCAGGTTTAAACATATGCCTGGCGATACCGAAGGTGTGGTTAATTATGCCATGAGTATTGAAAATATTACCTTTGCTGCGCTTTTTATTGAAAAAGATGATCACATTAAAATTTCATTTCGTTCCGAGGGCGATATTGATGTAAATTTGTTTGCCAGGAAGTATTTTTGCGGCGGAGGGCACAAGAATGCCTCAGGCGGGAAAAGCCTTGAACCATTAAATCAGACTATTGAGCGTTTTCGCGACATTGTTCATTCCATTATAATTTAGATGAACCTGAAAAAATGAATGCTTTCCGGAATTCCTTATTTTTTGTGATTAGTATTTTTTTTGTAATTGCTTGCGGTCCGGGCAAGGAAGAAAGGCGTACTACCGATATGCAGGAATTACGCAAAACTCTTGAAGCTGCCAATCGCATTCTATTGGAAGTTGAAAAGCAGGAAATAAAGGATTTTATAGAACGTCATGGCTGGAACATGAGCGAGACAGGCACCGGGTTGTGGTACCAGGTTTACCGGTTCGGCAGCGGAAGGCAAACCAGCCAGGGCGATGTTGCAGTTATTCACTACAGCATTCATCTGCTTACAGGAGATCTTGTTTACTCGTCAGAAGGTAAACAACCAAGGGAGTTTCGCATTGGTAGAGGTGGAGTGGAACCAGGCCTTGAGGAGGGTATTTTGTTGATGAGGCAGGGAGATAAAGCAAGGTTTATTATGCCCTCGCACCTGGCACATGGACTTCCGGGCGACGGAGCAAAAATACCAGCAAGAGCAACTATTATTTACAATGTTGAATTGGTTGAACTCCATTAACTAATTTTTTATAAAAATTTTCGCGAGCATGTTCGTTTAATAATAACAGGATTGTGTACTCACATGCAAGTCATATCCGACAAACTTTCAAAAACCAGAAAGGTGAAACGAGCATGTCTGGTGAATATCAAACATTTGTAAAAATCTTACACGCGAGTTCCATCCTTCTTTAACATTTTAATTTTTTTAAAGAATGAAAAAAATGAAATTATTTGTTTTGCTGCTGGTGGTAACTATTTCGGCAGCCTGTTCACTAAACCCATTCAATCGGTTCAAAAAAACCGAATCGGGTATTTCATACAGATTTCACGTGAATACTGATGACGGCGCAAAACCTGAGGTTGGCAAGCTTGTTTCGCTGGAACTGGTTTACCGTGACTCAAAAGATACCGTTCTTATGGATACGCGAAATACAAACATGCCCTTTATTCTTGAATTTATTGAGTCGGAGTATCCGGGCGACATTTTTGAAGCTATCGGAATGATGACGGTGGGCGATAGTGCAACATTTAAAATTGATGCGGAACAGTTTTTCACACATACCGCAAAAATGCCCTCATTGCCAGAAACCATTGAGGCTGGCTCTCAGCTTACCTTTGATATAAAGCTGCTTAATGTTATGACCGAAGAAGAATACATGGTTGAAATGGAGCGCTTGGCAGAAGAGCAAAGGCTTAAAAATGAAGAAATTGCAAAGGCCGAACCAGGTATTCTTGAAACCTATCTCAAAGAGAACAACATAACCGCTACGCCTCGCACAAGTGGATTGATTTATATCGAAAAGATCAGGGGAACAGGAGCAAAAGCCGCGCCCGGCGCAACTGTTTCGGTTCATTACGAAGGCCGCTTGCTCGACGGTACTGTTTTTGACTCAAGTCGCGAACGCGGGGTTCCCATTGAATTTCAACTTGGTGTTGGTCAGGTTATTCCTGGTTGGGACGAGGGTATCAGCCTGATGTATGTTGGAGGAATTGCCCAGTTGATAGTTCCTTCTCATTTAGCCTATGGCGGCCAGGGTGCCGGTGATGTAATCCCGCCTTATTCAACCTTGATATTCGACGTAGAACTTATTGAAGTGAAGTAAGTTTGCTTATTCAACTTGACCAGACTACCTGGAAGAATTTTAAAATTGAATTTCTATGACGATCCTTCAAATAACCTGGGATGTCAGTCCTGTAATTTTTAGCCTCGGACCAATATCTGTGAGATGGTATGGCCTTTTCTGGGCGCTTTCATTTTATCTGGGATACGAAATGATATCGCGGATATTTAAGAGAGAAGGGGTTCCGCAAGTGCAGGCTGATAAACTGCTCATTTACATGGCTATCGGGAGCATAATCGGCGCACGGCTTGGTCATTGTTTCTTTTACGATTTTAATTATTTCATTCAAAATCCGGTTGAAATCTTTAAAATCTGGCAGGGAGGTCTGGCCAGTCATGGCGGTGCATTAGGGATACTGGTTGCTCTATATTTTTACCAGAAAAAAACCAGCAGCAAATCGTTTGTTTGGCTTCTCGACCGGCTTGTGATACCCATATCGCTGGCGGCATTTTTCATTAGAATGGGAAACCTTATGAATTCCGAAATTTACGGTCATGCTACCGATTTGCCCTGGGGATTTATTTTCGAAAGGGCAGGCGAAGTGGTACCTAAACATCCAACACAGTTTTATGAAGGGATTCCTTACCTGCTTTTATTCTTTGTTCTGGGCTGGCTTTACCTTAAAAAATCACATGTGCTTCCACCCGGATTCCTGATGTCGGTGTTTGCAATAGTGATGTTTTCGGTGCGTATCCTGGTTGAATTTGTTAAATTAGACCAATCACCATTTGAAGCCAATATGATTTTAAACATGGGGCAAATATTAAGTATCCCGTTGCTCTTGGCTGGAATTGGCATCATGGTCTGGTCCTTAAAACAAAAACCTGAAAAATTGCTCGGTAAGAATTAATTTATTGCCGATATAAAAGAAATATGCTCGTCCGCTTATGCAGGTCGGGCATATTTTTTTTCCATTGGGCTATGGGTTGGGATTTTACGAATTCTGTTTCTAGTGTAAGGTCGCAGGCTACACAAAGCATTGTATCAGGTTTTAAAACGCCAGTGATTTCATCCATTAATTGGTTATTCCTGAAAGGTGTTTCCATAAAGATCTGCGTTTGCATTTCCTTCCAGGCCGAAAATTCAAGATGCTTCAGTTTCCTGACTCTATTGGGTTTGTCGATTGGCAGGTATCCGTGGAAGGTAAAATTTTGTCCGTTGAACCCTGATGCCATAAGAGCAAGAAAAATTGACGAAGGCCCAACTAATGGAACTACCCGGATGGCATTTCGATGTGAAAGAGAAACTACTTCGTGACCCGGATCAGCAATACATGGGCACCCTGATTCCGATAGAAGACCAACGTCCTTGCCGTTCAACAGAAGTGAAATATATCCTGGTAATTCAACAACAGAAGTATGTTTATTGAGCAGGTAAAAATCTACTTCTCCGAAAGGTTTGCCGTAGCCTGCCATCCGCATGAACCTGCGGGCTGTTCTAATGTTTTCGACAATAAAAACATCCAGGCGATTCATTACCTCTAAATTGCGGGCTGGTAATATGGCATTAATCCCGCTGGGTCCCAGCGAAGTTGGAATAAGATATAATATTCCTGGTTTTGAATGCAATATGTGATTTATTTAATTCCTAAGTTTAACCGGGTTTTTTTACCCAGGGCAGGTTATCCAGATCAATATTACCCCCCGATAGTATAAGTCCGATTGTACTTTCTGCGAACCGTCCGGGATTTTCTAACAAAACCGCCAGGGGTAGGACACCACTAGGCTCTACGATTATTTTCATTCTTTCCCATATTAGCCGCATTGCCCTAATAATAGATTCTTCTGAAGCAGTCAGAACATCATGCACTCCATTCAGAATAATTGGATATGTAAGACTTCCGAGCGATGTCCGCAATCCGTCGGCAATGGTGTTTGGTTTAACCGAAGGAACAAATTTCTTTTGAGTGAAGGATTGCCATGTATCATTGGCATTAAGTGGTTCGGCTCCAATAACTTTGGTGTTCGGAGAAAAGTACCTTGCCGCAAGTATAGTGCCACTTAAAAGGCCTCCTCCTCCCACTGGAGCAATGACGTAATTCAGGCCGGGCACTGTTTCGGTCAGTTCGGCGCAGGCAGAGGCCTGTCCTGCGATGATCCGGTAATCGTTGTACGAATGAATTTCTATAGCCCCTGTTTTTTCTTGTACCAGCTTAAGTGTACTCTCCCTATCCTGCAGAGTAGGATTACAAAAAGTAATACTACCGCCGTATTCCTCAACCGCAGCAATTTTAATCCTGCTTGAGTTGTTTGGCATTACCACATATGCTTTTATTCCTTGTAAACTTGCAGCCAGTGATAATGCCTGTGCATGATTGCCTGATGAATGGGTGCAAACACCCCTTTGGGCTTCAGCCTGGTTTAATGTGGAAATGGCGTGACTTGCGCCCCGGATTTTAAAAGCTCCGCCTTTTTGAAAATTCTCACATTTAAAAAACAGCGATGCCCCCAACAATGTGTTTATGGCCCTACAGGTAAGTACAGGAGTATTGCGGGAAAATGGTCTAATAATTTCTCTTGCACGCATCAGATCCTGGGCTGAAGGCTCTCTTTCCATTTTTATAAAATTGAATTAATTGCTTTATTTGGTTAGGCTCCGGGCAATTACTTCACAGGAGTTGTTGAGTAAATTGTAAACCTTTGCAAACTCGTCTTTTCCACCGTAAAAAGGATCGGGCACTTCAAGGTTTTTACCCGGCTCAACACTATTCATGATAAGCTCAATTTTTTGCCTGTGCTCGTTTGTCTGAGCCATTTTTAAAACATCGCTGTAATTACTGCGATCCATAACAAAAATATAATCGAATTTATCAAAGTCATCGCTTGAAAATAACCTGGCTCTTTGTTCAGAAATGTCAATTCCATGTTTCAGGGCAATTTCGATTGACCGGAAATCAGGGTTTTCGCCGGTGTGGAAGGCAGATGTTCCAGCAGAATCAACAAAACCACTAATACCATATTTTATTAATTTCTCTCTCATAATCCCTTCTGCCAGGGGTGACCGGCAAATATTGCCCAGACAAACCATCAAAATATTCATTAGATTCAAATAGTAAAGTTAAAAAAAAGTAAATGCCCGAACACAACAAAATTTTGATTGAATTCGGGCATTACAGCAAATGGAATAGTCTAAATTTTGGATTTTATCATACCTTCCAACTCATCGAAGTTTTTTTTGTAACTTTTGTCGGTGTCGACAAGGTTTTTAACAGTTTTGCATGCATGCAGGACGGTAGCATGATCTTTGTTGCCACATTTATGGCCGATAACTGCCAACGATGACTTGGTAAATTGTTTGGAAAAGAACATTGCAAGTTGTCGTGCCTGGACAATTTCCCTTTTGCGGGTATTTGCATGCAACTTTTCCACCTGAAGGTTAAAATAGTCGCAGATCACCTTTTGAATGTAATCTACCGTTATTTCGCGCGGATTATTTTTGACAAACCTTTCAATGACTGAAATAGCAAGCTCAGGAGTAATCTCCTTTTTATTCATCGACGACTGCGCCAGAATAGAAATCAGCGCGCCTTCCATTTCACGAACGTTGGTGGTAATTCGGGTGGCAATTAATTCTATTACCGACTGGGGCATGGTAACACCATCATTATATAATTTCTTTTGTAGGATTGCCACTCTGGTTTCGAAGTCGGGCGTTTGGAGATCGGCCGAAAGCCCCCATTTAAACCTGGAAAGAAGCCGGGGCTCAATGCCTACCATCTGAACCGGGGCCATATCGCTGGTAATTACAATTTGCTTTCCATTCTGGTGCAAATGGTTAAAAATGTGAAAAAACACATCCTGAGTTTTTTCTTTTCCAGCCAGACAAAAAATATCGTCAACAATCAATACATCAATCATTTGATAAAAATGAATGAAATCGTTCTGGTTGTTGTTTTTTACCGAATCAATAAATTGGTTTGTAAATTGTTCGGCCGGAACATAAAGAACAGTTTTGTCAGGAAAGTGGCTTTTTACTTCAATTCCAATAGCATGAACCAGATGAGTTTTTCCAAGGCCGTTTCCGCTGTATATCAGAAGGGGGTTAAAGCTGGTCTTGCCCGGATTTTGTCCAACGGCAAGGCCTGCGCTGCGTGCCAAACGGTTGTTATCACCCTGTACAAAATTTTCGAAATTGTAACTTTCATTTAGTTGAGATTGTATGTTTACCTTTTTCAGGCCTGGAATAACAAAAGGATTGGGTATAGTTTTTCCTGTGTCTTTTCCGATACTTAATGGCATGGTTACGGGAGGGTTTTGTAAAACCTTTCGGTTGAGAGCTGGGGCCTGAACGGTTACCGGGCTTGAAGAGAACCCGTTAAAATCATTGTCCATAACAATACTGTACTCAAGCCTGCCTTCAGTACCCAACTCACGTCTGATGGTTTTTTTAAGTAAATCGATATAGTGCTCCTCTAGCCATTCGTAAAAAAACTGACTGGGTACCTGAATTGTCAAGATGTTATTGCTCAACTTAACCGGTTTAATCGGGATAAACCAGGTATTGAAACTATTGGGGCTAATGTTGTCCTTTATAATGATCAGGCATTTTTTCCAAACGTCTTCACACAATTGCTCCATTATTATTCCTATATTTTGCGTGATACACTACAATTTCGGATTACTTATATTTCTTAGGGCTGAAAATCAATATTGCGCAGAATT
>DATIKK010000004.1:0-2082 GCA_035477635.1 Bacteroidales bacterium | reverse complement strand
CAGTAAGAACCGAAAAAATTCTATTCTTTTCAAGCGTATCGCCATACATCCAATCACCCATATCGCCATTTACAGTATAAACAAATGTGGGATTAAAAGGAAGAAATATCCCATTTGGATAGCCGTTAATTGCAGAGGCCAGATTAATTAAATTATTAAATATTGAGTCCACTCCGAAAAGTATTTTAGTTTACAAATAATTAATAATCAGATAATTAATTGTAGTATATAATTATTTTATGTATCTTGGTGACATCAAAAAAAGCACATCTAATGTTTAAGAAATCGTCGAAATCAGGACAACTTAATATTTTCACATCGCCCAAAACATTGTTTTCGGGTAATTCGCTAAAGATGTACGAAGATGAGCATTCCTGGCATAACCAGTTCAGGCAACAAGTTACCATGCGCATTGATGAAAACAACTTCCGCCCTTTATATTGTGAGGATAATGGTAGCCCGAATTCGTCTGTGCGCGTACTGGTTGCCATGATGGTACTCAAAGAGGCCGAAGGCTTAAGCGACCAAAAGATTTTCGAAAACTGTCGTTTCAACTTGCTGGTACGCAGTGCCTTGGGCTTACACAATGCAGACGACCCACTGCCCACCGAATCAACCTATTATTTGTTCCGCAAGCGGATTGTTGAGTATGCAAAAGAAAAAGGGCAAAACCTGTTTGAAACAGCTTTTACTCAAATTACCAAAGGGCAATGTGCCGAATTCGAAGTTAGCGGCAAACGCATCCGCATGGACAGTAAACTGTTGGGCAGCAATATCGCCTGGCTTAGCCGTTACGAATTGGTACATGAAACACTCCGCTTATTTTACAGCCAGGAGAAACTGTCCGGAAAACTGGACAAAGCCACTGAATACCGCTTAGACGAGCTGCTCAAAATGGAGGGTAACAAAGTTGTTTACACCTGCTCCGGCGAAGAAGTCAAAAGCCGGTTACAGGAGATTGGCGGATTGACATACAGGATATTGCCCCTGTTTTCATCCTCAACAAGTGTTCATTATCAAACCCTAAAACGGGTTTTCAACGAGCAATACAGGGTAGATGAAAAGAAAGTGGTCGTTGCCCGCGAAAAAGAAGAAATATCGGCCAAATCGGTACAGTCGCCACACGATACAGACTGTCACTACCGGAACAAAGATGACCAGAAGGTGAAAGGTTACAGCATCAATATAACTGAGAGTTGTGATAATGACAAGCCACTGAACCTTATCGGCCATGTCGATGTGAGAGAAGCAAGTGCTTCAGACACCTGTTTTCTTCAGGACGACATCGAAAAAGCACAGGAAGTATTCCCCGATAAAATAGAGGCCGCACACGCTGATGGCGCTTACCATAGCCCTGACAACCAGCAATTCTGCAAGGACAACGAAATCGATCTTTACCTCCATGCCATACAAGGGGCGAAAGGCAGGTACCAGTTCAACCTGGCCGAAAATGGCGAACTCTCTGTTTTTGACACAATTACCAATGAAATCGCTGAACATATCAAGGTTACCTGTAAAGATGAAACCGAAAAATTACGCATCAAAACCGAAAAAGGTTACCGGTACTTTACCCAAAAAGACATTGATGGGTACTTGCTCAGAAAACAAGTGGCAGAAACGCCCATTGAAACTTTACAGTTCCGCAACAATGTTGAAGCTACCATTTTTCAATTAGGCTACCATTACCCAAACGCAAAGAGCAGGTACCGGGGCGAAATCAAACACCAAATGTGGGCCAATATCCGCTGTTTGTGGGTGAACTTTGTCCGAATTCTGAAATACACAAAACAATTATGTCAAAGAACTTCGTTTTTTGCAAAATATATGCTCATTTCATTACTTCCTGCCTTTAGGCCAGGCTGGTTTGAACCCTATTTTGCAATGAAATCATTTTTAAAGGCAATATTGCAAAACAATTTGTCAAGTTCCGAAAATATCCAATTCTCAATGAGTTGAGAAAAATAGGGTAATCGGAGTGGAATCAATATTTCTATACACAAATAATTCATCGCTTTAAATAAATGCCGGTTTCAGGTTCTTTTTGAAGTCTCTTTTTTCTGTTGGCGATTTCATAAGCAATCA
>DATIKK010000003.1:0-16087 GCA_035477635.1 Bacteroidales bacterium | reverse complement strand
ATTTGATAACCCAACAGATGGTATCAATGCCTGGTTAAACAGGATTCCGATGGTAAAAAGCTATCTGCATGAGGCAAAGGCCGACATAGTGGGCGTACAGGAAGCACTTCACCACCAGGTACTTGACCTTGAAAAAATGCTTCCGGATTATAAGCGCGTTGGAACAGGGCGGGATGACGGCCGCGAGGCAGGCGAATATTCACCTGTCTTTTTTCGGAAAGACAGGTTCGAACTTGTTGATAATGGGCAGTTCTGGCTCTCTGAAACTCCGGAGGTACCGGGAAGCATAGGTCCCTGCGCTGTTTTGCCGCGAATCACTACATGGGCACAATTAAGGATAAAATCCACCGGAAAAAACATTTTCGTTTTCAACACACATTACTGCCACGTTAACGATGCTGCACGGTGGTTTGGCGCCGGAGTTATGTCCGAAAAAATGGCGGAGATTGCCGGTAAAATGCCAATGATCGTAACCGGTGATTTTAATCTGGATACTGATAGCGAAACATATCGTAAGGTGGCGGAATTGTTCCTTAAAAACAACCATCTGACGAATGCGGTAAAATTACATCTTACAGAGGACCAAATAGCAGATGGAACATTTAACGCTTTCAGATATACAGAAAACCAGCCCTTTATAGATTATATTTTTATAAGCCAACATTTTGAGTCAAAAAGCTCTTCAATCGACAAGGTAGTATCGGAAGGGATATTTATCTCTGACCATTGGCCGGTAACACTCCGGCTAAAAGTTAAACCATCGGACGAAGCGGGAGAATAATTACTCTTAATTTCTGTTATGTAAGCGTTAATCAGAAAATCAGTCCTGGCTTCGTTTTGTTTATTAAAAGGGGGATTGCATCTGAAATACTTTTTGTATTAACTTTACTATAAACCAGGATTCATCAACAAAGGTCAACCACCATGAGGAAATACATTCTTTTGTTGTTAGCCTTCGTGTTTTTTGTTTTTTCAGGTTGCCAGAAAGACGATCTGAACGAGCAGGAAACCATTATAGAAAACAGAGATTTCTACGAGTTTATGAAGGAATGGTATTATTGGAACGACAAAATACCAGAAATAGATCCTGCAAGATTCGAAAATGTTTTTGAAGTACTCGAGGCTATAAGATACAGACCCCTCGACCGTTGGAGCTTTATTGAAGACTGGAACACATTATATGCGTATATTGTAGAGGCAAGGATAATAGGTTATGGCATTGGCCTTTTCTGGGACCAGCAAGGTTTCCTAAGGATAGGATTTTTGCATAACAACACTGAAATGTATGAAAGGGGAGTAAGAAGAGGCTGGATAATTGAAAGAATCAATGGAGTGAGTGTTTCTCCCGGCTTAAATATAACCCAGATGCTTGGCCCTGATCAGATTGGAGTTTCCAATACATTTCATTTTCGTACGCCACAGAACACCTTAGTTCAAGTGGAGGTTCAGAAAAGAGAAATTATTGCCAATGCCATTCTGCATCGCGAAATCATTGAAACAGGCGGCAGGAGAATAGGGTATTTGGTTCTGCAACAGTTTAGAGGACTTAATTTAGAGAATGAGTTAAATCAGGCATTTTCTGAATTTGCAGCAGTTGGAATTGAGGAGCTTATTCTCGATATGCGCTATAATGGCGGAGGTTTGGTTATACCAGCCAATAGACTGGCCAGCCTTATTGCCGGTCCATCATTTGCTAATATGCCGTTTGTAAAATTCGAATACAATGCAAACAAAAGCAATGAACATAACGAAACCGTCAATCTTTTAAGTCTTGAAAATAGTCTTAGCCTAAACCGCCTAATAGTAATAACCACTCGTGGAACCGCTTCGGCCAGCGAATTGGTAATAAACGGGTTGCGTCCATTTATTAACGTTGTTGTTGTGGGCAGCACAACCTACGGAAAACCTATGGGGGCAAATATTTTCAGTTATAACAATAAATGGGCCTTTGTACCAATAACCTTTAAAGGAAGAAATGCCAACAACGAAGGTGATTTTTTTAATGGAATTCCGGCAAACATACCAGCGCCTGATGATCTGACCCGCAATTTCGGCGATCCACTTGAAGCCTCGTTGCATACAGCGCTGGAATACATCCGTACAGGAGTTACAGTAGGAATTAAGGTTGCCGAACCACCTGTAAGGCAACCATGGGAAGATATGGAAGGCATAAGAAGGGAAGCCAGAATTCATTGAATTTTAGCATCTTGCCTATTGATGGCTTTACGGTTAAGAATAAGTTAAGAAAAAATTTCGACAATCTTACCGAAAGAAAAAAATCCTTACCTTTAATTGACAGTTTCACAAAGACCATAAAATATGAAACGATCAATTTTTTTTAGAAACCCGGGCTTGCTGGATTATACTGACTTGCGAGCCCGTACATCTGTTAAGCAGACTTCATTGTTATTCAGGAAATACTTTTTTTGGATTAAAAATCTGGTCATTTTCATTTTGCCTGCAATCATTGTTTTTTTGATGTCATGCGAAAAAGAGGAAACCGAAACTCCATTTCAACTGATTACCACTCCTGTTTGGGTTACTGACAGCCTTCTGGTAAATGGAATGGATGCAAGCGGACCAGGCCAGGTTCTTGCTAACTTCAAAGGCGAAGCTAAATTTAACAAAGATGGGACCGGACAATTCGGGATTCATACCGGAACATGGAGGTTTGCCCATAATGAAACCCAGTTAGTGATCACCACCCCGGCATTTCCGATTCCTATAACCACCATCATTACGGAATTAACCAGAACCAGCCTTAAAATAAACACCGAAGTACCTGATCAGGCCAATCCCGGTCAGATTTTGAGGATTCGGATGACTTTTAAAGCAAGGTGATGCGTAAAGGGATATGGATAATTTTAACCCTGCTGGTTTCCACTAAACTTTACAGCCAGCAGCCTGGTGCCATTTCGGGGAGAATAACCGATCAGCAAACCGGACTTTCCCTCCCGGGTGCCAGTGTAATCTATGCACCTGGACGTGGAACAGTCAGTAATTCTGAGGGTGTTTTTCACCTTATTGTCCGGGAGGGGAGCCTTACAATCGTAGTTCAACATGTTGGATACACAAGGGAATCACGGCAGTTTAATATTCAAGCTGGCGATAGCATAGTCTGGAATGTTTCGATGGAGCCAGAGGTTACCCAGATCGACCAGGTAATAGTGAGCGCCGGCAGGATGGAGCAGCGGATTGGGGAAGCTGTTGTTTCGGTTAGTGTGATTCGTCCCGAAGAATTTTCGAATGCCCATATCAACGACCCCACTGAATTATTCAACAGGACACCAGGAATTGAAATCCTCGATGGGCAGGCGTCAATCAGAGGAGGCAGCGGATTTGCCTATGGGGCAGGGAGCCGGGTTTTGGCGCTGCTTGACGGACTCCCAATGATTGCACCCGATGCCGGAAATATAAGGTGGGAAGCTCTGCCCCTTGAGAATATTTCGCAAATTGAGATTATTAAAGGCGCTTCATCGGTGCTCTACGGCTCATCAGCATTGAATGGAGTTATTAATTTCAGGACTGCCTATGCCCCCAGAAATGGCCTTACTACATTTTTTGTGGAAACAGGCCTCTTTGACCGGCCCCAGCAAGCAAACTGGCATTGGTGGGATAATCCCAGGTTCTTTGCCAGCTATTCGGCTTCGCACCTGCAAAGGTACGCCAATACCGAGGTAGCTATGGGAGCATTTATGCTCAATGACCCAGGATACCGCAAGCGAAACGATCAGTTAATGGGGAGGCTTAATTTCAGGATCAGGCATCATAACCAGAATATTCAGGGACTTTCCTATGGCATTAGCACAAACCTGCTGTTGAATAATAAAGTGGATTTTTTGCTTTGGGAAAATGCACATACTGGAGCACTTATCCATGACACAACCACCGTTACGAGATTGAATGCCCGCTTGCTTTACATTGACCCGTTTATCAGCCTGAAAAGGGAGCAGCAATTTTCGCATGACCTGAGATTTAGGTACCAGCATCTAAGCAATCAATTTCCTCACGGAGAGCAGGTTGACAGCGAAGTGAATTCTTTGTATGCCGAGTACCAGTTCTGGAAAAAATTGTCGGACCACATAAATCTTAATACGGGAATTGTCCAGCAGAGCAGCTTTGTAAGGTCAGGTTTTTATGGCGACCATGAATCGCTCAATCTGGCTGCATATGCACAGACTGATGTAAGCCCTGTAGAGCGCATCCAACTGGTGGCCGGGATGAGGGTGGAGCACAATACCCTGAACGATGTCAGCGACAAGCTTATTTTATTACTGCGTGGAGGGGTCAATTTTAGGATACACAATAACACTTTTATCAGAGGTTCATTTGGACAGGGTTACCGCTATCCAAGCATTGCCGAAAAATTTGCAGCAACAACTCTTGGCGCTGTCAGGATTTTTCCAAATCCGCATCTCAACCCTGAATCAGGATGGAATGCCGAATTAGGGATAAAAAGGGGGATACAAACATCAAATCTCGACGGTTTGATTGACCTTGCCCTTTTCTATACTCAAAACAAAAATATGATTGAGTTTGTTTTCGGAAACCATTTTGACCCTCTAACAGGCAATTTTGGTCTTGGGTTTAAGGCCGATAATACTGAATACTCAAGGGTTTACGGGCTTGAACTTGAATTCAGATTCGATACCAATTTTGGAATGTTTAATTACAGCATAAACGGCGGTTATGTTTTTACATACCCCACAGAATTTAATCCCCACACTCTTCAAAACACAGGTGTTTTATTGAAGTACCGCAGGAAACATTCCGGCCGGCTGAACATTAGTGCCACACGCCTGCCTTTTGAATTAAACCTGAACATTATTGCCAGATCTAAAATTTTAAGTATCGACGATGTTTTTCTAAATCCTATGACCCGCGAAGCAATACTACCTGGTTTCTACGATTACTGGAACAATAATAATCGCGGGCACTTGCTGTCAGATTTCAGCCTTGGGTATCACTTCGGCGACAATTACACTTTATCAGTTGCCATAAAGAACCTGACTAATGCTGAATATATGGGCAGGCCGGGCGATATTCAGCCTCCACGCCATTTCAGTTTAAGATTTAGCGGGCGGTTTTAACAACCACTGAGATATTTTTCTTGAATCGAAGCCTCTGATGCTACAACAGCAAGGTTTAAACGTTTTTCGGCAGGGTAAGGAATATCAGTAAATTTGCAACCTTAAAATAAACTTTCAACACACAACTATCAGTTGTAAGGATGGAAAAAACACAAACACGGGTTGTTGTAGGGTTGTCGGGCGGTGTTGACAGTTCGGCTGCAGCATGGTTGCTGAAGGAACAAGGATATGAAGTAATTGGCATTTTTATGCGAAACTGGCACGACGAGTCGGTGTTGGTTTCGAAAGAGTGCCCCTGGGTGGAGGATAGCACCGATGCGCTTATGGTATCCGAAAAATTGGAAATTCCGTTTTATACTTTTGATTTTAGTGAAGAATACCGAAAGCGTATAGTTGACTACATGTTCTCGGAATACCAGGCAGGGCGAACTCCGAATCCCGATGTGCTGTGCAACCGTGAAATTAAGTTCGATCTTTTTTTAAAGGCCGCCGAAGGACTTGGCGCCAGCTTTGTTGCTACCGGTCATTATTGCCGCAAAGAGTGGTTCGAACAAAATGGAAAAACCATTTATCGCCTTTTGGCCGGAAAAGACCAAAACAAGGACCAAAGCTATTTTTTGTGCCAACTCCGGCAGGATCAACTTGCCAAAGCCCTTTTTCCAATCGGTCATTTACTAAAATCCGAAGTCAGGCAGATAGCCCGTATTCAGCAGCTTGTAACTGCCGAAAAACGCGACAGTCAGGGGCTCTGTTTTATTGGCAAGGTGCGGCTTCCTGAATTTTTGCAACAAAAACTAAAGCCTAAAAAGGGAAAAATTATTCTGATACCTGACAGTTTCCCTGAGGCTGTAAAGCCGTTACTCCCAGAAAACCAAAGCTGGGACACCGCAGATCATACTTTCCTGGATGCCATTGCTGTTGCCCAACCACTTGCTCCGGAAATGGGGCAGGAAATTGGCGAACATAACGGAGCGCATTTCTTTACCATTGGCCAGAGAAAAGGCCTGAAGGTGGGTGGAATGAAAGAACCTCTTTTTGTTGCAGGAATCGACACCATCAATAATTTACTTTATACCGTGCAAGGAGAGAACCATCCGGGGTTGTTCAGGTATGGACTTTTTGTTGATCGGAGTAACATAAACTGGATCAGGGAAGACCTTAGGCTTGAGCCCGGGCAAAGCAAAAAGTACCAGACCCGGATAAGATACCGCCAGCACCTTTCGGGAGCAAATCTCGTAATGCGCGACAACGGCCTCTACATTATTTTTGATAAACCTCAGAAAGCCATAGCCCCAGGGCAATTTGTAGCCTGGTATAGCCAGGAAGAGTGTATTGGAAGCGGGGTTATTGCCTGATCACAGTCTGATTCAGGTTTTACCCGACTCTACTCTCATTGTGCAGGTAACGCACACTCAAATAACTCCTGACAATGATGATAATTCTGCTGGTTCTTTCTCTAATGAGAAAAAAAAGCGACACATTGTAAATGCGCCGCTCTTTTGAGAAATTAATTGGTTTAATAAAATGAGGTAGCAAAAATCAGGGATATGGTAGCAATGAGTTTCAATAATATATCCAACGATGGCCCTGAAGTATCCTTCAGGGGATCCCCAACCGTATCGCCAACTATGGTTGCTTTATGTGTTTCGGAACCATAACTATGGTCCTGCCCGTTAATAATAAATCCTTTTTCAACCAGTTTTTTGGCATTATCCCACAGGCCTCCTGCATTAGCCTGAAAAAATGCCTGTAAAATCGCTGAAACCGTAAGGCCGGCCAACAATCCCCCTAACGCTTCCGCCCCAAGCCAAATTCCAATAATTATTGGGGTAGCCAGGGCAATAATAGCGGGTAGGAGCATTTGCCTGAGAGCTGCGTGGGTAGAGATTGAAACACACCGGCTGTAATCGGGGCTGCCTTCAGCATCATCCATCACTTTTTGGTCTTCTTCTGACCATTCACTTACGGGTTTGTCACCATTTTTTTTCAAAACTGCCAGAGCATTTTTCAATGGCTCAATTGTGAGGAATTGGTGGCGTACTTCCTTTATCATTTTATGGGCAGCCCCACTTACGGCGTTGATAGAAAGAGCCGAAAATACATATGGAAGTAAACCCCCAAGAAATAAAGTCGAAATTACCGCGGCCTGAGTTACGTCAATTTGAGTAATATTTGATGCTGTCATATATGCCCCGAAAAGAGCAAGAGCTGTAAGAGCAGCCGAGCCGGCGGCAAATCCTTTGCCAATTGCTGCAGTGGTGTTCCCAACCGCATCAAGTTGGTCGGTTCTTTCACGTACCTCAGGCGGAAGACCTGACAATTGGGCAATTCCTCCGGCATTGTCTGAAATAGGGCCGTAGGCATCTACTGAAAGCTGAAAACCAAGTACAGACAGCATACCAACGGCAGCTATTGCAATTCCATACAACCCACCCAAGCTAAACACCACCACAATTGCAATGACTATAGCCAGAACAGGAGGTATGGTTGATAACATTCCCATGCTTAGACCCGAAATAATGTTTGTAGCCGGCCCAGACGTAGATTGCCTTGCTACAATCCGAACCGGAAGGTGATGCAAACCAGTAAAATATTCTGTTGAAAAGCCTATAACTAACCCTAAAACAAGTCCTGCTATGGTAGCTAGAAAAATATTAAAAGAAGTAATTGTCCTTTCAATTCCACCATACAAAACATCGATAAAAACAAATTCTTTTGGTAAAAGATTCGTGATCAGGAAGTAGGAAAAAACCACCATCAGAAGCGAAGTAACTATCTGCCCGACGTTTAGAGCCACCTGGGGATTTCCACCTTCCCTGGCCTTAACAAAATAGGTTCCAGCCATAGAGGCAAAAACACCTGCCGCTCCGAGAAATAAAGGAAGAATTACCGGTGACAGGCCCCCGAAAGAATCTGTGTATGTACCTGCCATCAGGATCACACCAATTACCATCGCCGAAATTATTGAGCTAACATATGATTCGAAGAGATCTGCGCCCATTCCTGCAACATCTCCAACATTATCACCCACGTTATCGGCAATAGTAGCGGGATTCAGGTGATGATCTTCAGGTATCCCTGCTTCTACCTTGCCTACAAGGTCGGCGCCAACATCAGCAGCTTTGGTAAAAATTCCTCCACCAACCCTTGCAAACAGACCTACTGTTGATGCGCCGAATGAAAACCCGGTAATTACTGATAGCACTCTGCTCATATTATTTAACGAATCAGAGCCAAATAATTGAGTGTAAATTATAAAAAGGCTGCCAACACCAATCATTCCCAACCCAACTACCGTTATCCCCATGACGCTGCCCCCTGAAAAAGCAACCTGGAGCGCTTTGTTAAGGCTTGTGCGGGCAGCCTGAGCTGTACGTACGTTGGCTTTTGTTGCAGTGCGCATTCCAATATATCCTGCCAAAGCCGAACAAAACGCCCCAACTAAATATGATAAACCAATAAGAGGCGAAGAAATTTCAGGATCGGCAAGAAAAATGAGAATCAGTGAGATAATTACCAAAAACACTAACATGGTTCTGTACTCCGCTTTTAGAAACGCCAGGGCTCCCGCGTCAATAAAAGAGGATACCCGCTTCATTTTTTCAGTTCCGCTTGGTTGGCGGATAATCCATCTGGTTTTTACGTATGAAAATACCAGAGCTAACACTCCCGTCAATGGAATTAGATAAATAAGATAATTCTCCATGTCCTTGAATTTTTTAGAAAAAGTAAATCTATCAAAAAAAACGGTTTATCATATGTTTTAATTGTAATTTTAATTAAAAATTTTTCAACAATAAACTCTTGTCAATTAGGTCTATTCCCTTATCTTTATCAAAAACTGTTTTCGTGCATCTATCCAGGATTTCATTGATCAACTTCAGGAATTACCGGGAGGCAGTGGTTGATTTTTCGGCCAAATTCAACTGTTTTGCCGGCAATAACGGAACCGGAAAAACCAATCTCCTCGAAGCAATATATTACCTGTCATTTTGCAAGAGTTTTTCAAACCCGGTCGACACGCAGAATATCCATTTTAACGATGACTTTTTCCTGATTCAGGGCAATTATCAAATTAACGGAACCCAGGATGAAGTTTATTGCGGGGTTAAACGCCACCAGCGCAAGGTTTTCAAACAAAACAAAAAAGAATACGAGAGGCTTTCTGACCATATCGGTTTGTACCCACTGGTTTTGATCAGTCCGGGCGATGCACAACTAATTACCGGTGGAAGTGAGGAACGTAGAAAATTTATCGACGGGGTTATTTCGCAATATAACCAGCAATATCTGCAAAATTTATTAAACTACAACAAAGCTCTGACCCAGCGCAACGCATTATTGAAAATGTTTGCTGAGCGCCGTAAGTTCGACACCGATGCATTGGAACTCTATGATGAGTTGCTAGTTCAACACGGAGAATTGTTGTTTAATGAACGGTGGAAGTTCTTCAAGGATTTTCAACCGGTTTTTTCCGAATTTTACATGATTTTGTCGGGGCAGGCAGAAACTGTAAATCTGGAATACCAAAGCACGTTACTGGAAGGTAACTTTCGCAATCAATTAATCGAATCCCGGCAAGACGACCGAATCGCACAATATTCAACAGTTGGAATTCACAAGGATGATCTTCTGTTTACAATCCATTCGGTTCCTGTAAAACGCTATGGGAGCCAGGGACAGCAGAAAACCTTTTTAATCGCGCTGAAACTTGCCCAGCATTCCTTTACCCGTACTATTAAGGGTTTTAGTCCAATATTGTTGTTCGACGATATCTTCGATAAACTCGACAATAACCGGGTTGAGTACCTTATGAAGTTGGTTAGTTCTGATAATTTTGGACAGGTTTTTGTTACCGACACTAACCTCGACCGCCTTGAGACTCTGTTTAAAACAATACCAGGGCAAAGCCACGTGTATCTGGTCGGGCAAGGAAATGTAGAGTTGCAATCAACTTTTTCAATACCATGACATTAAAATGCGAAAATCTAATGCTCAGCCAATCGGCGATATAATAAAGGAAATGCTTCACAACCTCAATCTTGAAGAAAAGGTTACAGAAGCCCGGATAGCCGGAGTATGGGAGAAGGTTATGGGAGAAGGTATTGCTCGATACACATCAAGCATCGCCTATCGCAACAAATCCTTATCAATAAAACTCAGTTCGCCGGTATTGCGCCAGGAATTATCCTACGAAAAATCCAAAATTATAGGACTGATCAACGAAGCTCTCGGCCAGAATTCGGTTGAGGAAATTACTTTTAATTAGCTTTTTGAAAGGTTGTTTTATTCTACTCCGCAAACTAAGGTTACTTCAAGACGGCTTTTTCGAATACTGTTTACACGGCATTTCAATTTTCGAAATTGTACCCAGTGTGGCGCCAAATCATCATCAACCCTCACTTTCACATCCTCATGAAAATGGTCTTTTAGCGCTACCCATTTTTGCTTTGTTCCATCGGAAAAAATATATTCTTCAAAACGGTTTACCGGAAATATATACTCTCCTCCTGGTTGATATACAGGATGTTCCGGTTCCAGAAACATCTCTCCACTATGATTGTTGCAAAAGGCCAGGCAGCGGATAACGGAATCCTTTTTTAACCCATACTGGAAATAATGTTTCTTTTTTATCAAATGCTTATTACCCCACTCGTCGGCCAAAATATAATAAACCTGACCATCATCGGGACTAGTCCTTTCACCGACAAAAACCACCTGGTAGGTTTTTCCTTCGGTTAATTCGAATTTTCCTTCATCATAGCCATTAATGCTAAGGTGCAAAACCGCTTTTTTTATTCGCCTCACTAAACAAGGCAATTTGTCAGGTATTGTGTGTCCTGGCAAAAATGGCGGAATTTTTACCCTCCAAATCAATCCTTTAACATCAATGACCATAAAATAACTCTCGGTTTCCCCTGTGATTGATATGCGAATGCCACGGCCAGCTACTATGAAGTCATAGGTCTGACCTTCGGTGTACCATGGATTTTGCGGTTCGATAAAAACTCGTCCGTTACAATTAACCTTATCTACACGGCATAAAATTTTCTGTCCTGCCTCAAACCCGTAGTGAATATAATAGGCAGCAGTCAAAAGCATTTTAAAACCCAAAGGGTCGCGAAGGACAAAATATCCATCATCAGGCGCCAACTCCATCTTGTTAAGCACCTCAAAAGCATAGGTCTGGCCTTCGGTAAGGAGTGAATTGTTTATATATACCGCCTGATATATCATGCTATCACCCCGATTGGAGTATTTGTTTCGACTTCAGGATTTTACCACCCTTTGACAAAATGATGTTTTTCATTTTTTCGAATCCCTCATGGCTTATTGATCTGGTTGCATCTTCAACAACAAAGGTTTCAAAACCCAACTCAATGGCATCGAGGGCTGAAAATCCCACGCAAAAATCACCGGCAAGGCCGGCTATATACACCTGTGAAATGCCCCTGCCACGCATGTAAGCGCCTAATCCGGTGTCCTTCTTTTTACCATTGTCGAAAAACCCGCTATAGCTGTCGATACTGGGGTCGGTTCCTTTTCTGAAAATGGCTTCAACAGGTTTTATGTTGAGCTTAGGAGGCATTTCGGCGCCAAAAGTCCCCTGTACACAATGATCGGGCCAGAAAACCTGCTCAAGGCCACCGAGCATCCCTGTTTCAAAAACATGCTTATCATGGTGAGCCGAAGCGAAACTTCCATGGTTTGGAGGGTGCCAGTCCTGGGTTGCAATAACCAGATCGAAATGTGGCATTAACCTGTTTACAATCTCTATTATCTTGTCGCCGCCAGGTACTGCCAAGGAACCTCCCGGCAAAAAATCATTTTGTATGTCGATGATAATCAGTGCCTTCATTTTAGTTTAGTCTAAAATTTTTAGTGTTTTTTCGGAACAAATCCAATAAACTGATCCTATTCACACTTCCGGAACTGGCAAATGATCTGACTTCGCAAATCCGACAATGCTTCCGAGATGCCTACTTTGTACAGATGTGGAAAGTCAAATCGTTTGTGTTCCGGAGCCAGATATTCCAAGCGTTTTTGTACCTTTTCCCGCAATACAGCGGGATTTTGCATCCCATTTAGAGCTTTTCCATGTTCCATCAATGGTTTGTGAAGGACTTCGCGTCGCAAATCTTTCAGATTTAATGATTTTTCCTTTTCGAATGGGTGGATCATCAAATCTGGGCTATTTTCACTTTCAAGTGCTATGCAATCGGCATAAAAAAACCCGTCGTTATCAAAAAAACGAAATACTATTTTCTTTCCCGGAAGGGTGGTTTTCTGTACATTGTCCGATATTTTAAGGCGGGGTTTGTTTCCTGTCCATGCAAGTTTGTACACCCCGTCGATTGCTCCGTCGGGTTTGCCTATGACCATGCTTGTCCCAACGCCAAATATGTCGATGGGCGCACCCTGGTCAAGCAGACTTTTAATAACATACTCATCCAATTGATTCGAAACAATGATCTTCACGTAATGCAAACCATTGTCATTTAGCATTTTACGAGCCCTTTTCGCAAAATAGGCGAGGTCCCCGCTATCAAGTCTGATTCCTTTCAGTTTGTGGCCTTTGGCTTCAAGTTCATGCGCAACCTTTATTGCATTCGGAATACCGCTTTTAAGCGTGTTGTAAGTATCGACAAGCAAAATACAATTATCGGGAAAAACATCGGCATAATGCCTGAAGGCATCAAGCTCATTATCAAAGGTTTCGATAAATGAGTGTGCCATAGTACCAGCCGGAGATATATCGTAGTTTTGAGCTGCAAGCACGTTCGAAGTACTGTCGAAACCCCCAATTATTGCTGCCCTGCTTGCATGTAAAGAGCCCAAAGATTGTGCCCTACGCAATCCAAAATCACTCAAAGGCCGAGCGCCAGCAGAATTACGGATTCGACTGGCTTTTGTGGCCACCAGCGACTGAAAATTAATTACGTTCAGCAAAAGCGTTTCCACTAATTGGCATTCAAGCAAACCTCCGTCAACCCTAAGGATAGGCTCCAGCGGAAAAACGATTTCACCCTCCTCCATGCCAATTATGTTATTTCTAAAGCGAAAACCACTCAGATATTCAAGGAATTCATTTTTGAAGCCAAGTTTTTTTAAATAGTTGAGGTCGTATTCAGAAAAATGGAGATGTTCCAACATGTTCAAAAATTCCTCAACCCCGGCCAATACAACGTAGCCTCCCTGAAATGGTATTTTCCTGAAAAAATAGTCGAAACTGGACTGTTGCTCATGTTTACCACTAAAAAAGTAAGCCTGGCCCATGGTTAACTGGTACAGGTCAGTATAAAGAGGTGAAATAGGAAGTGAATTAATCATGCTAATATCTAACTAAGAGTTTTTTTGCCCGAAAATAATTGAAAAAGGTACTCTTTAGCAGGAATTTTCAAAAAATTTGCCTTAATGCCTGATGATTTGCTGCTTAGCATATCCGGCTCTCAAGGGCTTCCGCAAAAATATCGTAATCAGTTTGGCTGAAAAGAACTAGCCTGACAACCTGAATGCTTTTCAAATTATGCATCAGTTTAATTATAGCGTCAAGTATTACCGGCGCCGCCTCAGATGGAGGGTAGCCAAAAGCTCCTGTTGAAATAGCCGGAAAGGCAATACTTTTTATATTGTTTTCCTCGCAAATTCTTAAAGCATTTTGAAAGCAACTTGCAAGAAGCACATCGTGTGGCACATCTATGTTGAAGACAGGCCCAAGGCAATGGATCACATATTTGTTGGGAAGCCGGTATCCCTTAGTTAAAACAGCCTGCCCAGGCAATATGGGTCCCTTTGGATGAGCTTCCCTAGCCAAATCCGGACCTGCAGCCCTGTGTATGGCTTCATCAACCCCAAGGCCTGGCAAAAGCATTGCATTGGCGGCATTGGCAATTGCTTCCATATCGGGTTGACAGGTAATGTCGCCTTTCCTGATCTGCAACGTTACTTCATTCTTGCAAAAATCCATCAGGAGATTTTTTGGTTACTGTAATGAATGCACTGCCAAAGCATCGTTTTGCCTCATGCATTCAATATGAAATGAGAAAATAATTGTTAAAATTTTTGAAGCAATCAGTCTTTTACAACAAAAACCTGCGAAGTTTCATACTTAACTACCCGTATTTTCTGGCCTTTGTCAACAAAACCGCTAATGGCCGTAGCATCGTAAATATCTCCTTCAATTTCTACTTTTCCGCTGGGTCTTAGGATGGTAAAAGCTACTCCTGACTTTCCAACCAGACTTTTTACCGTAAAATTGGCCGAAGTAAACCCAGATGATGATTCCTGAACGGCTGCCAGGGCAAGCCCTTTAAAGTGAGTTGTTTGTGTAAACAATTTTTTTCCGAGAAAGAACGCTAAAATTAGCGAAAGGAAGAAAGAGATTGTTACAACCATCATAGCTATCAGAATTTCATTGAACGGAACACCCGAAAAGTCGAACCCTTCGTTGGCCAGCATTGCCATTACAAGACCTGATGCAGCAAAAAATGCGCCCAGTATTCCAGCCACGCCAAAACCTGGAGTAACAAAAATTTCAACTCCAATTAAAACCACTCCAACTATAAACAAGATTATTTCCCAGTTTGCAGCAAGGCCTTCAATATACAGAGGTGCAAAATAAACCATCGCTGCGGTAATTGCCACAAGAATTGGAAAACCGATTCCAGGTGTCTGAAGTTCAAAATAAATCCCTCCAAGAATTAGCATTATGAGTAAACCAGCAACAACGGGATTGATGAGAAAAGCAATGATTCTGTCAATCCAGGTAAGACGTTGCTCTATGATATTGTAATTCTCAATACCAGCAGTTTCTATCAATTCCGTAATGTTATCGGCGTATCCTTCGCTGAATCCCCATTCGATGGCTTCAGAAGCTGTAAAAGTAAGTACCTGACCTTCTTCAATCAACCCAGGAATTTCAACCCGTGCACCTACCATAGCTTCAGCAATATCGGGATCGCGTCCTTTGACTTCGGCTGTAGAGCGCATTAATGAACGCATGTATGATTTTATCTTTTCGGGAGCTTCCTGACCTGTCTGATCGACAGGCGTTGCCGCTCCAAAACTTCCTCCCGGGCGCATATAAACCCTGTCAGCTGCAATGGATATTAACGCTCCTGCCGAAGCTGCATTGTTGTCAATAAAAACAATTACCGGAATTTGTGATTGTAAAATGCGGGTACGAATGGAGTCGGCAGATTCGACCAATCCTCCATAAGTGTTCAGATGTATCAGTATCAAATCTACTTGCAGGCTGTCAGCTTCAGCAAAAGCTTCCCTGGTTCTGAATACAGCCGGAGGCGCTATGTTTTCTTTAATATCGAACTGATAAATCTGGAAGACCCTGCCGGGATCTCTTGCAATAGCCTCTCCAACACGGTCAACCCTCGTCGCCTGCGAAGGCAACCACATGCTAAGGAATACTAATAACAAAAATGGTTTCTTTTTCATTCTAAGAAGTTTAAAGATATAGCCTCTGAGCTTGTTTTATTTTTAACCGGGTCATGGCTTGCTAAATAACATAAGAACTCTGAAAAGGAACCTTGATAAATGGGTTCCGAATACAAAGTTACTCAAACTTAACATTATTGTTCCGATAATACCTGCAAATACAAAATTAGTACCTTTGCTGGCTATTTTATTAATCATTTCAAATATAGAGCCTTTCAAGGAGGCATGAAGCTCGCTATTAATGGAACAAACCCTTCTTTTTACCGAGGCTGGTTTCGACATCAGTATGGAAAAACCAATCGGGACTGATGCCTTGGATCTGTTAAAGCACACTTCTATCGGAGGCAACGGAACTGTTTACGGGCATCTTGATACCGAGGAACATGTAAAAAACCTGGTAAATCCTACCATGATCTCGCTAAGGAAGAACGGAAGCCTTCTTGGTATGGGGGTTTTTTGCAATTTACAGGTAATGGTTAACCAGAACCCTTTTAATTGCTTTTACGTAAGGTACTTCTCAGCTTCGCCCGAAATTCGAGGAAAAG
>DATIKK010000002.1:0-4834 GCA_035477635.1 Bacteroidales bacterium | reverse complement strand
CTGCAATGTAGCCAGCATATCCTCGGGCAGATTGGCATTGTTTCTGATTACCAGTCCGCTTTGCCGCACCTCGGGAAGGAACGACATGTCGGCACCCCTAATCTCGAGTAAGGGTTCTGGCTGCGGTTCGGGCTGTTCTTTTTCTCCACAACCCAAAAGGAGCGTAAGTGGCAACAACAAAACAGCAAACCGTGGCATCATTCATTCATTGATTTAGTTTCCAAATATAAATTTAGTGATAATTTTTTGGTATTGTCGGTTTTTCAATTGTTCATTTGCTCATGGTTGAATTACATCCTCCTGTTCCTTAGAAATACTAAGTTGGCTATTGGCAAATAAAAAAACCACCCCGGATTGTCCGATGGTGGTTTTTGGTGGTGGGCCCAGCTGGGCTCGAACCAGCGACCAACTGATTATGAGTCAGCTACTCTAACCTACTGAGCTATGGGCCCAAAAGAAGTATATTTGCCCCTTGTTTTGGGACTGCAAATTTACGTAATAAACCCTGAAAAGCGCAACAATAAAAGTTATACTTATGGAAAAAATCCGCAACATTGTGTTTGACCTTGGAGGAGTATTGTTTAATATTGATTATCAGACAACTGTTGATGCTTTCATAAGGCTGGGCGTGAAGGATTTCGATAAATTTTTTACACAGGAAGCACAAATTCATTTGTTCGACAAGTTTGAAAGGGGAGAAGTACCACCGGAGTATTTTCGCGAAGAATTAAGGCAACTGTTGGGATTGCGAATTTCGGATGAGCAGATTGACCATGCGTGGAATGCTATGCTGCTTGATTTTCCTTTACACCATCTGGTTCTCCTGGATGGTGTTAGAAACAACTATCGAATATTCCTGCTGAGCAACACCAACGAGATTCACTACCCGGTTTACCAGGCCTATATGATGCAAACCATAGGATACAGAGGCTTGGATCATTATTTTGAACAATCGTACTTGTCGTTTAAAATGCGCATGCGGAAGCCCGAGTTGAGAATATTTCAACATGTTCTTAGCGAGAATGGACTTGTAGCAGAAGAGACCCTTTTTATTGACGACACATATCAACATGTAGAGGGCGCCAGAAAGGCAGGGATTAATGCTTTGTGGCTCGATTTAAAGGTAATGAATGTAACTGACCTTTTTAACTGGCGCTTTCAGTTGCGTCAGGAAGTGAAGGAACTTTGCTAAAGTCAACAGTAAGTATTTCGTCAAATATTTCCTGTAATTCGTCAAGGCTACTTGCTCCGACAAGTTTCATGCGAAAGGGTTTAAAATGCACCATGCCTTTGAAGTACTGGCTATAATGCCTTCGCATTTCGAAAATGGCCACCCTCTCTCCTTTCCAGGCAACTGAGGCCTCCAGGTGACTTCTGCAAACTGCAATACGCTCTGTTACATCAGGCGGGGATGCCACCTCGCCCTTGTCAAAAAAACGGGTTACTTCCTTGAACACCCAAGGGTTGCCGATCGCTGCGCGGCCAATCATTATACCATCAACGCCGTATCTGTCCAGAGCGTGCAATGCTTCCTGGGGGTTTGTAATATCGCCATTACCGATTATGGGAATATGCATTCTGGGGTTGTTTTTCACAGCACCAATCAACGACCAGTCGGCTTGTCCGGTGTAGAGCTGGCACCGTGTGCGACCATGAATGGCAAGTGCCGCAATGCCGCAATCTTGAAGGTGCTCAGCAATGTCAACAATGTTTTTGGTTTGTTTGTCGTACCCTAGGCGGGTTTTTACTGTTACCGGAACATCTACCGCCTCAACAATCCTGCGGGTCATCTCAGCCATTTTCGGTACATCGTTCATTATGCCCGAGCCGGCACCCTTGGATGCAACTTTGCGCACCGGGCACCCAAAATTGATGTCCACAAAATCCGGGTTGCTGTTGGCTGCTACACGCGCTGCTTCAACCATTGAAGCAATGTCGGCTCCGAAAATCTGAATGCTCACCGGACGCTCTTTGCTTTGAATATCCAGCTTCTGAAGGCTTTTGTGAGCGTCGCGTATAAGCCCGTCGGCCGAAATAAACTCGGTATAAACCCAGTCGGCTCCCATTTCCCTGCATATAAGCCTGAATGGAGGGTCTGTTACATCTTCCATTGGCGCCAGTATTATGGGTTGGCGGCTGAAAACTATTTTCCCAAAAGAAACTTTACGCAAAACCTCCCTGGGGTTAGAAATGGGCGTCACGGCTTTAGAATAGATTTATTATTTTTACCTGCCATTTGAAAGGCAAAATTAATCCATTGCATCAAAATGAACGATAAGGGATTACTCGGAGCAACTCATCCGTTTAGCCGGCTTATTCTGCTAATATTGTTATCCCTCACAGGGGTTTTTGCAACAGTAACGGTGGGAATGCTAATTGCTGCGCCGGTTTTTGGGGGTGAAGCCATTCAATTGATCTTGAGCGGCGAAGGCGGCCAGCTTGCCGGCAACCTGAATTTTGCCCGTTATTTGCAGGTGTTGAGTCATATCGGGCTGTTTATTATCCCTTCGATTGTTTTTGCATGGCTTGTTGGAAAACGTCCCTTGTTATACCTTGGTGCTAATCAACCCCCGTTTTTTTTAAATATGGCTCTTGTGGCCCTGCTCATGCTTATCGCATTGCCTCTGGTAAACTTCCTGATAAACATAAATGAAAATTTATCTCTTCCAGAGTTTTTGCACCGTATGGAGACCTGGATGCGACTGAAAGAAGAAAGGGCAATGGCCGCAACAAGGCTTTTCCTTGAGGTTACCGGCTGGCAGGCATTGTTTTTCAATTTGTTTATGATTGCCATAATCCCGGCGGTTGGCGAAGAGTTTGTTTTCCGAGCCATAATTCAGAAAGAGCTTGGTCGTTGGTCTGGCAACGTACATCTGGCAGTTTGGCTTTCGGCCATATTGTTCAGCGCGATGCACCTGCAGTTTTTCGGGTTTTTACCCAGGTTGGCTTTGGGAGTGATTTTAGGTTACCAATTAGTCCTTACGCGCAATATCTGGGTGCCTGTATTTGCTCATTTTTTTAATAATGCTGCTGCCGTAACCATTTATTACCTGAAGCATAACGGATATATCACTATCGAAATTGAGAACGTTGGACTGGGAACAGGTGCAGTTTTCTACGCAACAGCAAGCCTCGCAGCAATTCTCCTGGTGTTTTTTCTTTTAAGGCGAAATAACAAAAATAAAGGCTCAGTTAGTAACGGGTTCTGAAGTTGCCAGATCCCTCAGCAAGAGGTTCTTTTCAGAATTAGCCAGATTGTTGCGAAAGGAATCAAGAGAGTTTTTCAAAGATTGGAAAACTTCTGTGTTTTTGGCCACCAAAAAATCCATTCCTTTTTTATCGAGTCTTTCTATTATCATCTGAATGCTTATCTGATTAATATCAAGGGCAGGCTGGTAGGCCGATTGTTTTGCTTTATGGGTTTGAACCTCATTTGCCAGCCCAACTTCAACCAGGTCGTTGAGTATGGATCGTACCAGCTTATTTGGAATCTCCAGTTCAATTGCGATTTTTTCCGAATCGGGCGCCGGTTTACCTCTCAGGAAATATTGTACAAGATTGTACATGACATATATCGAAAGCAGTTTTTTATTAAAAGGACTTATATTTTGCGTTTCTTTGTCGAATTCGTAATTTTCAACATTTTGGTTTGCGAAAGCTAGCTCTGCTCCGAAAAGCACAATAAACCAGCTTATCTGAAGCCACAAAAGCAACAACGGCAATGCTGCAAAACTCCCATAAATAGCATTATAAGCCGAAACGCCTATCTGAAAGTTGATATACCCCCATTGAGCTAACTGAAAAAGAGTACCAGCAGTTATACCGGACAAAACTGCCGATGAAAATTTTACATTGGTATTGGGCATAGCCATATAAACTATTGTGAAGATAACCCATATCAATACGTACGGAATAAGATTAACGAGGAAGAATAAAACTGGGCTCCAGAAACCGAAAAACTCAAATTCTGTTGTAAGCTGGTGTACCTGAGTGTTGAGAAAAACCGTAGCTGCGCTTGAAAGGATAATAAACAGCGGTGCAATAAACATAATGGCAAAATAGTCGCTGAGCATTCTTGTCCAGTGTCTGGATTTTTTTACCTGCCAGATGTCGTTGAACGCCTCTTCGATATTCTTCATTACCATAAATACCGTAAAAAGCAATATCATAATCCCAAGGCCGGCCACCATTCCCCCGCTGGCTCTCTGCAACAGCGATTGCGAAAAACTAAGTACCCACTTCATAACTTCCTCATGACCGGCCAAAGCTACTGCCAGTTGCTGCTCCAAATACATTTCGAGACCAAATCCCTTGGCAATTCCAAACCCCAGCCCTACTACAGGAACCAAACTTAAAAGGGTGAAAAATGTAAGCGAAGAGGCCCGTAATCCAACATTGTCTTCGTTAAAACCTCTTAAAGCCAGCAATATAACCCGTATTTGCCTTATGATCCATGATTTTCTACGGGGCAAATTGTGCAGAGAAATCTGCCAGATCCCTTTTTCAAGAAATTGAACCAACTGCCTGATTTGGTTCCCGATACCTTTTATTTTTTTTACCATGATTCGTTCATCCTTTTATAAAAAGTCTTTGAGCTTTATGCAACCACCGCTCTCAAAGGTATGCATTAAACCCTGTTTGAACAACCTCATTTTATCCAAAAAAAAGTAGCGCTCAATTTTACATTGAACGCTACTTATTGGGATATTCCGGCCAATTATTCTATCTTGAAAGCATCAGCGCCAAGACCTGTATTAATTTCAACGCTGCTTACTTTTAAGTCGAGCATTTGTGGCCCGAGTTGTTGCTTAACTGTAAACGGGAATAATATGCC
>DATIKK010000001.1:0-11852 GCA_035477635.1 Bacteroidales bacterium | reverse complement strand
TTACTGATGCTAACCTGATTGAAAAAGAAGAATTGGAAAAAATGAGGGGGTCAAAAGTGATTATGATAAATGCATTGCGTAAAAAAAAGCATCCATCGCATTTTAACCTTGAGGAAGCTCTTGCGGTAATTAAATCGCTTGCGCCTGAAAAAGCCTTTATCACTCATATAAGCCACCAGATGGGACTACACAGTGAGGTTGAAAAAGAACTACCTCCAAATATTCACCTGGCCTATGACGGCTTAAAGTTTAGTATTTAGAACGAAATACATTTTAGCCTGCCAGGTTAATACACATACAGCTGTGGTTTGAATGCTCTACGACACAATGCAACCGATAACCGGGCATTGACGGCTCACATTTGTTCTCACCTCTGAGGAACCTGAAATCTACTTACTCCATAACTCCCCTACAGGCAAATCGAAATCTTTTAGGGTAAGTTGTTTCCGGTGATTCCTGGAAACTACATCTTCCTTTGGAGTTTTATCACGCCTGGCAACAGAAATATCGACCCGCCTGTTACCAAAAGTTACATTCTTCATATTTTTTACCAGCACACCGGCCTGTTGCGATTCGACTTCAAAAAATGAGCAATCGCGCATTAAGTCGATGCGGCCGAAGTTGATACGTTCACCCTTTAAGTTCTTATTGACCAAACCCATAAGTTCTTTTGGGAAAAGGCCATCCTGCTTACCAAGGTTAATAAAAAGGCGTGTAAAATTTTCGTTATTGCCTGAAAAATCGCGATTACGTCTTTTACTTCTACTATCCTGGCCGGGGGTTGCTAAAACGGGCTCAATATCTGGCGTATCATGGTATTCGGTAAGCAATTTTTCAAATTCAAGGCCAGCCAATCTGCGTATAAGTTCCTCGCTGTTGAAACCCTCAAGCACATCATATACACCCGGAACCATTTTTCTGAGAAGATGGTGCGATACCTCTACGGTGTCGAGTTTTTTTACCCAATGCATCATCTGTTTGCTGCAAATTTCTTTGCCGGTGGGTATCGGAACGGTATTAAAAGTTACCTTAAGTAGTCGCTGAAGCTGGGTAAGCACGTTTTTTTCGCGTGGCGAAATCAATGAAACAGAAATACCCTTTTTGTGCGCCCTGCCGGTTCTTCCACTTCTGTGTGTATATGCGTCGAGGTCGTCGGGCAGGTCAAAATTTATCACATGAGTCAGGTCATCTACATCTAACCCCCTGGCTGCAACATCAGTGGCAACAAGCAAATTGATATTACGACTCCTGAACTTATTCATTACGGAATCACGTTGTGCCTGCGACAAATCTCCGTGAAGAGCGTCGGCATTGTAGCCATCAGCTATGAGTCGGGAGGCAATTTCGTGAGTATCGCGCCGGGTACGGCAGAAAACAATTCCAAATATATCCGGCTCAAAATCAACTATACGTTTAAGCGACTCGTATTTATATCGTCCGTTAACCTGGTAAACCACATGTGTAACATTGGCCGAAACAGCATTACGCGTGCCTATTGTTACTTCAACAGGCGTTTTCATATATTTCCGGGCAATTTTGGCTACATCCAAAGGCATGGTTGCCGAAAACAAAAGGGTACGCCTTGAAGACGGCAACCATCTGAGTATTTCGGCGATGCTTTCTTCAAAACCCATGTTGAGCATTTCATCTGCCTCGTCAAGTACAACAGTACCAATTTGTTCCATCATTACCGCTTTACGACGTATAAGGTCGTTGAGCCTGCCAGGTGTGGCAACAATTATCTGAGTGCCCTTTTTTAGTTGGCGCAATTGGGTTTCGATAGAAGCACCACCATAAACGGGCAAAATATTTAAACCCGGAACATTCACCGCAAAACTAAGAAGGTCGGCGGTGATCTGAATGCATAACTCGCGCGTTGGACAAAGCACAAGTGCCTGTGGCCTGTTTACCGACACATCAGTCATTTGTACAAGAGGAACTCCAAAGGCGGCGGTCTTCCCAGTACCGGTTTGCGCCAGAGCAATAATATCGTCGGAGGTGTTTAACATTAATGGGATAACCTGTTCCTGAACTGGCATAGGCTGTTCATATCCCAAAGTACGAAGAGCCCCCAGAATTCCGGGGGAGATGTTCAAATTTTCAAATTGATTCACAGTATTTTTTTAGGGTGTTTCCGGGAAAAGCAGAACGCTTCGTCATTTCGGGATGTTCCCGGCAAAACAGGAAGAACTCCATCTATTTAGTTTCGCAGAAATCACTGGTTAATAAGGCTGCAAAATTACACTAAAATTCAACCCGATTAACATACGACCAAAAAATTATTTTCACTGTTGAAATCAAGAAGGAATAGTCGAATTGCAGTATAAAGCAAGTACCTTAATTCCTGCATATGGCGAATTAAAGGATCACTCCATCCTTAATGGTTAATTTACGGTCGGCCATGTTTGCAAGTTCGGTGTTGTGTGTAACAATAACGAACGTCTGTCCGAATTTTTCCCTGAGCGAAAAGAAAAGGCGGTGCAACTCTTCCGAAGTTTTGGAATCGAGATTTCCGCTTGGTTCGTCGGCCAAAACCACAGCAGGGTCGTTGATAAGAGCCCGTGCCACAGCCACCCTTTGTTGTTCGCCTCCCGAAAGTTCGCCGGGTTTGTGGCTCAAACGATCGCTCAATCCGAGCAGGGATAGCAATTCTCCAGCTTTTTTTTCGGCCTCTGCCCTTCCCTTTCCACTAATGTAGGCTGGAATGCAAACATTTTCAAGAGCGGAAAACTCAGGAAGCAAATGATGAAACTGAAAAACAAAACCTATGTTTTTGTTGCGGAAATCCGACAATTTTTGATCACTAAAGCCTTTAATATCCTGATTGTTGACAATAAGCTCCCCCTGGTCAAAAGGATCAAGCGTGCCCATAATATGAAGCAAGGTCGATTTTCCGGCACCTGATGCGCCAACAATTGAAACAATTTCTCCGGCCGCGATATTCAAGTTTATGCCATTTAACACCTGAAGGTGGCCATAAGATTTATATAGATTTTTTACTTGAATTAAGGTATGATTTTCGCTTTGCATTTTTTTTCCAAAATTACCAAAGTAATGGCGATTTTTACCTAAATAGTTGAATGCGCTCCGAAAACAAGATTCAAATATTGGTCACCCGGTGATTTCGCATCCGCTCAACCACCGTAAAAGTTACCGGATTTTTAAATGAGCATCCCGCCCAGTAACCGTTTTCAACAGAAGTTGTTTTTCGCAGTTGACTCAATTTGGAAATCAGAAGTTCAGGGCCGGATGTCTTCCTGATATCCAACCCTGAACTGTAACCAACAATATGGATAGTTGATAAATAGACCTATTACACGGAAAATTGCCGCCTGCTACTAAAAAAGATAATTCAGGCCAATATATAAACCTGACCCTCCGTCGCGTTCGTCAAAAGCCCTGCCAAAATCAGCCGCTACAATAAAGTTCTCGTTAATGGCCACTCTGAATCCGGCTCCAGCTGTCATGTGTACTCTTTCTCCGTCACGATCGAAATGGAGAGCTCTTTCAGCAGGTGGTACAGCATCAAGGTTAATATCTATTGGATCAATAACCCTTCCGGCATCAAAGAACCCGTTCAGTCCCAGATAAACGTTGGTTGCTCCTATATTGAACCGGGCAAATTTCCAGCGAAGCTCAAAGTTTCCCATTGCAAATCCGTCGCCTACCACCCTGTTGCGCCTTATACCGCGCAGTGTTCTGGAACCACCAAGACCCTCGGAGTTGATACTTCTTAAAAATGATGTAACTACCAGAGGTTGAATATAAAACGGCGCCCTACCTGCCACAGTTTGCTGGAATCCCAGTCTGTAGGCAAAAGAAAGGTCGTTCTCAATTAATGTAAAATATTGCCTGTGAGTAACAGATAATTTTGCATGGCCATAGTCGCCTGTAACCATAAAATTTGGCGCGACTACCAAAACCACTTCAGACCAAACACCCCTCATTGGGTTGGGCTCATTGTCTCTGGTATCGTAAGAAATTCCAGCTTTCAGATAATTAACCCATCCGCCATTTGCTTCGCCGGGTTCTATAAAGCCCCATTGTTTGTATAGATCGTAGAGGCCAGGGACATCGGGCAGGTGGTCTTCGGGGTCTAATTTTTCATTCAATTTCGCCTCATTTACGGAACCGATTGCGAAATTATACAACTCGAAACCAGAAACCCACCTGAGGTTTTCGCCCGCAAGTGCTCCTTGAAGGTCAAGTTTAGTCCTGAACATTTTCCGGTCGTGCGCATAAAAAGCACGGCTCCTGTATGCAAATTGAGGGTCAGTCAACTCCTCGTCAATGAACCCTGGATGAAAACTTGACTCATGTCCGTTAAAACCATGAAAACTCATCAGAGGATCAGTAATATAGGTTAGGTCGAATGTTGTCCTGATCCCTCTGACTAATTGGTCGGAATCATAAAAAAACCGGTGGTTACCACTACCCCTTGTAAATCTTGAAATTTCGAAATAAAGCGAGTGGTCGTATCTTGGGAATCTCGACCCATCGCCATAATTGAAAATATTGACCAGTGCCCCGTACTGAAAACCCAGGTCGCTATCGAAAGTTATAGTTGGTAATAGCCCGCCCAGCCGCCACCCTGTCTTAGGTTCGCGTTCTGGTTGTGGATCATCGTCCTGCGCCATTGCAGGCTTGGCAAGGGTCAGCGTAATAAAAAAAATAAAAATGACCGTGATAGCAAAACCGCCAATAGTTCTTTCATTTTTCATATCTGCAAAATTTAGTGAATATTCAAAAAATTGAACAACCTTTTAAAACAAAGTGCAAAATAAAGCTAATTTTCAAATTAACTTTATTTTTGAAATAAAAAAATTGCCCTTAACTATATTCATTAATTGCATGAATGAACCAAAATGGCACAAATTAATGCACCGCGTGGTAGAGGCTTCAGCAGGCAACAACACCAATTTTCTTCTCAATTCATTTGGGCATTTTCTATTGGGTGCAAGCTATTCATTAGAATTGATTCCTTTTCATTTGGTTGGATTAATTTTGGGTGTTGTTATTCCAGGCATCTGGATTTTCTGCTTTTACCGCCTCTTAAAAGAGTCTTCTGAAAAATCAGTTTCGTTTTATTTTCCGGAATGGATAAAAAAGGAACCCCTGAATTCGATTCTGATAATTTTTGATGTGGCATTTCTGATGTTAATCTGGATGTTAATTGCAGGTGGACAGTTGGACAAAATCTGGATTAAAGTATTTTTAACCATTTTCATGCCTATAATAATACTTTCCTTGTTGCGAAACCTTGTCAAAAACTCTGTTGGCTCAGGCAAAGAAGATAATTAGAAGAAAAAAAATTTAGCAAGAAGGTGAAATAACCAGATTCTGAAACAGGAAAACCATTTGCAGAACGCCAACGCCTACGGTGCTTCACAAATTATATCAGGAGATTAATAAACTTTTCATTATGAAGTCACCAGAAAGTAATTATCCATTCGACACATTGTCAGCGCAATTAGATGGTGATTTGTATTATGATGAAATGTGGCGGATTCTTTACGCAACCGATGCCTCAGTTTACAGGGAGCTTCCTGTGGCAGTATGCCGTCCCTGCAACCTGGAAGACTTGAAAAAGACTTTGTCATTTTGCCGGCAGTTTAAATTACCAATTATTCCGCGTACTGCAGGTACTTCGCTTGCAGGGCAGGTGGTAGGGCATGGAATGGTAATAGATTTTTCAAGGTACATGAACCGCATTTTGGAGTTGAATTCTGGTGAAATGTGGGTTAAGGTTGAACCAGGAGTAGTACTCGACGAACTGAATAATTTTTTAAAGCCGCACGGGCTTTTTTTTGGGCCGGAAACATCAACTTCGAACCGGTGCATGATCGGAGGCATGGTAGCCAATAATTCGTGTGGGGCAAATTCGCTGGTCTATGGCAGTACTCGCGAGCATACTTTGGAGATAAAAGCACTTCTTGCCGATGGAAGCGAGGTCGTTTTTGGGCCAACAGACAATGACTCATTCCAGAAAAAATGCATTGGCACGAACTTGGAAAGCTGCATCTACAACCAAATTTATGAGTTACTTTCCAAGCCGGAAAATCAAAAGGAGATAGCGGACCAATATCCTGACCCGAGAATAAAAAGGCGCAATACAGGTTATGCTTTAGACATTTTACTAAAATCGCAATTGTTTGACAAAAGGGAAGAGAAATTCAATTTCTGTAAAGTTCTTGCAGGGTCAGAGGGAACTTTAGCTCTTTTTACTGAAATAAAATTAAACCTTGTACCACTTCCTCCACCCGAAAAAGGCCTTTTGTGCATTCACCTGAATAATATTGAAGAAGCTTTGCAGGCCAATCTTACGGTACTTAATTATGCTCCGTCTGCCGTGGAATTGCTCGACAGGGTTGTGCTTGATTGCAGCAGGGAAAATTTAGCCCAGAGCCGCAACCTCTTTTTTATCAGTGGTAACCCGGGAGCAATTCTCGTTGCAGAGTTTGCAGAAAATACCCAAAAAGAAATTCTGGTAAAAACGGAAGCTTTAAAACAAGCCCTTATACAAAAGAGCCTCGGGTATCATTTTCTGGAAGTTTTTGGAAAAGACATGGATCTGGTCTGGGCCCTTCGAAAGGCTGGATTAGGAGTACTTTCAAATGTAAAAGGCGATGCAAAACCTGTATCGGTTATCGAAGATACTGCCGTTTTTGTTGAGGACCTTCCAAAATTTCACAGTGAGCATTCCAGGATTTTAAAAAATTCAAATATTTCCTGCGTGTATTACGCTCATGTTGGCGCGGGAGAATTGCATATGAAGCCAATTCTGAATCTGAAAAACCCTACCGATGTTGAACGTTTTTACGAGCTTGCACATGAAACAGCATTGCTGGTTAAACGTTTTCGGGGATCACTAAGCGGTGAACATGGAGATGGTCGCCTTCGGGGCGAATTTGTTCCAATTATGCTCGGCCCTAAAATTTACTCTATGCTTCAGGAGGTTAAAAAAACCTGGGATCCGGAAAACATTTTTAATCCAGGCAAAATTCTGGATACACCCTCAATGAAGGCCTATTTGCGATTCGTACCGGAGCGAACTGAGCAAAAATTAAAAACCTTCTTCGATTACAGCAAAACACATGGATTTCTGCGGGCAATTGAAAATTGCAACGGCTCCGGCGATTGTCGTAAATCATCAAAAATGGGAGGAGTTATGTGTCCGTCATTCCATGTAGCCCCTGACGAGAAAAACACTACCCGTGGAAGGGCAAATATGCTTCGCGAAATTATTACTCATTCTACGCATAAAAATCCGTTTGACCACCCGGAACTTTGGGAGGTACTAGATAGCTGCCTGCAATGCAAGGCGTGCAAGGCAGAATGCCCTTCTAACATAGATATGGCGCGTTTCAAATCCGAAGCCCTTCAACAGTACTACCTCGTTAACGGAACACCTGTAAGCGCAAGATTATTAGCATCCCTGCCAGAAATTTCCGGGTTAGGAAGCCGATTTCCATTTGCATACAACTGCCTGGTAAAAACACCCGTAATATCGCACATTTTTAAAAAATTGCTGGGCTTTGAGCCACAAAGAAGTCTGCCTGCAATGAATCACCCAACATTAATGCAATGGAGCAGAAAACGTTTGCCATACCTCAACGGAAAGGTTGATGGCAAAAAAAGTGCGATACTTTTTTGTGATGAGTTTACAAACTTTTTCGACACCCAAACTGGCATAAACGCAATAACACTACTTAACAGGTTAGGTTACCGGGTCATTATTCCCGACAATGCCGAAAGTGGCCGGGCAGCCATTTCAAAGGGTCTTCTGAAAAAAGCTTCGAAAGTTGTAATCAAAAACATTCAATTATTGCATCCAATTGTAAGTAAAAGCCGACCCTTAATTGGCCTTGAACCATCAGCCATACTTACTTTAAGGGATGAATACCCGGCATTGTGCCCTGAAGAAACCCGGCCTGATGCCATCAACCTTGCTGAAAATACTTTCACATTCGACGAATTTTTATTCGGTGAAGTTGAAGCAGGGCGGATTAATATGAAGGTCTTCTCGGGCTACCAAATGGAGGTTTACTACCACAACCATTGTCATCAGAAGGCCTTGTCGGAGAAAGATTTTACCATGGAATTGTTTCAAATGGTGCCAAATTTACAGTTTGAAAGGATTGAATGCGGTTGCTGCGGAATGGCCGGGTCATTTGGTTTTGAAAAAAAGAATTATAAAATGAGTATGCAAATAGGCGAACTAAGGCTTTTCCCGGCCATCCGGAATACGCCTCGAAGCGCAATTATTTGTGCTTCAGGTATGAGTTGCCGCCAGCAAATATATGATGGAACTCAACGCATAGCCATGCATCCTGTAAGCGTATTCCTAGCAGCCTTGCAAGGTTGAAAAATCGTTATCTGCCGTAGCGGAAGCGGTTATTCAATTGGGTTTACCCTGAGCTTTCGGTAAAATAGCTGTTTGCACGAAAAACCGGAGCAATTATAAACAGAAACCGCCCCATAGGGACGGTTTCCGGCAAATTTGCTATGTAAAAGAAAATGATTACTCTGATTCTGGCTTTTCAACCGAGTCAGAAGATTCTTCTTTCTTCTTGCGTGATGTTTTTGCCTTTGGGGTTTCGATTTTGATCTCTTCGGCAGCTTCCACTTTAGGTTCCTTAGCCTTTTCTTCCTTAACTTTTTCGTCTAAAACTGCCAGCTTCTTTTTCAGGGCCGTTTTTTCGGTCTTTTCAATTTCAGTTTTCAGATTAGCCAAAACTCCGAGATCGCCAAGCGTGGTTTTTTCCATTGAGTCTTTAATGTTTTTCACCGTGGTTTTAGGAGCTTTCTCCTTGGGTTTTCTCTCAACATTTTCGACTTCCTTTTTGGCTGCTTTGGCGTCATGGTAAACCTTTGTATGCGAAACCACAATTTTTTTGCTTTCCTTGTTAAATTCAATTACCTTGAAATCAAGGGTTTCGTCCATTTTTGCAGGGCTTCCGTCCTCCTTAATCACATGGCGTGTGGGAGCAAAACCTTCAACGCCGTATGGCAATGATACGATAACTCCTTTATCGGATGTTCCTACAATGGTTCCCTGATGCACAGAGTCGATAGTGAAAACACTTTCGAACACATCCCAAGGATTTTCTTCAATTTGCTTGTGTCCGAGGCTTAGGCGGCGATTTTCCTTATCTACATCCAAAACCACAACTTCGATATTTTCACCTATTCTGGTAAATTCGGCCGGGTGTTTGATTTTTTTGCTCCATGAGAGGTCGCTGATGTGAATCAACCCATCAACACCTTCTTCAAGTTCAACAAAAATGCCGAAGTTGGTAAAGTTGCGAACCGTTGCAGTATGTTTTGAGTTTACAGGGTATTTTTCAACAATGTTTGCCCACGGGTCGGGAATCAGTTGCTTTATGCCAAGTGACATTTTTCTTTCTTCACGGTCGAGTGTCAATATAACTGCATCCAGTTCATCACCCACTTTCAGGAAATCCTGTGCAGTACGCAGGTGCTGCGACCACGACATTTCCGACACATGGATCAGACCTTCCACGCCGGGAGCTACCTCAATAAAGGCGCCATAGTCGGCAATTACAACTACTTTTCCTTTTACTTTGTCGCCCACCTTCATTTCAGAATCAAGCGAATTCCACGGGTGCGACGACAACTGCTTCAGACCAAGGGCGATACGTTTTTTGTTTTCGTCAAAATCAAGTATTACTACATTTATTTTCTGGTCAAGAGCCACTATCTCTTCCGGGTGGCTTATCCGGCCCCACGAAAGATCAGTAATATGAATTAAGCCGTCAACCCCTCCCAGGTCAACAAAAACTCCATATGAGGTAATGTTTTTAACTGTTCCTTCCAGAATCTGGCCTTTTTCCAACTTAGAAATAATTTCAGCTTTCTGAACTTCCAGTTCAGCCTCAATGAGCGCTTTGTGTGATACAACCACGTTTTTGTACTCGTGGTTTATCTTCACAACTTTGAATTCCATCGTTTTGCCAACGTAAATATCATAGTCGCGAATGGGTTTCACATCTATCTGCGAACCAGGCAGGAAAGCTTCAATGCCAAATACATCAACAATCAGTCCTCCCTTGGTGCGGCACTTAACAAAGCCGTTAATAATTTCATCGTTGTTCAAGGCAGCATTGATACGCTCCCACGAACGAAGCGTACGCGCCTTTTTATGCGAAAGAACCAACTGGCCACTAATATCTTCCTGGCTTTCAACAAAAACTTCTATGCTGTCTCCAATTTTCAGATTAGGATTGTAACGCACTTCGGCTGCCGGAATTACCCCATCAGATTTGTAACCAATGTTTACAACCACTTCGCGATTGTTCATCGAAACAACATTTCCATCAATGACTTCGCCTTCGCCAATCATTTTCAGGGTATCCTCGTAGAGCTTCTCCATCCGCTGATGGTCGGCGCTGGAGTACGTCTCTTTTTTCTTTCCTGCTGAATCCCAGTCGAATACACCTGGAACCTGAGGCTCCGACCATCCTGTTTTTTTCTTAGATGGTTCTGACTTAATACGGGTTTCAGTAGTTTCATTTTCTGCAGCACTTACTTCCCCAGTAAGCTCAGAGGCCACATCTGCCTCCTGAGGTTCTTCTGTATTTTCAGCTACATTCTCTACTGGTTGTTCTTCTGATGGGTTCAGATTTTTGTTTTCTTCTGACATTGAAAATTTGATTAATAATTGTGGCTTTCAGGAACCTGTTGTCACAATTCGCAAAAGCCGGGTTAAACAATAAGTGAATTAAAGGCCCGCAAACGGGACTGCAAAAGTAGAAATTTTATAGTAAACAACAAACTTAAAATCAGAACCTAATCAAAATATTGTTATGATTTAAATGCAACTTTTACTTTTTGAAGCAGTTCATCAAAAATCAATGGGTTGGTCGCCAGTATTTCCCTTGCAGAAATGAAGTTCCTTTCTCCGCTAAAGTCAGAAACTCTTCCACCGGCTTCTGAAACTATGAGGCTTCCGGCAGCCACATCCCACGGACTAAGGCTGTATTCAAAGAAACCATCGAACCGGCCGGCAGCTACATAAGCAAGGTCAACAGCCGCACTTCCCATTCGCCTCACCCCATGCGAGTTACGAAGACACCATATAAAAAGGTCCATATAATTTTCAAGCCTGCTGTAATCATAGTATGGGAATCCCGTGGCAAATAAACTGTCGTGTACGGTAGGAGCAACCGAAACCTTGATCGGGGTACCGTTTATGAAGGCTCCCTGCCCCTTTATTGCCCAGAAACATTCATTATGATTTATTTCGTAAACCACTCCGAGCAAAACTTCATCCCTCTGCATGAGTGCAACTGATATACTGAATATCGGCAGCCCATGAATAAAATTGGTTGTACCATCGAGTGGATCAACCACCCACATGTACTCGCGACCGTCTTTCTGAAGGGTGTTCTCTTCAACTATGAAACCCGCCTGAGGAAGAAGTTCCTGCAATTTGTCAACCAGAAGTCTCTCTGAGGTCTTGTCAACATAAGTTACGAAATTGTGTAGGCTTTTGGTTTCAATCTCATTTTTGCGAAATTGTTTTACTTCCTCTCTGATATACGATCCAGTGTTACGGGCAAGATTACAAACTTCTTCGCAAAGGTTTTTTAAATTCATGGTATTGGAAAATTTTCAGATTTAATTAGACTTCTATCTTACAAAAAAATGAGTTTCTTCGCTAACGCGCAGAATGATTAAAAGTCATTTCAGAATGAAACACCAACCGTTGGAGTCAAGATTGTCGAGACCAACTTCCTGGATTTGGTTAACCAACTCAGAGCGGTAAGGTGCTTTAACCTTAATATAATTTTCAGTAAATCCATGCATATAGCCGTCGTTGCTTTCTTTTT